>JAILDL010000030.1 GCA_024689465.1 Lachnospiraceae bacterium
GAGGTGTATATTTTACGGAAATACTCCAGCCCGTATGTATCTTCTTTCTCCTGGCTGTAGGCCGTAAAAAAGACGAACACAAGGACAAGTGCAAGGCATCCTGATGCCCCGTAGATCAAGTCTTTTGCTGCTCCGAAGAGAAACAGCCCCAGGGAGGCGCCTGCCGTTCCTGCGATCGTTGCCAGAATTGCCTTAAGCCACCATGGAAGGATCAGATATTTTGAGTCTTTGCAGGCCCGCACGCTGACCTTGCCGGTCTGTCCGTTCACCGCAGCCATATATCCATCAAACGCAAGATAATAGACCGGCAAAAGAACCGGCATCCTGAGCACGTCTTCTGCATAAGCTCTTACACCTACTGCTTTGGTCTCCAGCGTTTTTTGGATCACAGGCTTGTAGTCCTCTCCGACTTCCCGCTCTATGCGCCCTACAAGCTCATCGGCATCAATATCTCCGGTCTTTACCTGATGCCCGGCAATATAAGAAAAATCAAACTCCTTCAGTTCTTCGAGATCA
Organism: Lachnospiraceae bacterium; assembly: GCA_024689465.1. GTDB lineage: Bacteria > Bacillota > Clostridia > Lachnospirales > Lachnospiraceae > JAILDL01. The sequence goes on from JAILDL010000030.1 coordinate 517, forward strand.
TAGGGCTCCATGGCATCCAAAAGCTGATTATCAAGCTGCTTCGAGCAATTTACAAACACCTCGTCCACAAAGCCTTCGCAGTCATATATGCTTCCGCCGTCTATGCGAAATACACTGCAATGAACAGGGCCCTTCACCAACTCGTAGGGAAGATAAAAGCCCCGGATATCCGCCAGTTTCCTGCTTATGGCTTTTGCCTCTTTCCTGTGCCCGTTCTCGATGCACCAGTCATTCAGGATCTTCTTTGCCTCATCCTCTGTTATGGAAAACGGAACAATGAGTTCCGGTATATTTTCCGCATTTACAAAAGCTTTCCTTACAAGCGATCTTCCGCAAAAAGCACAGTTGGCCACTGCATCCCCTGTGCCGAAGACTATTTCCGCGCCGCATCCCGTGCAGACAGCCTTTTCCAGCGCAAAGTCTTTCAGGCACTTTTGTATTTTCTTATGACTGATCTCGCGAAATCCCTTATGCTGCTTTTTTGCCGCATCGATTCCCACATTGCTCCCACAGTGGCTGCATTGGTACATGCGCTTTCTGATGTCATAATATGCAGGTGCACCGCAGGATGGACAATGGATGTCATACAGTTTTCCTGTTTTCTTTTCCGTTTTGCCTTCAGATTGGTTCATCTGATCCGTATCCCCCCATATGGACATTATGCTTTACCACCATTTTCGCTTGTGAGTTAATACTACCCATATGGGTAGTATCGTATCTTACATATCAAGACTATCCTCATTAAGAAGAAAATCATACAGATTCATAACGAGAATCAAAAAAGACACCTACAGATGTGTAAGTGCCTTTTATAATTTTGTGTCAGACCTCTTTGATCCCAATGGCTGCGGCCCAGTTAAACAAACGCCCCGCGACTTTGCAATGATGCTTTATTTCCTTGTCTGACATGCCGTGAATGATCGGCTCGGAGTATAACTGCCACATTGCGGAAACGATCACGTGGATTTCAAGCTTCGTAATGGATTTATCCGCAAGATTTCTTTTCTGCAGAACCTTCAGGTAGGCATAATCAATGTCCGACATAGCCTCCAGCCATTCGTCATGAAAGTGGCTGAATTTCGTGCCTTCGGCGCACCTGAGGAGGAGCTCCAGGCCGTCCCGCATCTCCATCAGACGGCTGTACCACATCCGGGTGTTCTCTTCCGTATTGGTCCAGACTTGTATAAGGTCTTCGTCTGACAAGGAGTTGGGGTCTGTTTGTCTTGCTTCGTACAAAACCCGATTCATGCTGTCAACGGTGTCTTTGATCACCGCTTCAAACAGCTCCTCCTTACCCTTGTACCGTTTATATACTGCGCCGGTGGTCACACCGGCGTCCCTGCAGATGTCTGCCAGCTGAGCATTCAAAAATCCCTTCTCTTTAAAATGCTTTCTTGCACTGTCGAGTAATCTTGGATCTATGCTCGTATCTCTATTGGCCATTTAGCTGATCTTCCTTTTACACCAACCCGAATCCGTATTTTTGATCCGGACAAAACGTTTGTAAACACCATCCATCTGCATAAGCTCAGCATGGTTGCCTCTTTCAACGATTTTACCATTATCAATTACCATTATGCAATCTGCGTCCTGTATCGTCTTGAGCTTGTGGGCAATGATGATCAGAGTCTTTCCCTTGCACAGTTCGCTTATAGCCTGCTGAATGGCAGCTTCATTGTCCGCATCAATGCTTGCGGTTGCTTCATCCAGGATCACGATAGGGGAATCCTTTAAAATACATCTGGCAATGGAAATCCTCTGCTTTTCACCGCCGGAGAGAGATGCGCCGCCTTCTCCCACAACCGTATCAAAGCCCTCGGGAAGCGCCATGATAAAGTCATAACATCTGGCCTTTTTCGCGGCCTCATATACTTCCTCTTTTGTTGCGGAAGGTCTTCCCATGGAAATATTGTTGTAGATCGTATCCTTGAACAAATAGACGTTTTGGAAGACCATACTGATCTGTTCCAGCAGGGAAGGAAGCGATAGTTCACGGATCTCTTTTCCGTTGATCAAAATCTCCCCTCCGTTTATATCCCAGAATCTGGCGATCAGACTCGCAATGGTGGTTTTGCCGCTTCCCGAAGGCCCGACAATGGCAACTGTCTCTCCTTCCCTGACTGTAAAGGAAATGTCCCGGATCGTATCACGGCTCTCATAGGCAAAGCGCACATTCTTAAACTCCACTGCAGGCACAGTGCTGCAAAGACTCCCCACCGTTTGGGTCCCTTTATCCATAAGTTCGGGCACAGACATCACTTCCCCGATCCGATCCAGCGCCTGGTCCATGATCGTCAGTTTTTCCGAATCCATATAGATCACCCGCAGCGGAACGAGCAGATTAAGAAGAAATAAGACCAACCCTAAAAAGATCGTCAAAGATATGTTTCCGATGAGAAACAGTAACACCGCGGTCAGCGCCAGCGCCGCCGTGCACATTTCAAATGCAAAGTTCAGCGCGATCCCCCAGGGCACCATCTTGTTTTCAAAATGAAGACTCTCCTGACAGGAACGGTCAAAATTCTCCGACAGTTCTTTGGATTTTGCTCCGATGAGATTATAGGTTTTTGTAATACCGATCCCTTCCACATAATCCAGAACCGCATTGGTCAGATACTCGCTCTGCTGCTGTCTTGTCCCGGACAGGGAAATACCGTTTCGGTACTTTCCTTCCCCTATGGCGATCATGATCGCTGACGAAACCAGCGAAACCAGGCCGATGATGGGATTTACCGCAAACATAAAGACAACGAAAATAACCGCCGAAAAATAAAAACTGATGGTATCTGCCAGTGTCATCATGGAATTTTCTTCCACAAAAACCATGTCCGTAGAAAGAACCGAACTGATCTTTCCGATGTTACCGCCGGTGAAATATCCCATGGGCAGCTTACGCAGATGCTCTCCCAGTTTGATCCGCAAGTCCGACATCAGCATAAATCCCGCAGCAGACTGGAGTCTGTCGGAAATGTGAATGCACAATGCCTGCAACAGTACACAGGAGAACAGCAGGATTCCGTATCTTACAAAGCTTTCCTTTTGTATGGTGTTTTTCAGGAAATCATCGATCATGAGGACCGTCAGTACGATCGCCGCGTTCTGCAAAAGGGATTTTAGAAAAGAAAAGATAAATGCGATCAGGATCCTGCTTTTATATTTTCCCGATATATCAATGATTCGTTTAATAGACTTTAACATGTTACGCCCCCTTAACCTCAACTTCTTTCATGTCTTTGTTGGATGCAGACCATTCCCTTGACTCCTCTGACAGCTCCCAGAGTTCTCTGTATTTGTCATTTTGTTCCAACAGGCTCTCATGGGTGCCTTCCGCTATGATCCTGCCGGCATCCATAACTACGATTTTTTCCGCATTCTTTATGGAATAAAGTCTGTGGGCAATAACTACAACGGTTTTATCCTCGATCAGCTCCGAAATGGCTTCGTTCATTTTGCCCTCATTTTCGGGATCCATGAAGGCAGTCGCCTCATCCAGTACGATGATCGGCGCATTTTTAAGGATCGCTCTTGCAAGGGAAATCCGCTGTCTTTCTCCACCGGATAGCATTTTTCCCGAATCGCCCGCCATGGAGTAGATACCGTTTTCCAGCTTCTCCAGGAAATCCTGACACTGTGCCTTTCCTGCAGCTTCCATGACCTCTTCGTCTGTCGCATCCGGCTTGCCCAGCCTGATGTTTTCAAGGAGGCTCATGTTAAACAGATACTGCTCCTGGGAAACAAAGGAGATCTGCTCATTCAGGCTCTCCAGGGACAGATCTCGGATATTTTGGCCACCAATCCGGATGCATCCGGAATCAACATCGTAAAAATGCACCAGCAGCTTGGCCAGCGTGGATTTTCCGCTTCCGGATTCGCCTACCAGTGCCGTTACCGATTTCTCGGGGAATGTCACATTCACGTTATGCAGGACCTGGCTGTTTTCCTTGTAGGAAAAGCTTACATTTTCAAAGGAAATACCATAGTCCTTTCCGGTAAATATCTGATCGCCCTGCTGAAGCGGTGCAGAAGACAATATGCTTTCGAGGGTTGTGATCTTGTAATTAAGCTGCGGCAGTACACTCATGAAAGAAAGGGCCTTCATGAGTGTCGGTCCGATGGCAAACGACATGCAAAGGACCAGGAGCAGATCGGAAAGATCAGAAGCATTGGTATAGACCAGATATCCTCCGATGGGCAACGTAAACAGCGCCAGGCAGGGCAGGAAGCTGCCGTATAAAGCCATCCACGGCCAGCACATTTTATACCAGGCAATGGTAAAATCCCGATAGCTGCGCACATCACCGGAGAATCTCCTGTAACTGTCGCCATCCCGTCCGAAGATCTTTACGACCTCCATACCATTGATGTATTCCACGATGGTGTCATTCATCTTTTGTGCCGAAGAATAATAATCCCCCATTTTGCTGTTTCCCGCTGTGTACATGGCCATAACCGCAATGAGACCAACCGGGATCGACGCAAGGGTAAGCAGCGCCAGCTTCCAATCCACAAAAAACATACTCGTTATAACGATCACCGGAACACAGACATTGGAAAAACCTTCCGGCAGGGCATGCGCAAGCAGCAGTTCCATGTTGTCGATATCGTCTATAAAGATCTTTTTTACTGATCCGACCCCCAGTTCCTTGATCACTCCCAGCGGCAGTTTTTCCAGCTTGCTCTGCAGGGATATTCTGAGATTTTTTAATGTATGATACGCACTAAAGTGTGATTGGATGAGGCCGTAAACATAGATCAGCATATAGGCCGTTCCTGCCAGAAAGAACAGCGCGATCTGACCGGCAAAGTAGCCGATCTCCCTGTTCTGCCCCGTCAGCGCGGCATTTACCATATTATAGATGACAAAAAACTGTGCCACATTAAAACACAGAGCGACCACCAGCAATACGCAGGCACGCAGCGTATATTTTTTATAACTGCCGGTGTACTCCAAAACCTTTTTTAACATTCCTTGCATTTCCTCCTTCAATCGATAATCCGATTATCGATTTGACGATAATAAAATGCCGCATTTTCAACACGGCATTTTTTGATCATAAAACGAACTCGAAAACGGTCAGCAAAACAGCAACCGTCACCAGTAAAAAATCCACGGGTCTGAGTCTTACATCTGCCATATAGGTTCTTTTTTTATTTGCCCCCAGTCCTCTGCAAAGGGCTGCTGCCGAGAGCTCATCGGCGATCAGTGCGGTATCTGCCAGAAGCGGTACAAAAGAGCATTCGTAGATCAGTGATGTCCTAAGCAGCAGGTTCTTCATCGTAAACCCCAACCCTCTAAACGCCATGGCGCTGCGGATATCATTCCACTCCTCTTTTATGGTGGGGAAAAAACGGAACATTACAGAGAAGGGGATCGTCACCTCATCCGGTAAATGCATCCGTTCAAAGGCTGCGATAAACTCGGACACTTTTACGGTGGATATCATGACGGAAAACCCCATGATCGCCGGCATAAACAGTCTGATCATTTTAGCAACGATATGGACAGCCTGTGCCCCGCCCGGGATAAGGACATCGGCAAAATGATCCATCACCAGCGTCAGCGCAAATACCACAAACATTTTTGCTGCTTTTGCAAACAGCCTGCCGTTTATCATCAGCAAAACCATCACCGTAAACATCCCGCAGTGGATCCAAATATCCGTGCTGCGAAATCCGATCAGTGTAAATACCACCAAAAGCAGCATTTTGGTTCTTGGATCTACACTTATGTAATTGTCCCGATCGATCCCCAGTTCCATTAAGCTACTCCGGCCTTTCTAAAATGTTTGGCATTCATTTTTGCACCCAGCCTGTTTCCGATAAAAGCTCCCGCAAGTGCCAGCGCAAACAGCACCAGGAGGGACCAGGTAGGAGTAAGCTTGTCCATTTTTTCTGCATAAGCTTCTCCGTAATAGGAGGCAAACGACTCCAGCAGGGCTTGTTTACCGATGTAGATCATCACCAGCGGTCCGATGCCATCCATGGCCATTACATAATAGCTGGCTGCGATCCCTTTTGCGCTGTAGTCTGTTCGGATCAGAATGATCTGCGCGATCACTCCCAGCACCAGCAGATATACCAGCACAAAAATGGATGATGTGATCATGGTCAGTCCGGTCAGCAGTGCAAGAATGAGTACTGCTCCGTTCTTTGGAACCTTTGATAAATAAAGATGATAAACCGGTCCAAGTATGATCCCTGCAACCAATGGTGTAAGCAGGATCAGCCCCGGAATAAATGCCAGAACCGTTGCCAGGATCATCATGATGCCAACATACAGGACGGCAAAGGCTCCCGCCATTACCAGGTCTTTCGTTTGTAACTTCTTTTCTTTCATATCCATCCTCCGCGTTTTATATTGTTACAGGCTCATGGCCTGTAATTACCTTGTTGAAGTACTCGAACAGAAGATTCAGATTCGAGTCCTGCAGGCAATAATTGTCCACAGGTTTTCCATTCTCCATGGTGATCACTCTGCCCACACAGCTTTTTATCAGTTCCATGTCGTGGGTAATGATGAGAATGGCTTTTCCCATATTGGCCAGTTTTTTCAGAATATCCGCCACTTCCAGCATATGCTTGTGATCCAGGCCGCTAGTGGGTTCATCGAAAACGATCAGCCTTTTATCGGCAGCCACCGCATCCGCTATGGCGACTCTCTGCTTTTGTCCGCCGGATAGCGAAAGCGGATGCCGCTCTCTTACCTCATACAGATCCAGATCCCTCAAAATGGCCTCCGCTTTGGTAACGTACTCCTTCTCATCCCGCGTTTTGTCCGCCCTTTCTGTATAAGACAACATAAGCTCCCCCATAACACTGTCGGAAAAGAGCTGGCTGTTCACGTCCTGCATGACCATAAAGCATTCCCGGAGGCGATCCTTTCTGCTCAGCTTCCTGCCGTCTATGTATATGCTGTCCTTTTGCGTTTTCAGCAGTCCGCACAGCGCCTTGGCGAAAGTGGTTTTCCCGGATCCGTTCAGGCCAATCACCGCAGTGATCTGTCCGGTGGGTATCTCAAGGTCCCTGACACACATGCCCTTATCACTGCTTTTGTAGTGATAGCTCAGCTCGGAGATCCTGTAGCCGGAGGCCTCTTTTCCTCTTTGCGATACGGACCCTTTCAGGAGATCTCTCATGGATAAAGATCGAATTCCCAGCTCATTAACTTTGTCCGTACTAAGATGCCGGATCTCATCTGCGTTAAGGGACCTTATGAGTTCGCCGTCTTCCATGACCAGCAGTCTGTCCAGCAGATCTCTCAGATAGTACAATCTGTGCTCCGCAATGATGATGGTTTTCCCTTCTGCCTTCCATTTTTCAATGATCCTTCGCAGCTGCTCGATCCCGCACAGATCGAGGTTTGACGAAGGTTCATCCATCACTATGATGTCATTTTCCATCATGGCTACCGAGGCACAGGCGATTTTCTGTTTCTCCCCGCCGGACAGTTCAAAAATACTTCTTCCCAGAAGCTTTTGAATATGAAAGGAGCTGACCACATTTTCAAATCGATTTTGTATTTCCTGTTTGTCCAGTCCCCGGTTTTCGGCTGCAAAGATGATCTCGCTAGTGGTATCTACGTTAAAAAACTGCGTCCTGGGATTTTGAAAGATGCTGCCTACACAACCTGCTGTCTCAAACAACGCCTGCGTTGAAGGGTTCTGCCCGTTCACGGAAATATCGCCTGTGACGTCCCCTTCGTAGAAATTCGGGCACAATCCGTTTATCAGCCTCACGATCGTGGTTTTTCCACATCCCGATTCTCCTGTCAGCGCAACAACCTCCCCGGCCTTAACATCCAGATTCAGTCCGCAGATGGTTGGAGACTTATCTTCTTCACTCTTATATTTGAAAACTGTATTGCTGAAATTAACCATTGTTAGTCACCTCTAACAATCCATCAAAAAAATCGGAACGTCATTCGATTATCTTATTATCGATAATCTGATTATCGTTCCGATTTATGATTCTAATTGAAATGCAGGTTCTTGTCAACAACACAGATTTCTGTTTTGTGACTAATTTCCGGCTGCGCCCTATCCAAATAGCATATCCGCCACCTTTTCCAGTTCTCTGCGTTCCTGCGAATCGTCATATCCGCTTTTTCTGTCATCGATGCCCTTTGCCGGATCGATCGAAAACAGACCGTCACGGTTACAGTAAAAGAAGATCCTTTTGACACCCCTGATCTTAAATCGAGCTTCAGCGTTCCCTTCCGGGTAGAGCTTGCGCATCTGCATATCATCCGATGACAACGCCGCCACAAACGAAATGTAATGTTCCTTCGTCATACTGTGATCAATCCGCACGTAATACTCATCCTCCACACGCTCGATAAAAACCATGTGATGTTCATCAGAAGGTTCTGCCTCTAAAGGAATAAGCTGG
>JAILDL010000107.1 GCA_024689465.1 Lachnospiraceae bacterium
CGGGGTCGGAGGGATAAATACATGGGAAATAAACAGACCGGAAGCAAGGCCTACGGTCATGGCTACGGATGAGGAACCGGTTCTCTTAACCAGAGCCTTACGGATGGGGTTTAAGATAACGAAACCGGAATCACAGAATACCGGAATGGAAACAACCCAGCCCATGAGTTCCATAGCCAGAACGGGACGCTTCTTGCCAACCAGCTTGATCACGATATCCGCCAGCTTTAAGGCAGCGCCTGTCTTCTCCAGAATGGTTCCGATCAGCGCACCCAGGATGATCACGATACCGATGCTGGAGAATGTTCCGGAGAAGCCTGCGCCGATTACGTTTGCCAGACCGGAAACCTTCGTGCCGTCCTCCAGGGTCTTATCAACCAGAGGGATTCCTGCGATCAGTCCCAGAACCAGGGAGATCAACATGATGGAGATGAACGGATGGATCTTGAACTTACTGATCATCACGATCATCAGGACAATAGCAAGAATAAATACGATAATTAGTGGAAAACCTGTCATTTCTCTCTACCTCCTTATTGTGTGGGCGAGCAGCTTCCCGTAGCGAGACTCGCCCTAAGGTCAGTATAGGAAAGGACAGGTTCCTTTGCATTGGTATGGGAATATAAAATGTTGCCTGTTTTTTGTGTCACAAACACAAGACAAAACGGCAGCGTTGTTATTGCGCTATGGTCTCCAGTTCTGCCATCGCCTGCAGATTTCCCGCTGTTACACGAACTTTAACAGGGCCGGCCGTTTCTTTTGCACGGATCACCGCCTGCACCTTTCCCTGATAAGTGGTATGCGTGTTTCCTACAAACGTCTCTCCCTGGGCGGGACGGGCGCTTCCAAGGGCGATCCGTTCTCCGCATCCTTCCACTTCCACCGTTACAGGGCGGTCGCAGGAGGACATGGTGATGCCGTCTTCTCCCACCAGATCGATGTCCACATAGCAGATGGCTTCCCCGTTTGCAGGCAGGGTTTTCACGGAACAAGCCACCTGCAGTCTTGCCTCTCCTTTTGCCGTTACCAGCTCCCTCTCTGCGATCAGCTGTTTTGCCGCATCATAGGATCTGGCCACAATCTTGCCGGGTACATACTCTACCTTTGAAAATTCTGCCTTATATTCTCTGGTTTTCCTTATGCCGTAACTCTTTCCGTTTACCAGCAATTCCACATACTTGCCGGTGGCATAAACCCGCACCTTGTTTTTCCGTCCTTCGCAGCCGGGCCAGGTCCAGCTGGCAACACCATCCGTATCCCGCCACATACTGGCCGAATATTTCTCTCCTCCGTGGTTCATGGGTTCCACACTGATCTCCGGTGTATCGGTCAGATGCCAGATCATACGGTTCCATTCCACTTCCGGCCGTTTCCTGCCGCAGATATCGATCACACCCGGGCCTCCGGAAATGATGAGATTTCCGCTCTCCAGATCCGATTGATATTTTACGGTTCCGATCCCAGCTTCTCCCAGATAGTCCCAGCCGGTCCACATGAAGTCACCGGTAAGATAGGGGAGCTTTTCGCAAAGCTGCCAGTTCCGGAACAGGTATTTCGGCAGGGTCTCCGACCCGACGATGGTATGACCGGGATACTTTTTTCCCTCCGCTACATAGCGGGATGTGGCATAGTTGTAGCCGTTGATATCCAGGATCCCCTCCAGATTCTCCACCACTTTGTCCGGCCCCTTTCCGGAAGCTGCTTTGTCCATCAGACCGCCCATATGGTTCATGAGCATATTAAAGAAGGTGCTGGTAGGCATATTATCCATGGACTGGCTGCCTTTTTTATTCTCCGGATCGTTGCTGTATAAGCCCTTTCCCTTTGCCGCCATGGAGGCCAACATCAGGTTGATGCCTGCGGTCACACCACGTGTGGGATCTTCTTTTTTTACAAATTCCGTCATTTTGCGGGCCATCTCCACACCTTCCGGAAGGCCCAGTTCCGAGATCTCGTTTCCGATGGAATACAGGATCACGCAAGGGTGGGTTTGATCCTTGCGGATCATGGCCAAAAGGTCCTTTTCCCAATTTGCCTTAAAATCGGCATCGGCGTAGTCATAAGGATTCTTATGGATCAGCCAGTGGTCTGCAAACTCATCCATCACATAGATGCCGTATCGATCACAGGCTTTCAGCATGGCCTTGGAGCAGGGATTGTGCGCACTTCGGATGGCGTTAAAGCCAGCTTCCTTATGGATCCGTACCTTCCTGCTCTCTGCTTCATCATAGGCTGCTGCCCCCAGGATACCGTTATCATGGTGCACGCAGCTTCCCCGCAGGAGAACCTTTCTACCATTGACCAGCAGACCCTGCTGCGGGCTCCAGGTAATGGTACGGAATCCGAAGGTTACGTTTTCCCCATCCAGTTTTTCTTCCCCCGTAAACAGCTCTGCTTCCAGTTCATACAAAGCCGGATCTTCGTCGCTCCACAGCGCAGGCTTTTCCACCTGCAAGGTTCCTTCGAACCTGCCTCCTGCTACCGATACGATGGTTTCTGCGCAGGTCTTCCCGTCTTTGCAGATCCGCAGTCTTACACGGTCTCCTCCGGTTACTTCTCCCCGGATCTTCGCCCTTCCGTCCGCTCCTGCATCCACAGATACGGAATCCGGCACGATATGCTGCTGATTTCCGATGTAACACGTTACCTTCCGGTAAATACCGCTTCCCGAATACCATCTGGAGTTGGGAATGGCGGAATTATCCGCCACCACGCGGATGGTCATTTCCTCTCCGCTCTGCAGGTATTCTCCGATGGGTACAAAGAAATTGGAATAGCCATAGGCATTTTGGCCGACTTCCCTTCCGTTTACCCAAATCGTAGCTTTCTGATAAACGCCCTCAAACTCCAGGATGATACTCTTATCCTGCCAATCAGGGCGAACTGCCAGCTTTTTCTCATATATGTAGGTACCACCGGCAAAATATGCTCCCGCTCCGGCGGAAGGATTTGCCTTATCTCTCTCTTCCCACAGCATGGCATCATGGGGCAGGGTCACAGCTTTTGCCTGCTCCTCCTGTCCCTCTTTATAAAAGATCCAGCCTTTGTTAAACGATTCTGCGTGCATCGTATCCTCCTTATGCAGTTTTTTCCAGTTTTCTGTTATCCTCTTCCACCTTCATAAAGGCCAGGCACACCGTAATTAGAATGGTCAGGATCAGCGGGATCCCGCCATAGATGAACTTGATCATGGAAAGGACTGCCGGTGCCTGTACTTCTGCGGTTCCCACATATCCGGCTGCCGCCAGAAGCCATCCTGCAAGACCAGCGCCAATACCGCCGCCTACTTTGATCCCGATGGAGGAGCAGCTGAACATCATACCTTCCGTATGTTTTCCCGACTTTAAATAACTGTTTCTGGCCACTTCCGCCACAATGGCATTTAATGAGCCCATCAGCGGCGCCATGGTGATCGCCCGGACGAAGGATGCTGCTACCAGGCCTCCCAGGCTTTCCGTATAGGTAAAGATCATCACCACCGCCGCTATCACGGAAGTGATCACATAAGAATACAGGTTTACTTTGTAGATTCCGAAACGCTTTACCAATGCCGGATTAAAGATCAGTCCTACAATGATCACCAGAGAAGCCATGGAAACCACGCCCAAAAGTGCCGGATTTCCGATG
>JAILDL010000123.1 GCA_024689465.1 Lachnospiraceae bacterium
GGGGGTATTTTTTTATGGGAAAAAGAATCGTTGTTGTAAACGCAGGCCCTAGAAAAGGCTGGAATACGGATATGTTGTTATCTGAAGCGGCTAAAGGAGCAGAAGAAGGCGGGGCGGAGATCATCCGCTTTGATCTGTTTAAGCTGGAAAGATATACCGGCTGTATTTCCTGCTTCGGTTGTAAGAGGGAGAAATTCAAAGGACACTGCATCTGCAAAGACGGATTAACGCCTGTTCTGGATGCCATAAGGGAGTCTGATGGGCTGATCATAGGGTCTCCGAATTATCTTTCCAATGTTACGGCTTCTTTCCGGGCATTATATGAACGACTGATCTTCCAGAATCTTACGTATAACCTAGAGAAGCCTTGTTGTAAAGAAAAGGATGTGCCGGTTCTTTTTATCATGACGAGTAATGCACCGGATACGATGTATTCCGAACTACTGAACAGTTATCAGCAGACGTTTAGTACATTCGTTGGTCCTTGTGATGTGCTGGTTAGCGGGGAAACGCTGCAGGTAACTGATTACAGCAAACTTGACTGGGAGTGGTCGATGTTCGATCCGGACAAGAAAAAGGAACGCAGAGAGATCGTATTTCCGGAGGAGCTTAAAAAGGCTTTTGAGCGGGGTAAGAATCTTGCAATGCGCTGACTTTTTGCCGATATCCGGAGGAAATTCAGAAGAGATGTGGTTTAGAAAGAAAACCCAGCGGTTTACTTACGACAAAGAAAACAAGATCCCGATCATCAAAGCCAGCATTTGCAACGGAGAGCAAGTGGCTGGCTTTAAAGACGTGCATACAGGCGCTTTTGAGGAGATCATGCTGATCCGGGATTATGCGGATCTGGTGGAATTCAAGGAACGCTACGGCATCACGGGCGATATAGATAAGATCTACTAGGTGGGCAGCTATTTTTATAACAAAACCCTTGAGGCGCAAAGAACCGTTGCGCTATATGATGGAAAGTACATACTTCTGGTGAGCTCTAACGATTTACCAAAGTCGGTAAAACTGCTTTATCATCGATATAATAATCACATGTTATCTTCCGGGAATTGTTGCCGTACATTTCAACAATTTCCGGGAGATTGTCATTTATGGCATCAAATTCCAACTGGTATTCACGGCACCAGGAGACAGCCTTTTCCAGGGCTTCACCGGCCCTGCAGGTCCAAAGGATGAGCTTGTTGCCGGATCGTTTCTGGTTGATCAGATATTCTATTAGAGGTCTGTTCGGTTCGCCGAGCTCCGGCCAATTACTGTAGCAGAGGGTTCCGTCAAAGTCTACGGCGATGATCTGATATGCGGTTGTACTCATGACGGACCTCCTTTCTTTAGACTATGCATCGAGCCCTGCTTTATGTGCCTGAGTGTGCTGTAGCTTTCTGGGTATGTCGTATAGTTTTCCGTCTTTTAAAAGCTTTGCTCCGGTCTGATGGTAGTTGAAGCTTATCCCGTTTTCGATGCACTGCGCATGAACGGCCTCTACCCAGGAATAATCACAGATTCTGGCTCCGGGACCGGATTCTCCGCCAACGGATACGTGCTGGATGATCGGGCTTCCGTCAGACGAGCGAAATTCATTGATATATTTCCGCAGATCCACGGCAGTCAGCATCGGTTCGATCATCACGGAGTGATGGAAGAGAGGGAGCGATAAATATACCGGTAGCCTTTTATCAGTCATCTCCTGATTTTCGCAGGTAACAGCGATTGTGACATGTTCCCAGCCTTTACCCCAGCTCTTTGGCAGATGATCTGCAATCCGTTCCGGCCGCTTGGTTATCATGAAGAAGGAACAGTCGGAGCGTTCTTGCATCATACCCCAGGCTTCATCTCGCCATTCATCTGCATCGGGATGAAAGAAATCGGATGAAAAGCATGTCCAGAAGTGTGATCCGGACGGGATCTTGTATAACCCTTTGTTTTTACCTGATCTCAAAATCTTGACCGGAAGGTCAAAATTCTCTGTCTTCTGTACAATGGAAGGATCCTTTCCGATGGATTCATCCCTTCGGTACATGTAGCAGTGCAGGCATCCGGTACTGGCCTTCGTGCATACGTGCCACAGATTCCAGCTGATCGATTCCGGTGGTCTTGGATCGGTATTTTCTTCCGGGAATAAAGACAACTGTTTCATGCGCAGCTCCTTTAAATCATTATAGAATGCCATGTAATCCCTCCCTTTCGTTGACCAGATGCGGGCCTGATGCCGGGGAGCAATCATATAGTAGCAATCCACATGTACAATAATCGGGACTCTAATTCACAACCCGGCCCAAAGTTTTAACTATAAATATATTTTTCAAAGCATATTACACCGGAGACTGTGATTAAGATAAAATTGATCTGGGATTCGATACCATTATATACACTGTTTCCGACAAAGCGGGATTCATAAATGGGGAAAACAATTGTATCGACGGTGGTATGACGCACCAGATGCTCTACCACGGCGACAACGGGTGGACCCTATCATGAGAGAAAAGAGGATAGAAAATAATGAGTATCATAAAGAGTTTGTTACTGATCGCGGCTTTAGGACATTTGCTCTGTGGATGTTGTGATTGTCTGCTGACATATGTTCCCGGCGGAAAGAAATTCGGAGTAAAGCAACTATCCGACAGCAACCTGATGGCGGATACGTTCGAGAAGATGCCGCTCAGGAACCCGCTGCTATCTATGCTTCTGGGGTGTCTGGCATTGTTTATGTGTTCCTTTGGCTACTACGGCATCTATTTGTGGATGAAGGGATTCTCAAATGTATATGCAGTGATATTACTGATATCCACAGATTTGTTTTTGATCATCGGAACTGCGCACCATATCCTTTGCGGTGTTTCGGAGTGGTTTTATGTCCGCATGGGGAGAACCGAGGAAGCCTTCCACGCGGTGATCCAACTGTTTAAAGATACATCTGCTACGATGATCGGGTGTTATCTTGGTTGGGCAGTGTTCGGAATAGCACTCTTTGTGGCTGTGATCACGGGAGCAACAGATCTTCCGCGATGGGCCTGTGTTTTTAATTGCTTACCTTTGTTTATTGTAACATTCCCTTTTCACATCGTTGGCAAGGGCAACTGGTGTGGAGCGGTAATGTTCGTCGGCCTTATGTTTATGATCTGAGACGAGAGAGATAAGTGGCTGGCTTTAAGGACGTGCATACCGGTGGTTTTGAAGAGATCATGCTGATCCGGGATTACGCGGATCTGGTGAATCGGAACTTTGTTTGTACACTTGTGAGCGAGGGAGGATGAGCATTTGTTAACTACATTTATATTGCTGGGGATATTTCTTATCCTCACAGTTTTATATATTCTGGTCGGTGTGTTTATGATACCAAAATTTGCTGTTACTTCTATGCCAGAGGATATAAAAACAGTTGTCAGGACTAGACCTGACTATCCTAAATGGAAGACAGCACTTGGTTATATCTCAGCTGTGGTTATTTTTCTTGGGCTGTTGGGAGTGCTGATATATGCTGGCATTGATTCTGCAAAAAATAAATTCAGCTTTGTTCAGGTTTTTGTAAGGTACCTTATTCTTCTTA
>JAILDL010000141.1 GCA_024689465.1 Lachnospiraceae bacterium
AACATCAGGCTTTCCGAATTTGATCCAGGTAAAGATCATACATACAACGGTTGCAATAGCGGGCGCGATGGTAGTGGTTACAAAGATGGCACCCAGCTGCTCTACGGTTGTTGCGGCAGCGCCGTTAAATCCGTACCAGCCCAGCCACAAGATGAACACGCCAAGGGCTGCCAGAGGCAGGTTATGTCCGGGGAAGGCATTTACCTTTACGATCTTACCTTCGCCGTCTTTTTCAAACTTACCGATGCGGGCGCCTAACATAGCGGCACCGACGAGGGCACAGATACCACCAACCATATGGATGCCGTTGTAACCTGCAAAATCATGGAAGCCCATGCGTGCAAGGAAGCCGCCGCCCCAGGTCCAGTGTGCTTCAATGGGATAGATCACTGCAGAAATCACTGCAGAGTATACACAATAGGAAATGAAACGGGTCCGCTCTGCCATAGAACCGGATACGATAGTTGCCGTGGTGGCACAAAATACCAGGTTAAATACAAAATTGGACCAGTCAAAAGAAGCATAGTTAGTAAAGATATCAAAGTTTGGAAGTCCTAAAAAGCCGCCCAGGGCATCTTCTCCCAGAAACAAACCAAAACCAAGTACCAGGAAGGTCACGGTACCGATACAAAAATCCATCAGGTTCTTCATCAGGATATTTCCTGCGTTTTTGGCTCTGGTAAAGCCCGCTTCGCACATGGCAAAGCCTGCCTGCATCCAGAACACCAGGGCTGCGCCGATCAAAAACCAGACGCCGAATACTTGACTGCCTACAAAATCCATTACTTCTGTCGTCATAATCTCCTCTTTTCCGCGAAGTTCGTCTTCGCTTTTGTTTTTCTTGCAACTCCTCCGATGATCCGATATACTCTTTTTGTCAACAAAGGTGTTGAAGCTGCGTGCTTTGGCACCCTTTTTTATTGTCAAAAAGGAGCATTTATGGACCAATTACATGAAGAGTGCGGGGTGTTTGGTATCTATTCCCCCCAAAAAGAAAGCCTGGCATCCTATGGATATGCAGGCCTTTCTGCTTTGCAACACCGTGGCCAGGAGGCCGCGGGAATCGCCGTTAATGAAGATCGAGTGATCCGCTATCACAAGGATATCGGATTGGTAAATGAAGTGTTTACGCCGCCCGTACTGGACGCCCTGGGAGAAGGGACCATCTGTGTGGGACATGTCCGTTATTCCACCAGCGGTTCCAATACGGCTTTAAATGCCCAACCCATGGTCGTAAAGCACGTAAAGGGGCAGCTTGCTCTGTGTCACAACGGAAATCTCACCAACTCCTATGCCCTTCGCAACAAACTGGAGCTGCAGGGCTGTATCTTCCAGACTACTTCGGATACGGAGGTGATCTCCTATATCATCACCCGGAACCGTTTAAAGACTTCTTCCATCGAAGAAGCAGTGGAGCAGTCCATGTACGAACTGGAGGGAAGCTATTCTCTGGTGCTCATGTCCCCTACCAAGCTCATCGCCTGCAGGGATCCCCTGGGGCTCAGACCTCTTTGCTACGGGGAAACACCGGACCATAAGCTGGTCTTTGCTTCCGAAACCTGCGCCCTGGATGCCATTGGGGCATCCCTCATCCGGGATGTAAAACCCGGTGAGATCCTGGTGGTGGACGAAGGCGGGGTTCGCTCCATCTTAACCCACACAGGTTTAAAAACTCCCAAGCTCTGCGTCTTTGAATACATTTACTTTGCCCGTTCCGATTCGGTGATCGAAGGGGTTCAGGTCCATGAAGCAAGACGTCTGGCAGGAAAATTCCTGGCCCAGGATTCTCCGGTGGATGCCGATGTGGTCATCGGCGTTCCGGATTCCGGTCTGGATGCTGCCTTAGGGTATGGAGAAGCTTCCGGTATTCCCTATGACCTTGGCCTTATCAAGAACAAGTACATCGGCCGGACCTTCATCGCTCCCATGCAGTCCCAGCGGGAAGCTCTGGTGCATCTGAAGTTAAATCCCGTTCCCTCTGTTTTAAAGGATAAGAAGGTGGTGGTCATTGATGATTCCATCGTTCGGGGAACCACCAGTGAACGGATCATCCGTCTCATCCGGGAAGCCGGCGCAAAGGAGGTGCACATGCGCATTTCCTCTCCCAAGTTCCTGCATCCCTGCTACTACGGAACCGATGTGGATTCCGAAGAAAACCTGATCGCTACCCACCATTCGGAGGAAGAGATCGCTTCCATCATCGGTGCGGACTCTCTGGCATTCCTCTCTGTAGAGCGGGCGAAAAACCTGTGTCCCGGCAGAGATCCGGAAAGCTTTTGCTGTGCCTGCTTTGATGGCAACTATCCTACCGCCCTTCCGGAAATGACCGGAAAGATGGCGCTCTAAAAACCTTCATTTACTATAGAAAATGGCCGGTGCAACTGCACCGGCCACTTCTTTGTGGATACTCTTTATTTCTCTGTTTCTCTGTCTTTCTGTTTCGGATCCAACCGGCTTACTCGGAAAACAGCAGATCTGCATATACCGGGAACGGCCAGTATTTCTGATCGATGACTGCTTCCAGGGCATCTGCTGCCTCTCTTGCCACGGTCATATCCTTGATCACGGTGTTTCTCAGATACTTCATTGCCTTGTCGGGATCTGCGGGAACCTTTGCAAAATCCTTTTCCAGTGCTGCGCAGGCATCTGCCAGGGCATCGGTTAACAGGGCGGTATTCTTTGCCGTGTTCTTCTCGTATTCCACAACCACACCGGCTGCCTTAAGAGCTGCGGCTCTGGTGCAAAGCTCAGCCGTATAAGCGCTGGCTGCAGGAAGGATCTGACGATGGATCATGTCGATCATGGTCCGTGCCTCGATCTCGATGGTGGCATTGTAGGTCTCTACATGGATGGCACCACGTGCTCTTACTTCCTCTTCAGTGTAAACACCGTTTTCGGTATAGAGCTTGATGGCCTTATCGGATACATATTCCGGCATTGCTTCTGCGGTAGAAGTTAAGTTGGATAAGCCTCTCTTCTTTGCTTCCTTTACCCAGGATGCATCATAGCCGTTGCCGTTGAAGATGATCCGCTGATGATCTGTCAGGGTCTTCTTAAGAAGCTTCTGCAGATCATCCTGGAAGTGCTTGCTCTTTTCCAGAATATCAGCAAACTCCTTTAATTCCTGTGCCATGATGGTATTTAAGGCAATATTGGGTCCGGAAATGGACTGGGAGCTTCCCAGCATACGGAACTCAAACTTGTTACCGGTAAATGCCATAGGGGAGGTACGGTTACGATCCGTATTATCCTGAGGGATGGTGGGCATTACATCGATACCGATGTTTAACTTGCGCTTGCCGCTTCCCTTATATGCAGTTCCCTTGATGATGGCCTGTACAACGCCGTCCAGCTCGTCTCCGAGGAAGATGGAAATGATGGCCGGCGGTGCTTCCTGTGCACCCAGACGGTGATCGTTTCCTGCGGATGCAACAGTGGTACGAAGAACATCCTGATACTCATCCACACCTTTGATGAAGGCTGCCAGGAATACAAGGAACTGTGCATTCTCAGCGGGAGTGGAACCGGGCTTGAATAAGTTAACACCTGTGTCAGTAGACAGTGACCAGTTGTCATGCTTACCGGATCCGTTTACACCTGCATAGGGCTTCTCATGGAGCAGGCATACAAAACCGTGACGGTCTGCCACCTTTTTCATGATCTCCATAACCAGCTGGTTCTGATCGCAGGCTGCGTTTGCACCGGAATATACCGGAGCCATCTCATGCTGGGAAGGAGCTACCTCGTTGTGCTTGGTCTTGGAAAGTACACCAACCTTCCACAGCTCTTCGTCCAGATCATGCATGTATGCGGATACTCTGGGCTTGATCTGTCCAAAGTAGTGATCCTCTAATTCCTGTCCTCTGGGAGGCTTGTTACCGAACAGGGTGCGTCCGGTCATCTTAAGGTCTTCTCTCTGCTCGTAGAGTTTCTTATCTACCAGGAAATATTCCTGCTCGGGTCCAACCTGTGCAACCACACGCTTACTTTCGGTATCTCCGAAGAGACGAAGGATACGCAGTGCCTGACGGGATACTGCATCCATGGACTTAAGCAGGGGCATCTTCTTATCCAGAGCCTGTCCGCCGTAGGAGCAGAAGATGGTGGGAATACATAAGGACTTATCCTTGATGAATGCAAAGCTGGTAGGATCCCATGCCGTGTATCCTCTTGCTTCGAAGGTTGCACGGATACCGCCGGAGGGGAAGGAGGAAGCATCAGGCTCTCCTCTGACCAGTTCCTTGCCGGAGAAGTCCATAACGATCTTGCCGCCTTCTGCAGGCTCGATGAAGCTGTCATGCTTTTCTGCGGTTACGCCGGTCATAGGCTGGAACCAGTGTGTATAATGGGTAGCGCCTTTTTCGACTGCCCACTGCTTCATAGCCTCTGCGATCTCATTTGCAGTATTTAACTCCAGGGGAATCCCTTCTGTTACACATTTCTTCCAGGCCTTAAACGAAACGGAAGAAAGTCTTTCTTTCATGGTTTCTTCATTGAAAACCATGCTGCCGAATAATTCCGGTAATTGCGTTGCTTCTTTCATAGCATCCTCCTCTATTTTTTATTTTTTGTTTTTCTTATTATTTGTTATGCGCTTTTCCTGAACCTCTGGTATCGGTCAGGTTAATGCGGTATAGCCCATGAGATATTCGTCTACCTCAGCGGCACAGTGCCTGCCTTCGGTAATGGCCCAGACCACCAGTGACTGCCCCCGATGCATATCGCCTGCTGTAAATACTTTGCTGACCTGGGTTTTGTAATGGCCCGGCTTGGTTTCCACAACGCCTCTTTGTGTAAGAGGGGTTCCGAAAGCTTCCGGTGTATATTCTTCGCAGCCTGTAAAGCCTGCTGCCACCAGGAGAAGATCACAGGGAAGATTTGCTTCCGATCCCGCCACTTCCTTCATCTTCCGATCTTCGAAGGTAACCTTCACGGTCTGGATCCCCGTGAGGACTCCTTTTTTGGTTTTCAGCTTCTTAACGGTGGTTTCGTAGATCCGGGGATCTGCTCCGAATACGCCGATGGCTTCCAGCTGACCGTAATCGGTCTTTAACACCTTGGGCCATTCCGGCCAGGGATTATTTTCTGCCCGCTCTACAGGAGGCATGGGCATCATCTCCAACTGAGTGATACTCTTACAGCCCTGACGAATGCAGGTTCCCACACAATCGTTACCGGTATCGCCACCGCCGATCACCACTACATGTTTTCCCTTAGCAGAGATCTTAAAGTCCTTTTTTCCTTCCAGGACATCTTTGGTTGCCGACTTAAGGAAGTCTACGGCATAGTAGATACCCTTCGTTTCTGCCACATCCTCTACAGCAAGGCTTCTTGCTTTTTTTGCTCCGCAGCAAAGAACCACGGCATCGTATTCTTCCTGCAGCTGCTTCGCGGAAACATTTTTCCCCACATCACATCCGGTCTTAAACACAACCCCTTCGGCTTCCATCAATTCCTGCCGGCGTGTGATGACTTCCTTTTGCAGCTTCATATTGGGGATACCGTACATAAGTAATCCCCCGATCCGATCCTCCCGTTCAAAGACCGTTACCTGATGGCCTCTGTGATTGAGCTGATCGGCTACTGCAAGTCCTGCAGGACCTGCTCCTATGACCGCCACCTTCTTCCCGCTTCGTATCTCCGGGATCCTCGGCTTCATCCAGCCTTCTGCGAAGGCCTTTTCGATGAGGAACAGCTCATTGTCGTGGACGGTTACTGGCTGATCGTTCATACCGCAGATACAGGCTTTTTCGCAAAGCGCCGGACAAACCCTTCCGGTAAATTCCGGGAAGTTACTGGTCTTAAGCAGTCTGGAAAGAGCATGTTCATAATGTCCGTGATAGATCTCATCGTTCCATTCCGGGATCATATTGTGCAGCGGACATCCGGTGACCATCCCTTTAAGCTGCATCGCCGACTGGCAAAAGGGAACGCCGCAGTTCATACAGCGTGCACCCTGTAGCTGACGGTCCTTTTCATTTAGATGTTTATGAAATTCCTGAAAATCACAGATCCGCTCTTCTACGGGGATCCAGGCTTCTTCCTGCCTTTGATATTCCAGGAATCCGGTGGGTTTTCCCATGATTATCCGGTCTCCTTTTTTGTTCCAGAGTTCTTAGTATCCTTGCTTTCCCTAGCCTTCCGTCATTTCCCGGAAAGCTTCCAGAACGGCTGCATCGTAGGGGATTCCCTGTTCCTCATATTTACCGATCAGCGCTCTGGCTCTTCGGTAGTCGTGAGAAATGATCTTCTTAAAGCTGGGAAGGTAGGTCTCAAAATTCTTTAAGATCTCTGCTGCCCGTTTGGATCTGGTTTCCTTTTCGTAATCCTCCAGGATTTCCTTAAGCTCCTGAATGTCATATTTCTCCGTGAGCTCTTCCATTTCCACCATTTCTTTATTGATCCGGCGATACAGGTCATGGCCTTCGTCTAAGACATATGCCACACCGCCGCTCATGCCGGCTGCAAAGTTTTTACCGGTAGGTCCTAAGATCACGGCTCTTCCTCCGGTCATATATTCCAGACCGTGATCGCCGCAGCCTTCTGCTACTGCAACCGCTCCGGAATTTCTTACCAGGAACCGCTCTCCTGCGACACCGCAGATATAGGCTTTTCCACTGGTGGCTCCGTAAAGAGCGACGTTACCAACGATGATATTTTCCGATGCCTTAAATCCCGCTTTTTCGGGAGGCGTTACCACCAGCTTGCCGCCGGATAAGCCCTTGCCGAATCCGTCATTGGCATCTCCTGTTAAGTACATGCTCATGCCCTTAGGAACAAAAGCTCCGAAGGACTGTCCGCCTCCGCCTTCTAAGTGGATCACGAAGGTATCTTCGGGAAGGGTATCTCCAAAACGTCTTGTGATCTCGGAACCTAAGATGGTTCCCACTGCACGGTTGGTGCTGGAGATCTTCACCTTTTCCTCATGAAGGGCTCCGCTCTTTAAGCTCTTTTCAAAGCGGGGCAGGAGCTGTGCCATATCTATGGTCTGTTCCAGATGGAAGTCGTATACTTCCTCCGGTTTAAAATGTCTTACCTCTGCGGTTGCATAGGAGGGATCGATGATGCCCTTAAGGTCTACCATCTCGGCCCGGCTGGTGATCTGCTGCTTCTTCATCTGCAAGCAGTCGCTGCGTCCCACCATCTCATCCACGGTGCGAAATCCCAGGCTTGCCATGATCTCCCGAAGTTCCATGGCGATGAACGTCATGAAGTTCATAACGTATTCGGGCTTACCCTTGAAACGCTTTCTTAAACACTCATTCTGGGTGGCGATACCCACCGGACAGGTATCCTTGTTACATACACGCATCATCATGCATCCCATGGTTACCAGGGGAGCCGTCGCAAATCCGAATTCTTCGGCTCCAAGGAGGGCTGCAATGGCAACGTCCCGGCCGCTCATTAACTTTCCGTCGGTTTCCAGTACCACCCGTCCGCGTAATCCGTTTTCGATCAGAGCGTGATGGGTTTCCGACAATCCCAGTTCCCAGGGAAGACCTGCGTTGTGAATACTGCTGGCAGGTGCTGCACCGGTTCCACCGTCATATCCGGAGATCAGGATTACCTGTGCACCGGCTTTTGCTACACCGGAAGCTATGGTTCCAACCCCTGCCTCGGATACTAACTTAACGGAGATCCTTGCATCCCGGTTGGCATTCTTAAGATCGTAGATTAGCTGCGCCAGATCCTCGATGGAATAGATATCGTGATGAGGCGGAGGAGATATTAAGGATACGCCCGGTGTGGAAAATCTGGTGGCTGCTACCCACGGATAGACTTTCTTGCCGGGAAGGTGTCCGCCTTCTCCGGGTTTTGCGCCCTGGGCCATCTTGATCTGAATTTCCACGGCGCTGTTTAAGTAAGCACTTGTTACACCGAATCGTCCGGAAGCCACCTGCTTGATGGCGCTGTTTTTCTCGGTTCCGAACCGATCCACCGCTTCGCCACCTTCACCGGTATTGGACTTGCCGCCTAACCGATTCATGGCGATGGCCATGGTTTCATGGGCTTCTCTCGAAATGGAGCCATAGCTCATGGCGCCGGTCTTAAAACGCTTAACGATCTCAGATGCAGGTTCTACTTCTTCGATGGGAATGGCTTCCCTTTGGGGAACAAATTCCAAAAGACCTCGTAAGGTATGGGGCTTTTCATTGTCCACCAGTGCGGTGTACTCTTTAAACCGGTTGTAATCCCCTGTCTGAGTGGCCTGCTGCAGTGCAACGATGGTCTGGGGATTGTACATATGGTCTTCTTTATCATCACCGCTTCTGAGCATATGGAAGCCGGTAGAATCCAGGGTGGTATCCACGCCCAGACCCATGGGATCAAAGGCGTGGTCATGACGAAACAGGATGCCTTCGGAGATCTCGTTAAGTCCGATTCCTCCGACACGGCTGACAATTCCCGTAAAGTACTTATCGATCACTTCCTTGGATAAGCCGATGGCTTCAAAGATCCGTGCGGACTGGTAAGACTGCAAGGTGGAGATACCCATCTTGGCTGCGGTCTTAACGATGCCGTGGAGGATCGCGAAGTTATAATCCGCAATGGCGGTGTGGTAATCCTTATCCAGAATGCCCCGGTCGATCAGCTCTGCGATGCATTCATGGGCCAGATACGGATTGATGGCTCTTGCTCCAAATCCTAACAAAATGGCCATCTGGTGCACATCTCTGGGTTCTCCGCTTTCCAGGATCAGGGAAACGGCGGTCCTTTTCTTCGTAACTACCAGATGCTGCTCTAAGGCGGATACTGCCAGCAGAGAAGGGATCGCTACATGATTTTCATCAATACCACGGTCTGACAGGATGATGATGTTGGCACCCTTGCTGCAGGCTCTGTCCAAACTGACGATCAGCTGTTCCAGCGCTTTTTCCAGGGAGGTGTTTTTATAGTAGAGGAGTGACACCATCGCACTTTCAAAGCCAGGTTGATGCAGGGATTTGATCTTCATCAGATCCACACCTGTAAGAATGGGGTTGTTTACTTCCAAAACCCTGCAGTTTTCGCTTTTTTCCGACAGCAGGTTTCCATCGGATCCAATGTAGACCGTGGTATCTGTTACAATCTCCTCTCGAATGGAATCGATGGGAGGATTCGTAACCTGTGCAAACAGTTGCTTAAAGTAGGAAAACAGCAGTTGATGCTTCTCGGATAAAACCGCCAGAGGGACATCGTGTCCCATGGAAGCGGTGGCTTCGATCCCGTTCATAGCCATGGGAAGAATGCCGTTCTTTACATCTTCATAGGTGTAACCGAAGACCTTGTAGAGCTTATCGCGCATCTCCTGACTGTGGGTAGGTATTTTCTTATTGGGAATGGTAAGGCTTCCCAGGTGAAGGAGCTTTGCATCCAGCCATTCGCCATAGGGCTGGCGTCTTGCATAATCTTCCTTACATTCTTCGTCAGAGATCAGCTTCTTTTTCTTCGTATCGATCAGAAGGATCTTGCCGGGCTCCAGTCTGGACTTTTTAACGATGTGCTCCGGCCCGATATCCAGAACGCCTACCTCCGAAGAAAGGATCAGGCGATTGTCATCGGTAATGTAATATCTGGAAGGACGAAGTCCGTTACGATCAAGCGTAGCGCCTACCAGTTCACCATCGGTAAAGAGGATGGCAGCCGGTCCGTCCCAGGGCTCCATCATGGTTGCGTAATAATGATAGAAGTCCCTCTTTTCTTCACTCATAAAGTGGTTGTTCTTCCAGGGCTCGGGGATCATCATCATGACTGCCAGCGGAAGCTCCATACCGTTCATGTAGAGAAATTCCAGTGTATTATCCAGCATGGCCGAGTCGGATCCGGTCTTGTGGATCACGGGGAAGATCTTATCCATGTCATTTTCCAGTTCCGGAGTGGACATGGTCTCTTCTCTGGCCAGCATACGGTCGTAGTTACCGCGGATCGTATTGATCTCGCCGTTATGAGCGATCATCCGGTAGGGATGGGCTCTCTCCCAGGAAGGGGTGGTATTGGTGGAGAAACGGGAATGCACGATGGCGATCGCCGTTTCAAAATCGGTGGACTGCAGGTCGTCATAAAACCGGCGAAGCTGTCCTACCAGGAACATTCCCTTATAAACAACGGTCCGTGAAGATAAGGAATTGATATAGGTTTCCTCTGTACTCTGCTCAAACTCTCTGCGGCTGACATACAGCATGCGGTCAAAGGCAAGGCCCTTGTCGCATTCCTCGGGACGCTCAATGAAACACTGCATGATCCTGGGCATGCAATCTCTTGCTCTCTGTCCGAGGATCTCGGGATGGATGGGAACTTCTCTCCAGCCAAGTAAAGCCAGGCCGTTCTTCTTGCAGATCACCTCAAACATACGCATGGCCAGGTGCTGCTTGCGGATGTCGGTAGGAAAATAAAACATACCTACGCCGTAATCTCCGGCACTTTTTAACTTGATGCCTTCCTTTGCGGCTGCTTTCTTAAAGAACTTATGGGAGATCTGCAACAGGATACCGACGCCGTCGCCTACTTCGCCACTGGCATCTTTACCGGCACGGTGCTCTAACTTCTCAACGATCTTAAGGGCATCATCCAGGGTACGGTATTCCTTTTTACCGTCAATATTCACTACCAGCCCGATTCCGCAGGCATCATGCTCTCTTCTCGTATCTTGCTGCCAATTCTGATCCATTTCCTTCTCCGTTTTCCATATCTTCCGCCTTGTTCGGAAGACCATTCGCAATTGCTGAAACGTAAAAAAGAGGGCGCTAAGAGATTCTTCTCTTAACGCCCTCGTCGAATTCGTATGATGATCGTATATGTATTCCTGTATACAATCTTTATGCTCCGTATTTTGCCACGGTGAGATTTGACTGTCAATCCCCTTTTTTATATTTTTTGATTTCAGGAGAACCGGTAGATCACAGCGCCGTGGGCAGGGATCTTAACAGAGATCTTCTCTGCATTTGTCCCTTCTTTCTTACTCCACAGTTCCTTTACTTTGCTATAACGCTGCAAGTCGGCTGCTTCGGGAATAAAGCTTACCTCTTTTTCCTGATCGGAGATGTTAAAGAGGGCTACATAGGCTCCGGTTCCATCCTTTCTGGGTGCGATCCATGCGATCTCTTCCTCTGTGCGATAGAGCTGGTGCCCGCAGTGGCTTTCCTTCTCGATGGAAAGGACGTCCCGGTTGGTCAAAAGCTTCAGGGTAAAATCGTCGTTTTTGGGAAGATGTGCGCCGATGATCAGGGGAGAGCGCATCATACACCATAAGCTCATCATGGTGATCTGCTCCGGCTCTGTAAATTTGGTCACATCCGCCTGATCATAGTCCTGGCGAAGAGAGCCGACCGGTAACATGTCCGCATCCGGCCAGTGTCCGGGACCGGAATGGATGGACCATTTTTCCGCCCGCTCAAACATCGCCAGCAGCAGTTCCCATTTATCCCAGAAATCATCGGTAATACGCCACATATTGGCATAGGTCTTAAGATGCTCGGCTCTCTCTAAGGGAGCAGGTCCCGGAGATAAGCTAAGGACCATATCCCGCCCGCTTTCCCGGCAGGCTTTGGAGATCACTTCGATCTCCTTTTCGCAATGGGGATACTCTCTTGCGATATCATCCACTTTTACAAAATCCACGCCCCACTCTGCATACATCCGGAAAATGCTGTTGTAGTATTCCTGAGCGCCTTCCCGGTCGCAGAATAAGCCGTACATATCCGGATTCCACATGCAGATGGAATTGGGATTGGCGACTTCTGCGGCGTTTTTGGTGCTACCTAAAATGGGCAGATGCCTGTGGGCGGCCATGCGGGGAATACCGCGCATGATGTGAATGCCGAATTTAAGGCCCAGGTTGTGGACATACTCTGCCAGTTGCGTAAAACCCTTCCCGTCTGCTGCAGAGGGGAAACGGTTGACCGCGGGCTGCAGTCTTCCGTATCCGTCCATTACCAGATCGGAGAACGGTTCATACTCATGGGTGGAAGCGGTGGGCTGGAACCATTCGATGTCCACCACCACGTACTCCCAACCGTATTCCTTCAAATGCTTTGCCATGTAATCGGCATTTTCCTTTACCTGGGCTTCGTTTACAGCGGCGCCGAAGCAGTCCCAGCTGTTCCAGCCCATAGGCGGGTTCTTTGCTACCATATTCTCTCCTTTTCTCCTTGCTTGTTTTATTGCCTGTTTTTGTTTTATTGCTTCTTTGTTTCGTTGCTTCTTTGTTTCGTTCTTTCGTTGC
The DNA here is from genome assembly GCA_024689465.1 of Lachnospiraceae bacterium. Classification (GTDB taxonomy): domain Bacteria; phylum Bacillota; class Clostridia; order Lachnospirales; family Lachnospiraceae; genus JAILDL01. Next base: position 12,203 of record JAILDL010000141.1, read on the forward strand.
AGCTTTTCGAGTCCTCTCAGGAAACAAACTGGCTCTGATACAGATCGTAATAAAAACCCTTTGCTTCCATTAAGGTTTCATGGGTTCCCTGTTCGACGATGTCTCCGTGATCCAGCACCAGGATGTGGTCTGCATTTTGAATGGTGGACAGGCGGTGGGCGATCACAAAGCAGGTCTTGTCCGCCATGAGATCCCGCATGGCCTTCTGGATCTGCTGCTCCGTGGTGGTATCTACGTTGGAGGTGGCTTCATCCAGAATGAGGATCTTTGCATCATACAGAAAAGCTCTGGCGATGGTGAGCATCTGCTTTTGTCCTTTGGAAATATTGCCGCCGTCTTCTCCGATCACCGTCTGATATCCCTTGGGAAGCCGCTTGATGTAGGAATGGATCCGGGCGGCTTTCGCAGCTGCCACTACTTCTTCCATGGTGGCATCTTCCTTGCCGTAGGCGATGTTATCAAACACCGTCCCCTTAAACACCCAGGTGTCCTGCAGCACCATGGCATAGGCTTTGCGCAGGCTCTCTCTTGTCACTTCCCTGCTGCCCACACCATCCACCCGGATGGTTCCGCTGTTGGGGTCATAAAAGCGCATGAGCAGATTGATGATGGTGGTCTTGCCCGCTCCCGTGGGGCCGACAATGGCGATCATTTCTCCGGGCTTTACCTTTAGATTTAAGTCATGGAGAATGATCTTACCGGGATCATAGCCAAAGGAGAGATGGTCGATCTCTACTTGTCCACGTACCTCCTTTAAGACCTTGGCGTTTTCCACATCCGGGATCTCCTCTTCTTCGTTTAGCAGACGGAAGACCCGCTCTGCTGCCGCAAGAGCGGAATAGAGCTCGTTCATGATATTGGCGATCTCGTTGATGGGGCCGGAAAACTTTCGGGAATACAGCACAAAGGAGGAGATCTGTCCCAGGCTCACCTGCTTGTACAGATACAGGATGGAACCGAACATGCAGATCAGGGACAGGCCCAGGTTATTGATAAAGCCCACGGAAGGACCAATGGTCATGCCGTAGTACTCGGATTTGTAAAAGTATTCTGCCGCATCCGCGTTGATGGCATCAAAATCCTCTGCCACCGCATCTTCATGGGCATAAGCCAGAATGGTCTTATGGCCGGAGAACATCTCCTCCACATAGCCGTTCATTTCCCCGTACTTGGCACTTCGTCTGGAAAACAGCGGCTTGGTGATCCTGCCCATCCGTCTGGTGTAAAACACTGCTAAGGGCACCGTGATCAGGGTGATCAGTACCAGCCGGGGAGAGATCAGAAGCATCATGATCAGAGATCCCCCTACCGTTACCACATTGGTCATGATCTGTACCAGATCCGTGGAAAAGGAGGTGGTGATCACATCGATGTCATAGGAGACACGGCTGATGATATCGCCAGCCTGATTGCGGTCAAAATAGCTTACCGGCAGCTTCATCAGTTTGTGAAACACGTCCTGGCGCATGCGGTTTCCCAGCCATCTGCCCACATGCATCATGATCACGTTTATAACGTAGGATAAAAGCGCGCTGCTCACATAAAACAGGAGCATCCGGCGCACATAATACAGCACGCTGGAAAAGTTTACTTTTCCTGCACCGGCTGCCGCTTCGTTGATGGCTTTTCCCGCCAGGGACGGGCCAAAGAGGGAGAGAACATTGCTTAAGATACACAGCAGCATCACCAAAAGCAGCACGTGGCGATAGGCCATGATGTAGATCAGTAGCCTTCGGATGGTCCCTTTGGTATCTTTGGGTTGATTCAGTTGTCGATTCCTGTTTCTGTCTGCCATGTTTGTTTTCTGCGATGTTTATACATTGGTTACGGATCCCATCTGGGAGCGGTAGATGGTGCGGTACAGATCACACCGCTCCAGCAACTCTTCATGGGTTCCCATATCCAGGATTTTTCCCTCTTCCATCACCATGATCTGGTCTAAGTGCATCACGGAGCTGATCCGCTGGGCGATCATGATGGTGGTGATATCCTTATAATTTTGCCGAAGCGTAGTGCGAAGCTTTGCATCCGTTTGGTAATCCAGGGCGCTGGATGCATCATCCAGGATCAGGATCTCCGGTTTTGCCGCCAGGGCACGGGCGATCATCACACGCTGTTTCTGACCGCCGCTTAAGTTTGCACCCTTAATGGCTGCCGGGTGGTCATACCCTTCTGCCAGTTCTCCGATGAATCCTGCTGCCTGTGCATCCGCTGCTGCCCTCTCCACATCCTCTTTTGCAAGATTTCTTCCAAAATCGATGTTGTTAAAAAGGGTATCTGCAAAAATAATGTCATTTTGAAACACCACCCCAAATTTCCGATGCAGGTCGTCTTTGGGAAAACTGCGCACATCTCTGCCATCGATCAGGACTCTTCCCTCCCGGGCATCGTAAAAACGCATGAGGAGATTGATAACGGTTGTTTTTCCACAGCCGGTTGCACCGATGATCCCCAGACTGTTTCCGTGGTCCAGGGAAAAGTGGATATCGGTCAGAGAATCCTCCGCATCATCCCCGTAGCGGAAGGAGACGTGGTCAAACCGGATATGCGATAATTCCGATGCTTTTGTGGCAGATGTTTTCACATCCGCCGTCCAGGGGATCACTTCCTGATCCGGTAGATCTTCCAGCACGATGCCGATCCGGTCTGCGGAGGCCTTTGCCTTGGAATACATGACAAACACACGGTTTAGCGCCATGACGGCCTGCAGGATCAGATTAAAGTAGGTCAGAAATGCCAGGATCACGCCGGGCTCGGTCTGCCCCCCATTGACCCGCAGGGCGCCTACATACACTACCAGTGTCAGGCCCACATTCAGGCACAGCTGCATGAAGGGTCCGGGGATCGCCATGATCACCCCTGCGTGGATGTCATCTTTCATCAGGTCATCATTGGCCTGTTCATAACGTCTTATCTCATGGGGCTCCTTGGAAAGGGCCTTTACTACCCGGATCCCGATGATGTTTTCCCGCATGATCCGCACCACATCGTCCATGCGATTCTGCACCCGGGTGTATAAGGGAACGCCTTTTAAGGTGATAAAAAAGACCACAAAGATCAGAAGCGGCACCATGATGCACAGGATCCCGGCCAGGGCTACGTCCATGGTCAGCGTCACGAAGATACCTCCCAGGAGCATGATGGGCGCCCTTATTCCAAGAGTCTGGATTCGCAGCATAAAGGCCTGCACATTATAAGAATCCGATGTCATACGGGAGGTTAAGGATGGAAGGGAAAAGGCATCAAACCTGGAACCGGAGAGATTCACGGTCTTGCGGAACAGATCATCCCGCAGATGGTAAATGCTCCTGCGGGCAACGGAAGCCGCCGTACGGTTGGCGCCGATGTTCAGCTGCCTGGTGAGCAGCGCCATGACGATCATCAAAAGTCCCCACAGCACCACAGGCCGCAGTTTTCCCAAAGGGACGATGGTATCGATGATATGTTCCAGGATATAAGGCAGAGAAAGTTCCCCCAAAGTTCCCAGAAACTTCAGGGTCATGCCCCAGGATATGGTCCCCAAATAGGGTTTCATGTATTTCCAGATCAGTTTCATTTGTTACCCCACACCTATCTATCATCCCCTGTTTGTCCTTCTTTTTCAAGCTCTCTTTGGTGTCTTTGGGGCATATGATTTACCTCTTGGGGTCATTTTTTTACCCCTTGGGCATTTTGGGTTTACACCTTTTTTTATTGACGATAGGATAAATGCAGATACAAAAACGACGCGTCCAATCTACACGAAACGGAAAAGCAAGATGAGAGTGATCATTGAACTGGATGACGGCCTGGATCCGGGAGAGATCTTCATTCGCTGCAAGGAAGTAAATGAAGAGGTGCTATCCATTCAGAAAGCCCTGACCGGGGGCAGCCGGAAGCACACACAGATCGAGGTCTACAACAAGGAGGAACAGTTTTTCCTCCCCATAGCGGATATTCTCTTTGCGGAAAGCGGCGATCATCAGGTGATGGTGCATACGAAAAACGCCATGTACGCTTCTTCCTACAAGCTCTATGAACTGGAAGAGCTGCTGCCGCCCTCCTTTATACGGATATCCAAATCGGCTATCGCCAATACGTCCCAGGTCTTCTCGGTTCGGAAGAATGTGACGGGAGCCAGTCCCCTGGCCTTTAAGAATTCCACGAAAATCTGTTACGTTTCCAGAAGCTACTTAAAGCCCTTCCTGGAAAAGATGCAAGAAAAGAGGTTATGAATATGAGTAAGAAAAAGTCGGTTTTTTACGGTATTGCCTTTATCCTGGTTGCCCTGGCAATCCTGGGGCAGGGCATGGGCCTGTTTGGTTCCATCCCTCTTGTAAAAGTCATCCTTACCGCCTGCATGGGCGTCTGGGCCATAACGGATCTGATCCTGTATAAACAGTTCCTGCGTCCTCTGGTGTTTATCGGCATCATCCTGTGTCTGTTCAAATCCGAGATCGGGATGCAAAACCTCAGTTACTTCATGATCATGCTTACCGCCGTGCTGCTGGGCATCGGCCTGGAAATGATCTTTCACGCAGGAAAGACCCACATCTTTCACTCCGGCCATTCCTTAAAGAAGTTCACCGATCCCCTGACCGGCAGAGTTTCCCTGGAAGATGAAGAAGGCAATTATTCCAACGGTAACGGTGTGATCAGCATCGACAGCGACATGCGTCCTTTTACCGCTTATCTCACCGATGAAGAGATCCAGGTCCTGAACATCGATTCCGGTATGGGTCCTGTCACCGTCTATGTGGGAGAAGGCTGCAAGCTCCTTCCCGGAGCCGTTGCCAACATTGATTCCGGCATGAGCCCTGTGGATGTGTACTTCCCCGCTTCCTGGCGCCTCCAGGTCATCTCCCAGGACGGGCTGGTAAACTTTACCTGGGACCGCCTGCAGGAAAATCTGCCGGAAGATGCGCCGGTACTCAAATTAAACCTGGATTCCGGCATGAGCCCTGTAAACATCCACAAACAAGATGGTTCTGCGACGGCAGAAGAATAATCCTATATACCGTTCCAAAATACGGGCAGCATACCAAACGCCTGGTATGCTGCCCTTTTTATGCCCATTTTTAAATCAGGAGGTTTCCTTTTTATGGATATTACTGTTAAAAAACCTGTTTTCTTTTCCTGGATGATCCAAATCAAAAACCCGTTTCTTCGTTCATCGGAATGCCAGGACCCTTCCTGCACGGATAGCTGTCCTCCTGCCATTCCCGATGAAACGATAGACCGTGCAAAGGCGGAAATGCATCAGAAGGTCCTTCTGCAATGCGGGTTGGGGATCCACTGAATTTCTTAGCTTCCCAGGATCTTCCGGATCCCAAGGATGGGATGATTGTTTAAAAAGTCCACGATGCCCAGCATCACGTTTTCCGGCAGCATCCCTTCGCCCGATGCTGCCAGGGCAAAGAACGGCATCTCATACATGGCTGCAAAGATCATGCCCTCCTGCTCCGGTTCTGCTTTGGAAACCTGTTTTGCCAGGATCTTGATCACCAGCTTTAAGATCTTGCCCACAACGGTATGCTGCACAGTTTCGATGGTGCATTCCGGTGTAAAGGGCCTGTGTTTTCTGCCATCTCCTGAAGGAAGGGCTTTTCCGTAGAGGATTTCAAAATCCCGGAAGGCTTCCTTTCTTCTGTCCTGCCCCTTTCTGCTTACGTCAAAGAGCACTTCATAGGATTTGGGAAGAAACTGATCCTCCTTATTTCCCTCTACCTGCACGTCCTGTTTCCACAAGATCTGAGAAAGGCTTCTGCCCACGGCGATCTCATAGGTCAAATGGCTTCTTTCCTCTAAGGGTCTCCGGATCAGATGGGACCCCTCCAGAATAAAGGATAAGGAGATCTGTTTTTTCAGGCTCCCCGGCTTGTAGGATACCTTCTGAAAAGCTTTCAGCTCGGTGGTGCCTAAGATCCTGTCCCCTTCCTTTCTGGTTAAAAAGGCAAAGAGTGTATCCTTTCCTTCCATGGGACACAGGGCACTTTCCATCATTTCTCCGGTGCAGGTGATGGTGACGGTATCCCCTTCTTTTTGAGGGATTTCCCATAACGCAAAGTTCTCATAGCCAAAGCCGGTGTAGGATAAGCCGTATCCTAAGGGAAACTGCACCGGTATCCCGGCGGTATGATAATAGCGATAACCCGTAAAGACAGACTCAGCATAGGTCACGAAGGTTTCGTTTCCGGGGAACAGCCCATAGGAAGGGTTATCTTCCACATGAAGGGGCCAGGTTTCCGCCAACCTTCCGCCTGGATTGACCTCGCCGAACAAAACCCGGGCCATGGCTTTTCCAACGCCTTCGCCGCCCAGATAGGATAAGGTAACTCCGGCTACCCTGTTAAACCAGGGCAGTTCCATGGGCGAGCCGCCTACCAGATGTACCACGATGCGCTCCCCTGGTACTTCTGCAAGAAGTGCCTCCATCAGGCGGAGCTGATCTTCCGGCAGTTTCATGTTTTCCCGGTCAAAGCCTTCCGACTCAAAGCCTTCCGTCAGTCCCAGGATCACCAGGATCCGGTTGGCCTGTTTGGCAAGGGTGACGGCTTCCCGGATCATCTCTGCTTCCGCTCCGGAAGAGCGTCTTCCTCCCAGGGCAAAACCGGGTGCATAGCTAAGCTCCGGTGCGTAGCCTTTCAGTTCCTGAAGCGGCACATCCACCCGGATGGGATTGATCTTGCTGCTGCCTGCCCCCTGATACCGCACTTCTTCTGCAAAGGCACCGATCACGCACAGCTTTTCACCGCGCTGAAAGGGCAGGATCTGCCCCTCATTTTTAAGAAGGACCAAAGATCCTTCTGCTGCCCGTACGGCCAGGGCATGCTGGCTTTCCTGATCATAGGATGTGGTCTTCTGGTTCTCCCTGCAGGCCAGGGCAAAAGCGATCAGCCGGATCAGACTTTCCTCCAGTTCGGCCTCCTGCATCCTGCCGGATAAGATCTCTTCCAGAACCTTCCGATTGTTATAGCCTTTATTTCCGGGCATCTCCAGATCCAGCCCGGCCCGGACTCCTTCACTGCGCACATGAACGGCGCCCCAGTCGGAGATCGTCAGTCCTTCATAGCCCCATTCCCTTCGCAGAATATCCTTTAGCAGGTAGGGGTTCTCACTGTTGTATAACCCGTTCAGCCGGTTGTAAGAACACATCACCGTCATGGGCTTTACTTCCTTTACGGCGATCTCAAAGGCTTTTAAATAGATCTCCCGAAGGGCGGTATCATCTACCAGAGCATCTACGCTCATTCTCCGTTTTTCCTGATTATTGGCGGCAAAGTGCTTTAAACTGGTGCCACAGCCGCTGCTCTGGATCCCCCGGATCATGGCGGAGGCCATCCTGCCGGAGATCACCGGGTCTTCGCTGAAATATTCAAAGTTTCGGCCGCACAGAGGGCTGCGTTTATGGCAGATCCCGGGGCCTAAATCCACGGATACGCCTTCTGCCTGGGCCGCTTCTCCAATGGCGCGTCCAACTTCTCCTGCCAGTTCTTCATCAAAACTGCAGGCAAGGGCCGATGCCGTAGGGAAACAAACTGCGGGAACGGAAGATCCGATCCCCAGATTGTCGGAACTTTCCGCCTGTTTCCGAAGGCCGTGAGGGCCGTCACTGACCATAACGGAAGGGATCCCCAGCCGGTCGATCTCCTGGGTATGCCAGGTATCCTTTCCCGACAAGAGGGAAACCTTTTCTTCCAGGGTCAGCTCCTTTACCAGTTCCTTCGCTCTCGGAACAAATTCTTTTATTTCATGAAATACGCTCTCTTCCATTCGCGGTTCCTCCATCTCGCCATCCTGCATTCTTCAGGCATTGGGTTCTGCCCCTTTTCGTTTGTCCTTCATGCCGATCAGGGCGTAGATACTGAGCAGCAGGAAGGCAGCGGGAAGGCACCCCATCAGATACCGGATCCCCTGCAGCGCGCCTGCACTCTGGGTCACGATCTGATCGCCGGTACTCTCCACATAGCCCACCCATTTTAAGGCCGCCGTTGCAACGCCTACACAGATAGCGGAGCAGATCTTGTACAGGAACATGGTGATCCCGTAGATGATGCCCTCTCTGCGCACACCGTTTTTCTCTTCGTCCACTTCCACCACATCCGGAAGGATGGCCCAAATCAGGGTCTGTCCTGCAGAGATGCCTACCCCCACTAAGATTGTCACGATGGTCACTGCCAAAAGGTTCCCGGCAGGAATGAACAGGCAAAGGACCAGAGGCACCAGGAAATAAACGGTGCTGACTTCATAGGTACGGATCTTTCCGATCTTATTACTTAACCCGACCCAAAGAGGCGTCGCTGCTACTGCGGTGATCAGGGGCACGGCCATGAAGACGGTGGTCAGATCCTCGCTGATGGCCAGCGAATATTTCATGTAATAGATATAGATGGCCATGATGATATCAAAGGCCACCATATTGCAGATAAACATGGCCAGGATCTTGCGGTATGCTTTCAGCTTCAGCAGGGCCAGGATGGTTTTTCCGATCCGTTCCTGTTTTTCCTCTTTCTCCGGGATCACCCGCTCCTTCGTCCCCGCAAAGGCCAGTAGAATGCACAGGATCAGGATCAGCCCCAGGATCCGTCCCATAACGGGAAAGCTCCGGGTATAGGCTTCCTTTCCGGGATAGAGGATATCCACGATCAGGGTAACGCCCATGGCGGAGAGCAAAGATCCGATAAAGGACAGCGCCATCTTAAAACCGGAAATGCTGGTCCTCTCGTCGGGGTCCCGGGACAGTTCCGGGAGCAGGGAGTTGTATGGAATGGAAACCAGTGAATATAAGGTATTAAAGAGAATGCCGATCAGGGTGAAGTAGATCACCTGATAAAGCGTCTGCTGAAAGGGCACCACCCAAAGCAGCATAAAGCCGATGCCCAGCGGAATGGCTCCGAATAAAAGGAAAGGTCTGCGTCTGCCCCATCTGCTTCTTGCATGGTCGGACACCACACCCATGATCAGGTCCGTAAAGGCGTTCCAGATCCGTTCCACCATGAAAATATAGCCGGCGTAAACGGGATTCATCCCTGCCACATCCGTCAGGAAAAATACCAGGTAAAACCCTACCGCACCGTAGGCGATATTGTTTCCCAGATCCCCCAGACCGTAAAACACTTTCTCCTTGGTTTTGATCTTTTCGTTCATAGCTTGCCTCCTGCCATATGAAAATGTACCTTCTGGTTTTATTGTAAAGAGGCTTCCTGTTTTTCTGTATCATGATTTCTGTATTTTTATCAGATTTTCTTGTTTCTTTTTCATCTTTTTCATACTATATAAGTACAGACACTTGCTTTTGTTTTCCCTTCTTTACGGAGGAATACACCCTATGCAGGAAACATCTGCTCCCTGCGGCATCCCCGGTGGGATCGCCCGCATGCAGGTTCTCTATGATTTTGCCCGGATCCCTCTGGTCCTGGTATCCATGAAAGATGCCCCTACCGTCACCGCTTCCGTGGGGCTCTCTTCCTTTGCGCCCCTTTTGCGGGAGCATTTTGCCCACATCGCTTCTTTTCTGAAGGATTCTTCCTATGACCTTTTGTATCAGGGAAATGAAGTCTACGGCCTCATCGCTCTGCAGCCGGAAGATCCTATCAGCAAGAAAGTCCTGATCTGCGGGCCCGCTCTGATCTCGGAAGCCTTTTCCTTCCAGCAGCTGCGGGATCTTTCCTTTGCTTCCGGTATGACACAAAAGGATCTGATGGAGATGGCGGGGCAGCTACCGATCGTTACCGCTGCCTCTTTTACCGCCTTTTTCCGTATGCTCCTTTTTGAAATCCGGTCCATGGACCCTTCTGCTTCCCGGGAAACATCTTTAAACGATCCCTTATCCCCTCTTCCTTCTCTGGAAGAGCTCCGGGATTATCGGTTCCTGTCGGAAAAAGACGGCTCCCGAAGCGCCCTTTCCCGCATGCTTTTGGAAAACCGGGAAGAAGAGCGCCTCCATACCTCCTATCGGGAGGAAGTAGCTCTTTTATCCTGCGTGCGGGACGGAGATCTCACAAGGCTGGAGGCCACCTACCGCTCCCAGCCCCAGGTGCAATACGGCCAGATGAGTGCCCATCCCATGCGCCAGCTCTTCTACGGCAGCATCGCCAACACCACCCTGGTGACCCGCTATGCCATCGAAGGCGGAATGGATGAAGAGGAAGCCTTTACCTTAAGTGACATCTACATTCGAAAAATGGAGCAGTGCAGCTCCCTTTACCAGCTGGAAACCTTAAACGAAGAAATGGCCCTGGATTTTACCACCCGGGTTGCGGAAAAAAAGCGGGCGGGCCTTCCCTATTCCCCCGCCATCTGCTCCTGCATGGATTACATCAAAGATCACCGCTATGAAAAGATCTCCCTTTCCGATCTGGCCCGCCATACCGCCTTAAGTGAAAAATATCTGTCCTTTCTCTTTGTCCGGGAAGTGGGAGAGACGATCTCTTCCTATATCCTGGCGCGTAAGATCGAAGAAGCCAAAAACCTCCTACGCTATACCGATGATCCCTACAGTTCCATTGCGGCCCTTTTGAGTTTCAGCTCCCAGAGCCACTTTACCGCCCGTTTTCGTACTGTCACCGGAATGACGCCCAGAGCCTTCCGAAATTCTTTTGCAAATGCCCACCCATCCTCGTATGATGAAAGTATGGATTTCTCCGGAAACCCTACCCAATAAAGAAAAAGGAGCCTGTCATGAAGAACAAAAAGAAACTGCCTCTCTTTGCCAAGATCCCTCTGATCTGCCTCGCAGTGATCCTCGTGGTGATCGCAGTTGTCCTGATCCTGTACACCGTAACCGAATACAAGCCGGATGCGGTGGAAGAGCTTACCACCGACGGTTCCGGTGCGGCATTCCCGGCCGATAAGACGTCCCTGTCCCTTCTCTCCTGGAACATCGGCTATTGCGGCCTTTCCGCCAACGAAGATTTCTTTATGGATGGCGGTAAAAATATCTTCCCCGAAGATCCTCTGGAGGTTCCCGAAAATCTGGAAGCAGTAAAAGATGTGATCCGTAATACCCATGCGGATGTAACGGTTTTGCAGGAAGTGGACTACAGCAGCAAGCGTACGGATTATCTGGATGAAACCGCAGCGCTTCTTTCCGCTTTTCCGGAGCAGGAAGGGGTATTTGCCTATAATTACAACTGCTTCTTTGTTCCCATTCCCGTTCCGCCTCTTGGAAAGATGGGTGCAGGGCAGTTTACCTTATCCAATTACGATATCGCTTCCGCACAGCGGATCCAGCTTCCCTGCCCCTTTACCTGGCCTACCAGAAGCTGTAACTTAAAGCGCTGCCTTCTGGTTTCCCGGATCCCCATTGAAGGTTCCGACAAGGAATGGGTGCTGATCAACCTGCACCTGGAAGCCTATGACAGCGGAGAGGGCAAGATCGCCCAGACCAGAATGCTGGTGGATTTTATGGAAGCAGAATATGCCAAGGGAAACTATGTGATCGCAGCCGGAGACTTTAACCAGTCCTTCTCCAACATCGATACCTCCATGTATCCTGTGATCGACCCTTCCTTCTGGCAGTGCGGCAAACTGGATGCAAGCGCCTTCGGTGATCATTTCTCCCTGGTGATGGATACCACCTATCCCACCTGCCGCTCCCTGGATAAGGAATATCCCGGCGGTATGCCTGCGGATTTTCAGTTTTACATGATCGACGGATTCATTGTCTCTTCCAATCTTTCCATCGATACCTGTGAAACGATCTCTCTGGATTTTCAGAATTCCGACCACAATCCGGTTTATCTGGAAGTATCCGTTCTTCCCTGAAAACAGCCCCCTTGGTTTCCATAGGGGGTTCTGCATATAAAAAATATCCCGGCATATAACCGTCAAGAAAGAAGGCAACTATGGATCGCATACAATTGTTAAAACAAACCATGGACCGGGCGGTAGAAACCTGCAACGTAGCAGGCGTAAACCTCTTGGTCACCCGAAACGGAAAGGAAGACCTGTACTTAGAGTCCGGTCTCATGGATGTGGAGAACAAGGTTCCCATCAGACGGGATACCATCTTCCGTCTCTTTTCTCAGACCAAGCCCATTACCGCCGCTGCTGCCATGATCCTCATGGAACGGGGAGAGCTGGATCTGATCTCGCCGGTTTCGGATTTTATCCCTTCCTACAATGATCAGACCTATTTTGACAACGGGGTTCCCAAGCCGGTTCCCGCCCCTATCCGTATCCAGGATCTGCTGCGGATGACCTCCGGGCTTACCTATGATGATCCTTCCCTGTTATCCGGAGCCCAGACCAAGGTGATCTTTGACGACTGCAAGGCCCGCCTGGGAACGGATCACGAAATGACCACCTACGAACTGGCTTCCCGCCTGGGAGAAGTTACCCTGGAATTTGCCCCTTCGGAACGCTTCCTCTACGGAACCTCCGCCGATGTGCTGGGTGCCGTCATCGAAGTAGTATCCGGCATGAAGCTGGGAGAGTTCCTGAAAAAGGAGATCTTTGATCCCCTGGGGATGCAGGATACTGCCTTTTATGTAGAAGAAAAAAAGCAGCCCCGCCTGGCCAAAGCCTATCGCACCGTTACCGAAAACGGCTCTGCCCATCTGGAGCTGTATACCGATAACAACCTGGGGATCTGCAATGCCATGGACCATGCCCCTGCCTATGAAGCAGGGGGCGCAGGCCTTACCTCCACACTGGATGATTACAACAAATTTGCCGCCATGCTCCTGAATGAAGGAACCTATAACGGTGTCCGGATCTTAAAGCCTGCCACCGTGCGGTTTATGACACGGGGAGAACTCCTGCCGGAGCAGCAGCCTTCCTTTAATACATGGACCGGCTTAAACGGTTTTTCCTATAACTGTCTCATGCGGATCTGTAAGTTCCCGGCCCAGGCAGGCCTTATGGTCTCCCCCGGAGAATACGGCTGGGACGGCTGGCTGGGAGTATTCTTTGCCAATCTGCCTGCAGAGAACATGACCATCCTTATGGGCACTCAGAAGGTGGATGCAGGCACCTTTGATCTGACCCGCAAATTAAAGAATATTCTGCTCAGTGAGCTGTAATCTTTCATAAATCTTAAGAAAGCCTTCCTTGTCTGGGAAGGCTTTTTGTTTTATGATGACTGTACTAATCGTACTAATACAGTTGTAAAATCTTGCAGAAAGGAGTGAACGCATGGTTTTATTGGATTCGAAAGATCGCAGACCGATCTACGAACAACTCACCGAAAAGCTGTCGGATCTAATGATCGCCGGCGTCCTGAAGGAAGACGAAGCGTTGCCGTCTGTCCGCACCCTGGCCGCCGATCTTTCCATTAATCCCAATACAGTGCAACGTTCCTACCTGGAACTGGAACGAAGGGGATATATCTACACCGTAAAGGGAAAAGGAAGTTTTGTTTCCGACAATGCGAAGATACAGGAACACAAAAAGCAGCTGATCTTTACGTCTCTGGATGCATTGATCTCTCAGGCAATATCTGTGAATATTTCCGAGACTGACTTTATGCGTCAGGTATCTGTCGGCTTTCGTAATGCAAGTACTAATTTGAGGGAGGGATCACTATGATCGAAGCCATTGGTCTTACCAAATCATTTGACAACATCCGTGCCATAGACCATATAAGCGCCACCATACGTGATAATGAAGTGTTTGGTCTGATCGGCACAAACGGGGCAGGAAAAAGCACCTTTTTAAAACTGATCGCCGGTATCCTGTCACCGGACGGAGGAGAGATCCTCATAAACGGCAAACCGGTATTTGAAGATGAGGAGCTGAAGAAAACCTTCTTTTATATTTCCGATGATCCTTATTATTTCTCCAATTCCACACCCGCCGTTATGATGAGCTTCTATGAAAAGATCTATCCGGGATTTGATCCCGCTGTGTTTAAGAAGCTCCTGACTGCCTTTGGGCTTGAAGAAAACCGCAAGATCGCTACGTTTTCCAAAGGTATGAAAAAGCAGCTGTTCATCATCCTGGGTCTTGCCAGCAACTGTAAGTATCTGCTGTGTGACGAAACCTTTGACGGTCTGGATCCCGTTATGCGACAGGCAGTAAAGAGTCTCTTTGCGGAAGGCATCGCCGAGCGCGGCCTTACCCCTGTGATCGCTTCCCACAACCTGCGGGAACTGGAAGATATCTGCGATCACGTAGGGCTTTTGCACAAGGGCGGCATCTTATTCTCCAGAGACTTAGATGATATGAAGCTCAATCTCCACAAGATCCAGTGTGTACTTGCTCCGGGCAAGACCTTAAACGACCTGACCGGTCTTAAGATCGTGCTCAGCGAGCAGCGCGGCAGCATCTATACTCTCACCGTTCAGGGCAGTGAGCAGGAGATCCTGGATCAGATGCGCCAGTATGAGACCATCTTCTTTGAAATGGTTCCTCTTACCCTGGAAGAGATCTTTATCAGTGAAACGGAGGTGAACGGATATGACATCAAGAAACTGGTTCTTTAAATTATCCATGGAGGACTTAAAGCACCGTTTATGGTCTATCGCCCTCAGCTGTCTGATCTATTTCTTTGCGTTCCCCATTGCTACGCTGATCGTGATCGGCCAGACGCGCCACAGTACCTACAGCATGATGTTGGATCCCGTTGCTCTGCTCAGCAGACAGAATCGGGAGATCCTGAATACCTTCCGGGAAATGACCGCTTACGGCGAATCCGGTTTGTTTACCTTTTTGGTCCTGTTTTTTGCACTGGTCTTTGCCTTCAGCGGTTTTTCCTATCTGCATTCCTCCAAGAAGACCGATTTTTACCACAATCTGCCTATCCGCAGGGAAAAATGGTTTGCAGTGATCGCAGCAGACAGCTTTATCATCTGCATGGTGCCCTACCTGGTCATGGGACTTCTTGCCACGCTCCTGGTGGTGATCAACTGCGGCTCCACTCTGCCTCTGTACTTTTTCTTTACCGGCTTTGTGGCAAATGCCCTGTATTTTTGCATGATCTTTCTGTTTGCTGTTGTAGCGCTTATGCTGACCGGTAACCTGTTTGTGGGCGGCCTGGCTGTGGGTGTGTTCTTTTTCTACGGTCCCCTGCTCCTTGGGGTGATCGAAGGGCTGTTTATGCAGTTTGAAACCTACTTCACCCCTGAGCCGATCTGGGATCGGTGGGCTCTTCGGGTCTCTCCCGTTTTCTGGGGATTCTCCACGTTGTTCGGAGAAACCAGAGTCCCCAGCCTTTGCAGGTTTCTGTTTTTTACCCTGCTTTGGTCCGTCGCCCTTGCTCTGCTGGCTCTGTTCCTGTATAAAAAGCGTCCTTCCGAAGCAGCCGGCAATGCCATGGCGTTTAAAGTGACCAAAGCTCCCATTAAGTTTTTGCTGACCATTCCCATTGGTCTTGCCTGCGCACTGGTGATCGATTCTTCCTTATACGATCAGAACGTCTGGACCTTATTTGCGCTCTTTTGCGGTGTAACCTTTACCTACTGCATTATGGAGATCATTTACCATGCAGACTTTAAGAAGCTCTTTGCTCACAAGTTGCACCTGATCATCTGCCTTCTGATCGCTTTTGCCATCTTCGGTGTTTTCCGGCTGGATCTCTTCGGCTATGACCGCTACGTTCCTTCCGAAAAGGATTTTGTCGGTGCCGCTGTCGCCGGATACGAGCTGGAAAATAACAGCTCCGATCTGCTCTCCTCCTATGAGATCGTCCGGGATCCCGAGACGCAGGAGCCCTGGTACGTAAACTGGGATGGCGACTATGATTACAGGCATTCCATGGAAACCATTTCCATTCAGGATTATGAGCTGATCCGACAGTTGGCGGAAAACGGTGTCAAGGACACCCGCTATTGCAAGGGCAGATCCTCGGAAGAATTTGAGGATGACGATTCTTCCTACAGTCTTTTTTACTTCGCCTTCCGTAAGGAGAACGGCTCTGTGGTTTACCGGAAGTATTTGCTCAATACCGTAACAAATGCCCAGCTTCTCGCCCAGGTCTACGCGGACCCCAGCTATAAGGAAGGAACCTATCCTCTGCTGGATATGGATCCCATCGAGCTGGCCGGCGTCAATGTGGAAACGATCTGGGGCCAGGAGCACATCTCCTTCCCGGATGAAGAAACCATGCAAAAGCTCCTTACAACCTATCAGAAGGAACTGATGTCTCTCTCCTACGAGCAACGGCATCAGCCGATCCTTGGCTGCCTGCAGTTTAAGAGCCACCAGTTCCAGAAGGATGCCGATGAATATCGTCGCATCCGTGGATATATCGACTACTTTAACGAGCATTTCTTCTATCCGGTGTTCCCTTGCTTTCAGGAAACCCTGGCGATGTTAGAGGATCTCGGATATTCTCTGGACAATCCCATTACTGAAGATATGATCCTTTCTGCTGAAATCAGCAATTATATGTGTTACTGGGATACCGTACAGGACGATGATATGCTGGAAAGCTACAGTTATACGGATCCGGAGAAGATCCGGCAGCTTCTGGAGCACAGTGCCTTCACTTCCTTCCATTACTGGCAGGATATGAGTGATCAGGTGGGAGGTCTGGATCTTTACTTTAATGTTTCCCCTTCCGAAGCCGCCTCGCACCTGGGCAGCGATGCTTCCCTGGCCAATCTGGATTCTGAAAACGGCAACCTGAATATTCACGCATACTTTATAGAGGAAGTTCCGGACTTTGTCCTTCGGGACATGCAGATCGATGATGAATCGGTTCTGGAATACCTGAAATAATCGTTTTTGCTTTTTTAAATCGCAAATAGCACTTCCTGTCCCGAAAAGGGCAAGAAGTGCTATTTTTTTAGGCCCTGTTTATGCTATATTAGAGTGCATAAACGGGGGTGTTGCATATGCAGAATTTTATTCTTTCCATGGATGAAAATACCAGAGTTCTTCTGGTGCTCTCCATCATTCTCTTCGCCGGTTTTATTCTCACCAGACTCACCAATACGCTGAACCTGCCCAAAGTCTCCGGTTATATCCTGGCGGGTATCATCATCGGGCCCTACTGTATGAACCTGATTCCCGGAGCCTTTATTTCCCATATGGGCTTTGTCTCCGACTTAGCGCTTGCTTTCATTGCCTTCGATGTTGGAAAATTCTTTAAAAGAGAGGTGATCTCGGAAGCCGGTCCTTCAGTGATCTTAATTACCCTGTTTGAGACCCTGCTGGCCGGTTTTCTTGTGACGGTTTCCGTACAGTATGTCTTCCATGTGGGCTGGCCTTTTGCCCTGGTACTGGGCGCCATCGCCACCGCTACCGCTCCCGCATCCACCATGATGACCATTAATCAGTATCACGCCCGGGGTGTGTTTGTGGATACGCTTTTGCAGGTAGTCGCCCTGGATAATGTGGTCTGCCTCTTAACCTTCTCCATTGTTTCTGCCATTGCCAATTCCGATAATAAGGGAGCCCTTGTTCCTTCCGATATCCTGCTGCCCATCGGCTACAATCTCCTGGCCATGGTGCTGGGCCTTTTCTGCGGCTATTTCTTAAGTCGCCTTCTGATCCCTACCCGTAGTAAAGATAACCGCCTGATCCTGGCCATTGCCCTGCTTCTTGGTCTGACCGGTCTTTGCGCAGCCATGGATATTTCTCCCCTTTTATCCTGCATGGTCTTTGGTGCAGCCTATATCAACTTTACGGAGGATAAGAAGCTCTTTCGGCAGATCAATAACTTTACTCCGCCGGTCATGAGTATCTTCTTTATTTTGTCCGGCATGAATCTGGATGTTTCCGCTTTATCTACCATCGGTGCCATCGGCGTCCTGTATTTCCTGGTGCGTATCATCGGCAAATACCTGGGCACCTTCTTTGCAGGTACCCTGTTAAAATCCGATCCGACTACCCGCAACTATCTGGGGCTTGCCCTGATCCCTCAGGCCGGTGTCGCCATCGGTCTGGCCTTTCTGGGCCAGCGGATCCTTCCCCCTGCCATGGGAAATATGCTGCTGACCATTATTCTTGCTTCCTCCGTTCTCTATGAGATGATCGGCCCTGTTTCCGCCAAGATCGCTCTGATCCTGTCCGGCAGCATCGACCCTTCCATGCTCGCGGATCCCGGTCTCGAGCAGGAACCCGAGGAAGGGACGCCCCGACTGCTTTCTTCTGAAACAGAGGAAAACTCGTCCCGGAATATTTCTTCTGAACCGGAGGAAGGCGCTTCCCCGCAGATCTCCTCTGATCCGGAGGATAACGCTTCCCCGCAGATCTCTTCTGCTTCGGAAGATACTGACAATCCCACCGATTCTCTCAAAGAGTTTTCCTTGACTCCCGACACCACCTCCCCTCATACTAAAAAGAAAGAGGGGAAAAGCAAAAAATCCAAAGATTTTAAGGAGTTATACGAAGAACTGCACTCCGGCGTGGAAGATACGGATCTGCCGGATATTGAACAGGTAGAAGTTCCTGTGGGGAAAAAGGACAAGAAAGCCAAGCACAAAGAAAAGAAGAAGAAATAACTTTATTGCGGTAGCACATTAACACAGCCTGGGAATTTGTGACTATTTTACAGTTTTGGTGTTGTTTCGTCCGATAATTTTAACGGGTTTCACTATTGTAACAGCTATCTGTTTTCCATTATAATCGGTCTGTTTTGTTATTATCTGTTCCGTTTCATTGTCGTTTCCACACATAGGAGGTCTAAATGACAGAAAAACAGTACAACCGTGCAAACCGTGTCACCTTTGCCGCTGACAGCTTTGTACTCTTTATTTCTTTTATTCTGGTTTGTCTGGAGATCCATTTTTACGGATTCTCCGGTCGGATCATCACCGAATTTGCTCTGATCGCCGTAGGCTACATCATGATGGGCATCGGCTATTGCAAATTCCGTACCATGAAAAAGGGAGCCATTCTGATCTTAGGCGGAGCTTCCGTTTCCTATCTGGTCGTTTCCATCATTCAGAACGATCTGCATTACCTGATCTTTGGTATCCCGGTTCTGTTTTCCGCCGTGATCTATCTGAATATCCGCATCATTTATGCCGGCAGCAGTGTGATCGCCACCGCCAGCCTGGTTGTGCTCATCCGCAAAATGCTGGAAGCTCCCTGGGAGAATCTGCAGGCCGTTGTGATCATCGGCTGCGCCTTTACCCTGGCCTTTATCGCTGCCGCCCAGTCCGTCAATCTGCTGATCAAGTTTGACAGTGAAAACGTAGCCGCCATTCAGGTGGCTGCAGAGAAGCAGAAGAAGATCAGTATCCGCATGGGTGAGATCGCATCTTCCATTTCCAGGCTCTTTACCAATGCCAAGGAGGAGATGAACGTTCTCCAGGATGTGATGAACTCCAGCAATTCCGGTATGAAGGATATTGCCGATTCCACCGAAAATACAGCGCAGGCAGTAACACTGCAGGCGCAGAAATGTATGGACATCCAGGATCAGACTTCTGCCACCGAAGAGCGCCGTGCCCAGATGGCCGAAGCCTCCGACGAAGCTTCCCGTACCGTCAGTGCAGGACAGATCGCCATGGCAGATTTAAAGCAGAAATCCAGAGATGTTTCAGAGGAAAGCCAGATCTCTGTATCCTCTACCAAGGCTGTTCTGGATAAGGTAGAAGATGTGCAGAATATCGTAGGTTCCATTATCGCGATTTCCAGACAGACCAATCTGCTGGCCTTAAACGCTTCCATTGAAGCAGCCAGAGCCGGTGAAGCCGGCCGCGGTTTTGCCGTTGTTGCAGAAGAGATCCGCCAGCTTTCCGAGCAGACCAATGCTGCTTCCAGTCAGATCACCCAGATCATCGGCGAACTCACCGAGGATGCAGGAAAGGCCATGGAAAGTATCAACCACACCGTTTCCACCGTAGACGAGCAGAACGAGATGATCTCCGGTGTAGAAGAAAACTTCCACACCATCCAGGAAAACGTTACCGCTTTAAACGCCCTGGTAGAAGCGATCGGAGGCGATATCTCCTCCATCGTTTCCTTTACTTCCGAGATCAACGACAGTATTTCCAACCTGTCCGCTACCAGCGAAGAAGTGGCTTCTCTTTCCAACGAGGGTGTTTCTTCCTCCAATACAGCGGTAGAGAAGTTTAATGAACTGACCGATACCTTAAACGGCATCGCAAAAGAAGCAGAGGAGCTGGCTGCTCTCCAGCAGTGATCAAAGATCTGCATTTCCCAGTTCTCTGCAGATCCTGCTCTATCACGCAAAAATAGAAGGCGTCTTCCAAAAGGAAGGCGCCTTTTTCGTTTGCCCTTTTCTTTTCAAAACAAGGATCCCCAAATTACTGAATGCTCAGCACATGGGTTACCAGATACAGATTATCCTTCATCGGCTCTGTATAGAACCGCAGCTGACAGGTTCCGCCTCCCAGTGCCTGGAGAGCGTTTTCCATGTAGCCCAGCTGGTAGGTCTCCTGGGAATACGCCTGGGTCACGGAATTGATAATGGATGCATCCACTACGTTACTGAAGGTATGATCGCCCTTTCCCAGAAAAACGATCTTGTTATAGCAATCGGAGAAATAGGCATCCAGGGTCTTTAGCACGTCGTTTTGAGTAAGGCCGAAATCCTCCAGAGAACGCATACCGGCGGTATTGTTGCCGGATACGTTGTTGCCGGACACGGGATCGTTCTGCTCCAGGTTACGGTACTTATTTCCGGTACAGGCCGGCAGGTATACCGACAGATCCGTCCGGACGTGGGTGGTTGCATAGTCATTGTCCGTCTTATTAAAGTAGTCGTATTTTCCGCCATCCACATCGTCCCAGGTGGGATCCACGTTATAATATCCATCCTCTAAGGAAACGATATTCCAGGCGTGGCTTTCTCCCGCATAGCCGGTACAGTAGTAGCAGGGGATCCCCATCTGCATCAGCACATACTGGAGCGCTCTTGCATAGCCCGCGCATACGCTCTGCCCGCCAACCAGCGCACTGTAGGCACTTTGGTTGTTCTTTGCGGAGGCATTGTAGAGCACCTGGGCGATCAGTGTATTGTGTACGTATTTTTCCTTTTCGTAATTGTTGCGAAGGGAGTTCGCTCCCGAGATGATACTGTTTGCCGCATTCTCAAAGAGGCTGATGTTCTGCCCCAGATTGTCTGCCGTATCGTTGAAGGATAAGGTGATGGACAGATTTTTGCCGTCCTTGGCATACTTTGCGGAATACTGGGTATTTAACCAGAACAGCTCCGGATGGTCGTTACACAGTGCCATGAAGATATTCTTCAGTCCTGCCTGGCTTACCTGCTCGATGGGGGCAAAGGTCTTATATACATTTTTTGTATTGGCATACAGCTGCCGGTAGAGATGCTGTCCCTGACTGTCCAGCATGGCATAGTAGGGATACATGGTCTCGTCAAAGGTATACCCGTCCCCTGCATCTCCGTATTCCAGGGTACTCTGCAGATCTTCGGCTTCCTGGTCGGATACCTGTGCGTTATCCGCTTTGATCTCATTTAGACCGTTCTTACCGCTGACCGCACCGGGAACGCTGATGCCTCCCCGTCCGGGAGATACGTAGTCGCTGTTTGCATGCTCCAGCCCTTCCGGCAGGTTGGAAGGGCGAGCCGCCGTATTTCCGTTTCCGTTCTCCGACGGCGTGGGGATCTGGGGCAAACCTGCGTTTCCTTCATCGGCAGGAAGGGTGCTGCTCTCCTGCTCCTCAACCGATTCGGCGGGGTAGGTATATTCTTCTGTCTGGGTCTCATCGTGCTGATTCACGCTGCTGCTGGCCACCACCTGAGCAAGACCCGAGAGTTTCTCCCGAAGCCCCGGTGAAAGGCTGCACAAAAGGATCAGGGCGCACAGCAGGACAATGAGGCCTAATATGCCGTATAGAATCTTATTGATCAGTTTCATATGATCGCCCTATTTGTATTTTGATTTTCTTTATTGTACCATGTTATAGTAACCAAGAAGAATTGTATTCGGTATGTATATCGGCATTTTAAAGGAATTACCTGAGTCTTATGTTTCGAATGTTTTACGTCATCTTAATATCGACACCCTTTGTGCTCTACTATGCATGGCGGGTTTACAGCTTAGAGCGGAAAACACACTATTCGGAAAGCGAACGCTATAAGGTGGCGCGGCATATGGTCGCCATCATGAAGGTCAACGGGTTCATCCAGACTAAGGTCTTTGGTACAGAGAATCTTCCCGAAGAAGGCGGCTATGTGATGTTCGCCAATCATCAGGGCAAATACGATACCCTGGGGATCATCCATGTTCATGAAAAGCCCTGCACTATCCTTATTGATAAGAAGCGTTCCTATCTGCTTTTTGTCAATCAGTTTATCCGTCTCCTTCGTGGGATCCGCATGGATAAGAGTTCTCCTAAGGAACAGGTAAAAGCCATCCTGCAGGTTGCCCAGGAAGTAAAGGCCGGCAGACGCTATATCGTCTTTCCGGAAGGCGGCTATAAGAATAACAAGAATCAGATTCAGGATTTTCTTCCCGGTGCCTTTAAATGCGCCATCAAGGCACAGAGCCCCATCGTTCCCGTTGTCTTGGTGGACAGCTACAAGGTCTTTAATACTCCGGGATTTTCCCTTCTTCCGGTCACCACGCAGGTACACTTTTTAAAACCCCTGCTTTACGAAGATTATAAGGATATGAATTCCCAGCAGATCGCAACCCTGGTCCATGATCAGATCGCCGATGCTCTGGAAAAGATCTGTGCCTGAATCGCTCCTTCCGTTTCACCTGATCCATCGGTTCCGCAAAAACCAAACGAAAACCCACCCTGCAGGATCGCTCCGCAGAGTGGGTTTATTTGATTCTTTCTTATGGGTATGGCTTACAGGCGTGCATAGAGCCGGGCCATCTCATGCATCTTTTTGGCCAGCTTTTTCGTGGTCGCACCTTTCTTCATCCGCCAGCACCAGTTTCCGCCGCCTAAAGTAGAAGGCATGTTGATCCGGGCTTCATCTCCCAGGTTCAGGTAATCCTGCATGGGAATGATGGCCGTATCTGCCACGGATGCAAAGGCAAGACGGATGTAGCGCTCCGCGATGTGTTCCGGGGAAATATCATCTCCCGGCATGACCCCCATATAGGTCAGGGACATTTTCTTATCGGCTTCCGAAACCTGCTCATTTTCATACCATCCCCGCATGGTCTCATTGTCATGGGTCCCGGTATAGACTACGCAGTTCTTCGGATAATTGTGGGGCAGATAGTCGCTGTCTTCTCTGGAATCAAAGGCAAACTGGAGTACCTTCATACCCGGATAGCCGGTCTTCTTTACCAGCTTCAAAACGTTGGGGGTCAAAAATCCCAGATCTTCTGCAATGATCTTTCGCTCTCCCAGCTGTTTTTTCATAGTATCAAACAGAGCGTACCCGGGGCCGGGACGCCACTCGCCCTTTTCCGCAGTAGGCTCGCCGTAAGGGATCGCATAATATTCATCAAAGCCGCGGAAGTGATCGATGCGGAGCACATCGTACAAACGGAAGGCATGGGCGATCCGCTCCATCCACCACTGATAGCCGGTCTCCTTATGATAATCCCATTTGTATATGGGGTTACCCCAAAGCTGCCCGGTGGCGGAGAAACCATCCGGCGGGCACCCGGCAACCACGGTGGGATAGCCCTTGCTGTCCAGTTCAAACAGCTCCGGATGAGACCATGTATCGGCACTGTCGAAGGCAACGTAGATGGGAATGTCTCCCACGATCTGGATCTTCTTTTCTGCAGCGTAGGCTTTTAATGCCAGATACTGCTTCATAAAGAAGTACTGCTGAAACTGGGTAAAGCGGATCTCATCGCCAAGAAGGGCTTCATTCTTTTTCATAGCGGCGCTTTTCCGCAGGCGGATATCGTCCTCCCACTGGGCGTAGCACACGCCGCCAAAGTGCTTCTTGAGGGCACTAAACAGCGCATAATCCTTCAGCCAGCTCTTTTCTTCCCGGCAGAACTTTTCAAAGGCTTTCCTCTGTTTGTCAAAAGCACCCGCTGCCCATTTTTTCTTCGGCTTTAAGGCATAGGGGCTGTTGTCGTAGGCTTTCTTTAACAGATCG
>JAILDL010000143.1 GCA_024689465.1 Lachnospiraceae bacterium
CAAGGTCGGCAATGCCGTTATCGCCTCGGTTCAAATCCCAAATGCTATCTCCCAGAACCAGCATTCCGGCATCGGATCGATTTTCTTTGGCAGTTTCGATCAATGACTTCTGTTGGTATTTGAGATAGAGAATCCTGCCAAGAAACGCCAGTGTCACGATTGCTATGATCAGAAGTGCAGCCGCTACACGTCGTAGGATAAATGATATTTTATTAGGATCAGTTTTCATATCATTTCGTGAGTTGTTCATTAGATCTGCTTTCTAAGATGTAGTCATCGCCGCCTTGGTGATAGATCGCATGCAGCAACAGGGCATACCAGAAAATATACACCGGCAGTGCATACAGCCCGTTTACCGGCATATGGGAGCTGGTGGATGCGGTGATCACGCCCAGGAGCATCACCATCGCAAAGAAGCGGTTCAGGTTTCGTCCCTCATGACGACGGACGATCTGGCCCCGTCTCGCTTTCATGATCATATTACATACGCCCAGGATCATACTGGCAAATAAAAGCGCCTGGGACAATTTCAGATACCAGTAGCTCAATGCATAGGAAAGCTGTCCGAGCTCCGTGTGGAGCTCTCCTTCTCCCAAAAACTGCCCCCGCAGATACCCATAGGCCCTGTAGCCTGCAGGGTAGGGCAGATCTGTTTCCGTAAGAGGGAGGAAGAAATAGGCGATAAAGTCCCCAGCCCATTCTCCCAGAACCACCTTGGTATTATTGTTAAGGGCTAAGAGCGCCAGTTGTTTGTAATAGGCTGCCGCACCTTCTCTGCCAAAGGACTGCTCCAGCAGGGGCCCTACGGTGGTATAGACATCGTCTGCCCGGTTCTTGGTGGCGTTGATCACCTCTTCCGTCAGGACGTCCTTCAGCTCCTGGGGCATGAAAAAGTAGGTCTGCCCAAAGCTTGGCCAGGCAAAGCGGCTTAGCATGGCGCCGTATACATTGTTCTGCATCAGGCCGTCGTTTTCATTCCGCACCGCATTGGTGATCCCGAAGGATAAGACCAGGATGATGGCGATCGCCAGAAACCGTACGCCCATATGGAGAAAACGCATCTTTACTTCCTCCCGGTCCTTATCGTGGAAGAAGAAGTAAACGACGCTGATCCCGTAGAATACACAAAACAGAATGAGATTCCCCGGCCGGATCAGACTGCCCAGAAGGCAGCAACTGGCTAGGAGGATCGCATTTCGGCGCTCTAGCAACAGTCCCCCCAGGATCATCAGCAAAGCAAAGGACATGGCATAGGGCAGTACCGCCATGGTCGCCTGCAGCATTCTGGGAATGGTCATTAAAAACAAAATAAAGAAGATACGGAAGGAACGTCTGCTGATATTCCTGCCATACTTCTTTCCTGCTAAAGCCACTAAAAAATAATAGAACGAGAAAAATACAAAGAGGAGCTGGAACCCATATAAAAGGCTGTACCAGGGGAAGGGAAGAAGACGCCCCACACGGATCAGAAGGGCGCAAAGTCCCACATACAGGATTCCCTGATATTCATTGATCGTCAGATCCGTTGCGGAAGCAATGATCCCATCACTCTCTGCAAAATCCGGTAACACCCCCATATGCAGGAGCATCCAGGCAAAACCTGCCAGGATATGCACCATGAGCAGGAGCGTCAGTCCCTTTCGGATCCCATTCCAGAAGAAAACACTTTTCCCTGTAACTTCGATTCTTTTTGCCATACCTTCAGTGCACCGTTTCCTGTGCTCCCGTTTTCCCCTCAGCGCCTACCACTTCACGAATGACATACTGCGGCGCATTGTTCATGCTGATATACATCCGTCCGATGTATTCCCCGATCAGCCCAAGCATGATCATCATCATACCGCCGATAAATACCACTGCCGCCATCAGGGAACTGAAGCCCATGGGCACGTTGGGATTTACGAAGCGTTTGATGATGGTATAGATACCGTAGAGAAAGCCCATAACTGCCAGGGCACATCCCATGACCGTGGCGATCCGAAGAGGCTTTACCGAGAAAGCAGTAAAACCGTTAAACCAAAGTCCCAGCAGTTTCTTCAGGGTATAGCCGGAGGTTCCCACCTCTCTGGCTCTGTGGTTTACCGATACATTGGCGATCTTATTGGTGGTTCGGAGTACCAGGCCGATGACATAGGGGTAGGAGTTTTCGTAGCGCAGCATCTCCTTTACCACAAAGCTTCGTGCGATAAAATAGCTGCTGACATAAAGCTCCTTGGGTTTACCCAGCATCACATGGGTCATTCCCTCGTTCATGGCCGTACCGAAGTTGCGAAACAGCGAGTGCTTCTTATGGTCATATTTGGCATAGACCACATCGTAGCCCTCTTCCAGCTTCTCAATGAGCTTGGGAGCTTCCGATGCAGGGGTCTGTCCGTCATCATCCAGGCAGATGGTCACATCTCCGGTACAGAACCGGAAACCTGCCATAAGGGCGGAATGCTGCCCAAAGTTCTTTGCCAGGTTTACACCTGTGATATTTTCATGTGTATCTGCCAGCTGCCGGATCACCGCAAAGGTATCATCCGGCGAGCAATCGTTTACCAGGATGATCTCATAGGTATGCGGAAGCTTTGCCATGGTGGCATCGATCTCTTCCACAACCTTCGTGATGGTCTTCGCAGAACGATAGCAGGGTATACAGAAACTGATCTTCATAAATACGCCTTTATGACTGTTTGCCCGCAAACAGCCCCATTAATATGATGTCGTGAAAAGCCCCCTGGGTATAAACCTCATCCCGAAGGTATCCTTCCCGTTTAAAACCATTCTTTTCATAACTGGCAATGGCCGGCTGATTCTCCGCATACACCCGCAGGATCAGCTTATGCAGTCCCAACTTGGAAAACGCATAATCGCAGGCCTTCCTGCAGGCTTCCGATCCATAGCCTTTGCCGATGGCATCGTCTTCGCCGATAAAGATCCCGTACTCCGCTTTTTTGTGTTCCGGCGAGATATCCCGGAAATACACACTGCCTACCGGCCGGTCCGTTGCTTTCTCGCAGATGATGAACTGCACCACATGACCGGGCTCTACCTGAGTGCGGATCCAGTTAAGGTGTCCTTCCCTGGTAAAGGGCTTCTGATAGATAAAGTTATGGAGTACCCTGGGATTGTTTCTCCAGGCTACGATCCGGTCCGTATCCTCTTCCGTCATAAGACGCAGATAAATCTTATCGCTGTCCAAAAAATGCCTCCACCTGATCGCAGATGTAATCCACCTGCTCCGGCTTTAAGCCGTAGTACAGAGGAAGTCGTGCAAGGCGCTCGCTTTCTCTGGTAGTATATTTGTCTTCTCCGTTAAAGCGGCCGAATTTAAGGCCTGCAGGAGCAGAATGCAGAGGAATGTAATGGAATACGGACAGGATCTCATGCTCCTTTAAGTAAGCAATGAGAGCGCTTCGTACTGCCAGATTTTCTGCCTTTATGTAGAACATGTG
>JAILDL010000171.1 GCA_024689465.1 Lachnospiraceae bacterium
ATCTCATCGAAGTCATAGATCTCATTGCGCCCGCTGACCTGCCATAAGCCGGTCATACCCGGGGTAACGGAAAGCCGTCTCTTCTGAGACAAAGCATACTGCTCCACCTCTTCCACCGTGGGAGGTCTGGTGCCCACCAGGCTCATGTCCCCCTTCAGGACATTGAAGAACTGGGGCATCTCATCGATACTGGTTTTTCGTATGAATTTCCCCACTCTGGTAATGCGGGGATCATCCTTCATCTTGAACATCGCTCCCTGCACTTCGTTTTGATCCTGCAGTTCTGCTTTTCTCGCATCTGCATCCTGATACATGGAGCGGAACTTATACATCTTGAATCTCCGGCCATTTTTACCCACACGGATTTGGGAATAGATGGGCTTTCCAGGAGAATCCAGGCAGATGGCAGGAACCAAAAAGAGTCCCATGATCAGGGTCAGCAGGATCCCCACCAGGCTTCCTGCAATATCCATAAGGCGCTTGGCCACCAGCTGTCTCGTATCCAGCATCCGGTTGGAATAGGATACCACTTTGAAAAAACCAAGGTTCTCGATCATCTTGTTATGCAGATCCAGTTCCAGGGCATCAATGTTGATATGCACCATCACGCCCATCTGCTGGAACTCGTGCATGATGGTCCGGATCTCATTTTCTGTCATGTAGCCGTAAGGCACATTGATAAAGACACCATCCAGTGGGATATTCTTTGCCTTTTCCAGCATATTCGCAGTAGTCGCGATCACAGGAACATCCTGATACATCTCTCCTTTGATCTCTTCCGCCTTTTTATCTGCCAGCACGATATAAGAAAACTCAAAATACCAGTTATTCCGCTCTTTATAATGTTCAAAGATGCTTTCGATCTTATCAGAAGTCGTTACCAACATGATCCGTCTGCAGGATCTGGAATTGCGATAATAGTTGGAAATCTGCCGTTTCATGACCTGCCGCAGTATATAGTCCAGTACTGCAAAAACTATGATAAAAACAGATAACTGCAAACGGGAATAATCCGTTCCCTGCTGCGTCAGGAACAGGTAGATCAGACTGGTCGTACCAACGATGATCGTCAGTTTCACCACCAGCAGAAATTCCTGGTAAAAACCTCTTTCAAATACGTTCTGGTCCAACTGAAAGAAGGCATTGAAAAACAGCAGGGACAGTGCCGTGATCAGCAATACTTCCAGGTACATCCGCTCCTGCCCGGGAGGTAACAATTCTCCAAATCGAAGCAGATCGGCGGTACCTGTAGCCAGTAGCAACACACATATATCCAGTAAAATAAAGGCATAACGCCGTATTAAAGATTCTTTCTGATACATGTGTTTTTGCTCTCCTTGCCAGCTTTATTATTGCTAATTTTAGCACACACCTTGCTGTATAAATAGTGGCAAAATATCTGTCTTGTAAGGTCTTATAGCGCATATACAAGAGTTATTCCCGTACCCTGCAAAATCTCCAGTACCTTCCGTCCCCGATGAGGTCACAGTGTTCCCTTACCCATCCCATGATCCAACTTTCTTCTTCCACATGAAGTTCCCCGTACCAGCATTCGATCGCGATGATCTCCGGCTTTTTCTCCGGATACTTTCCCCAGTAGGCTAACAGGTTTTCATCGTATGTAGGCGTATCGATAGTGGAATAATGGCAGATTTCCGTATTTTGATACAGATATACGATGGGATCATACAGTTCCGGTCCCACCACCAGGATCCTGCTGTTTTCCGGAACGTATGAAGTCCAGTCTTCCTGATTACAGCCCGTCATGTAGGCAGACATGTAGCTGGAGAGAACGCCCATGGTCGGGCCGCTTTTTACGATATTTCGGATACCCCAAACGGTACTGCTCGCCTCTCCATAATCCCGCATGATGATTCCTCTGTGCAGAACGATCAGCAAGGCGACAACTCCGATCCATGCATATGGATAGGCTTTGCATTCCGGGTTGGAATCCTGTTCTGCCTCCAGATAGCGGAAACCAGGGATCAGGGAAATACTCCCTGCCAGCACCAGATATTGCAGGGATGTGATCAGCACCTGATTGGTAAGCGCACTGACCGCCAATAATACCGCTATAGAAAGGATAACAGATATACTCCAGATCTGCTTCTCAGACGACGTACAGTTCTTGTATCCCTTTGCACCTAGCAGAATCAACAGGACAAATATGCCGCCATACACATATCGCAAGCTTCCCGTAGGGATCAGATCATCCAGAAAAGTGCAGAAGATCTGGTCTGTTACGATCAGGCAGATCCCGGTTACAAGCCAAAATCTCCACCTTGGAGTTCGCTTTTTTCTTATTATTCCGAAAGCGCCATTCAGGAGCAGGGAAACGATCAGCGAAGCTGCGATCCAGACCATTGCCGCCAGCGTTTCCTTCACATAGTACAGTACGCCACCGGCGTTACCACTGCCATGGGATGCGTCACCGGTTACGATCTGCTGCAGGTTCTGAAGGAAAACCAGCACCCCTCCTGCCTGTGCAGAAAAATACAGTACATAGATGCATCCAAATGCCATGCAGATAGCAGTAAGAAGCAGGATATCTCTTTTTCGATCCTCCCCGTAGAAAAAAAGGATCCCTGCTACTGCAAAGTAAACCAGCAATCCGGATGGATAGGACAGGATCAGAAGGCATAACAGGAGCGCAGCTAAGACCAGATAAAGCCGGTCCTTTTTCCGCTGCAGATGGCGGATCAGAAACGCAAAGAGCAGCGTAGAAAAACCTACCAGCATATTGGTAAATTCCGGCATGACGATCTGCCGGACACGGAATGCGAAAAACAGGATCCCGATCAGCTCTGCAACAACCGGATCCGTATGCTGCTTTAGTACCTTTACCAGGTACAAACAGATCCCCAGGTAGAGGAATACCCCGCAGATATTCAGGTAGATAACGATACCGTCCAATCTACCGCTTGTTACCTTACGAAACAAATAGGCCAGCGCATCCAACAGAAATGCAGAAGTCTGATGGGGCTCCCCCATCTCCTGAAACAGCCGGTCTCCGTTTAAATGCCGGATGGTTGTGACAAGAGCATAAGACAGATCCCGGTCATAATCTGCAAATATACTTTTGATATTGGCAAGCGCTGCGCCGATCCATAAAAGGATGATCCATTTACGATGTTTCGCAGAGGATTGCATCAGGACGTTCTGCATGTAAAGAACCTCTTCTTATAGGACAGGATTCCCAGGGCTGTAAGTAGCAGGATGAGCAGGCGAGAAGCTCTGAAATGGCTGATGAAACCTTTCAGTTCTGCTACTGCCTCATCGGATAGGACAACATAAGGGTCATCCGAGTAGGCGCTGAGGTATACCATTCGCCGGTCCGGAACGGGAGTGATATCTCCAATGGCATTGACTGCCTCAATATGCTCCTTATCAAAGAATGCAACCGGATTCACATTCCGCTTGATCACACCGGCACTGCCTACCTCCACTGTCCGAATCTCATATACATGTTCCTCCATCGGCAGATCCATCCGGATCCCGGTTATGTGTTCCGCTACATCCGATGGGATCTTAAACACCACATGTCCCGGATGTGTAATAGAAGCTTTTATGCATTTATCAGCAGAGAACACATCATCTTCGTCCAATCTGTAATAGAGCTCATAGGTTCCTTCCGAAAAACTTGTTCCATTTAGCCCTATGGTAAGTCCCGATGCCGGAAAGGGCATCAGGATAAACACGATGGCTATGATCACTGCCAGCCCATACAGGATATATTTTTTATTCATGCCCATCCTCTCAAAAATGATGATCCATGTCAGTCTCTCTCACATATGGTACAACATCAAAATACCCATGAGAACATGCAGTCCAAACAAAAACCAGGCAAAGAATATACAGGCCTTTTGCCCTTTTGTTTCCGCCTGTTTTTCCAATGCAAGCAGGCGCAGCAGTGATACCACCCAAAGCATCAGCATCCCCGACATCATCGGCCAGATAAAATTCCCATGGAAAAATCGTTCTCCGCTTTCTCCCAGGAAGCAGGCTTCCAATAGTCCCACGGTATAGCATAATACGCCCAGGATCCCCATGGGCTGCGTAACAAAATATCGCACGTCCATGAGAAGAATCGTGATGGGAAAGGCCATTCCCAATAAGACAGAGAGCAGCAGGTTGTCACTGTACAGGCTCCACACTTCGCCCGCTTTGGTAAGGATCACTTCTCCGGAACTGTTAAACCGGCCGCCCAGAAGGAAATAATCTATATACTGCAAAGCGATATAAAGCAGTGCCGGAACTGCACACAAAAACAGATGCCAGATGTTCGCCACGCTCTTCCCCGGCCGTTTGATCAGCATATATAATCCCACCGCCGGAATGAACATCTCTGCAAAAGTCGGCTTGGCCAGTACCGATAAAAACAGGACGCAGGTTAACAGGAGATAATACTTTTTCAGTCCCTTCTCCACCGGGAAGAAGCACCCGGCATAGTCTGCGTTCCCCATTTTTTCTATGATATCTGTCACAAGCGCCAGACAGATCAGGGAGAAGACCGTCACACACATTTGCGGCGGATTGTGGTAGGGATTCGGAGAATAGATTCCCAGGAAATTTCCATATACGCCTACCCAGTTTAGGTAGATTCCCTGCACCACCATGAGGCCAAAGGCCAGCAGAGCGTTTCTCTCTCCATGTCTCTCCCCGTTCATACGCTGCTCATACCGGTTCAGCAGGAAGGTCACAACGAGGTATGCCGCAATGGCATACAAGGCAGAAGTAAAAATGGCCGCCTGTTCCAACGGGATCATCAGGACACGGTTTAGCAGAAGCACCGTCCCGTGCCACAGAAAATAAGGAACCGTCTCCCATCCCTCTTTTAATGTTGCCAGAGAAAACTTTGGCAGATAGACATAGAGATGCCCGCTGTAGTCTGAAAGCACATCCGTTAGTTCCACCTCGGCAAACCGGTAGATCAGATAGCCTAATAGGACACTTAGTACCGCGATGAGCGGATATGCTGTTTTCTGTTTCGTACCGTTCTCCATTTCTCCAGTCTCTCTCCTTCTCTGCTACAGCCACTCCGACTCGACTCGATCAGAAGTTGAAATACAAAAATGCGCTTACCTTTTCAAAGGAGAAGATACACCAAATCAGCAAAAATGCTGCTGCAAAAGCATTTGCGGCCGTATTCTTTCGTTTGATCGTATATTCCTCATTATTCTTTGCAAAAAACAGGATTCCCAGCGCCAGGATCGTAAAGCCGGCTGTCAGAACCTGACCCACCAGCACATCCATACTTCTTCCGTAGAAGAGAAAAGCGATCTCGGGTATGGCAAAGCACTCCGTGATATATCCCGGAAGCCATCCGCCGCCTCCCCGAAAGATCTTTGAAAACATCAAAAATGCCGTATTAAAATCCGGACTGCGGAAGAATATCCAAAGAAGCGAGATAGTCACGAACGTAACAGCCCGCGCCGCTAATCCGGGCACTTTATCCCACACCTTTTGAAACATCCGGTTTAATACCAGTAAGATTCCGTGGCACAGGCCCCAGAATACAAAGGTCAGGCTTGCTCCGTGCCACAGTCCGCTGAGGAGAAAAACGATCAGGATATTGACGTAAGTCCGTGCTTTTCCCTTTCTGCTTCCTCCCAGAGGGATATATACATACCTGGTAAAGAATCTGGTCAGCGTAATATGCCAGCGGTCCCAGAAATCCGTAATGCTGACTGCCTGATAAGGAGACCTGAAATTCACAGGGATCTCAATGTTGAACATCCGTCCCAATCCGATCGCCATATCACTGTAACCGCTAAAATCAAAGTAAAGCTGGATCGCATATGCCAAAACAGTAAAAAGGATCGTAAAGGAATTGCTCCAGGCAGCATTGTCATATCCCAGGTCCGCTGCCTTCCCGAAAACATCTGCAATCAGCACCTTCTTGGCAAGACCCATCGAAAAGATCCGAACACCGGTCAGCAGATTGTCATAATCCGGCTTTCGTTTCTCCGGATCCAGAAAATCCGGCAAAAACTCCTGATGAGATACAATGGGACCGGCCACCAGCTGTGGAAAGAAGCTGACATAGCAGGCATATGGGATCAGCGCACAGGCTGTTGTTTCTCCCCGATATACATCCACCACATAAGAGATCTGCTGGAAGGTAAAAAAGCTGATACCCAGAGGAAGCACAATATTCAGATATCCGATGTCTGTCCGAAACAACGCATTTACGCCGGACAGAAAGAAATCCATATATTTATAATAGAACAGCAGTCCCAGATTGATGCAGATCGCCAGGATCAGTACTGTCTTTTTCCTGCCCGTATCCTTCCATTGTCCGATGAGGACCCCCGCTAAATAGTTTACAGCAATAGAGCTTAAGATGATCAGCAGATAGGAAGGGTTGAAATACCCGTAAAACCACAGAGACATCCCCAGCAAAAACAGATTTGCCCACAGCATTCCTATTTTGTTCAGGGTAAAATATCCCAACAGACACAGCGGGATAAAGAGCAGGATGAAGATGTATGAATTAAACAGCATGTAGAAACCTCCTGCTCACTTGATGGTATATCCGTCCGCTTCGTATAAGCTGTCATAGTCGTAGGAATGGTAATACTCCCAGATCTCGTTGCAGAAATCTTCGTAGGTATCTGTATCCAGTTCCCCTACTCCCTCTGCCATCCACTGCAGGATCATGGAATTGACCCGTTCGCTGTGATGAGCGGGATCCCGATAGTTATCGGCATCACAGATCACATCATACTGCCCGAAGAAATCAAATACATGGATGTTCGGATGTCCTACCAACAGGCTCAGAATATAACGTTCCGCCAGCATATAGCGATCCAGCTGTCCCATCTGATCCTCGTAATCGAAATAGTAGATACTATAGGGTGCGATGTAGAGATAAAACTCCGTCTCCGGATGCTCTTCGGCTACCTGAACGACATTCTCCGTAATGTTCTCAAAGATCGTCTGATACTCTTCTTCTAAGATCGCATTATTGCCGGTTGGCTCCACCTTATTTCTGGAATAGTATTCCTGAATACTGGCCGGGCCAAAGGAATAGTAGGATTCCCAGTTTGCATAGTCATCCAGCGTAGTCACGGGACTGTTTCCCCTGGTCCGTCGCAGGACACCTATGGTCTCCTGAAAGAAAATGTCCTTATTAAACACATATTTCACGTCGTTAAACGGATTCTCATCATACAGATAGGTAGGATAGGTTGCCAGATCATAGTCTCTGTGGTCCTTTGTATCAAAGGCTCTTAACAGGTCCACGCTCCGCACCACCATCCGAATATCATCGTTATACTTATAACCATAGTCCAGCAGCTCATGGATTTCCAAATGACTGCCCCCGCTGAACGGCACCTTTACAGCCTTTACACCAAACAGTGCATCCAGCTCGGAAGGCTTAAAATTCTCCGTCATAGACGTACCGGTTATGATGGCGTTATAATCAAAGCTTTTTAAGATCCCGTAATTCTGATACCGCTCGTCGTGCAGGTTATAGTTCAGGCCTTCAATGGGCTTATGATAGTGGAAATAAGGATCCACCCATACCGTAAGCCCGCCACCGATCAAAAGCAGCAGGAGAAAAAACAAGAGAAACAGCAAAAATAGTTTTATGCTTGCTACATTATGATTCAATTTATCCTGGTTTATCTGTGTGTCTTGTTCCGTCATAATTCCATGATCCACAAAGCGTTACGCTTTGTCTCATTCTTTCCCGGTTCTCCCAAATACTGTATATCTCTCCGCAAGCAGTCTAAATCCTAAAAGGATCTCCATCCCCAACATGGTATATAAGATCCAGAACAGCAAAATGCTCCGCGCATCCCG
>JAILDL010000184.1 GCA_024689465.1 Lachnospiraceae bacterium
GAAGAGATAAAGGAAACACAGGGAAGAATTCATGGAAAATGAAGTGATCGGAAGGGTTACCCTGAATTATAAACATTATAGCGGCCAGGATCTGTACAGCGACGGCGCCATCGAGGATGATCTGCTGAGGATCGCGACAGAACATACGCCGGAAGAATTTCCAAAGGTGGTGGCAGAAGAGGCAAACTGGCCGGTTCTCTACCACTTTAGTGAACTCAGGGGAAATATCGTGGAATGGATCCCCATGGAGGGCAACGAAAAGGTACTGGAAGTGGGCAGCGGCTGCGGTGCCATCACCGGAACACTGGCCAGGAAAGCCGGCAGCGTCACCTGTGTGGACTTATCCCGTAAGCGCAGTCTGGTAAATGCCAACCGCAATCAGGAGGTCGGCTCGGACATCACCATCCATGTGGGAAACTTCCAGGATATCGAGCCGGAGCTGCCCTGTGACTTTGATTTTATCTTCCTGATCGGCGTATTTGAGTACGGTCAGGGGTACATCGGAGGGGATCAACCCTACATTGATTTCCTCAATATGTTAAAACGACATTTAACAAATAACGGCCGGATCGTCATCGCTATCGAGAACCGATTGGGCCTGAAATACTTTGCCGGCTGCACGGAAGATCACTTAGGCACGTACTTCAGCGGCATCGAAAACTACAACGGAAAGAGTTCTGCCCGTACCTTTTCCAGAAGAGAACTGGAAGATATCTTTAAAGCCTGTGACCTTACAGACTATCATTTCTATTATCCCTATCCGGATTATAAGCTGCCGAAACTGATCCATACCGATGCCTACCCTCCCAGAGGGGAGGAACTTGGTGACAACGTGCGCAACTTTGACCGGGAGCGGATGATCCTGTTTAACGAAAAGCAGGTTTACCAGAGCCTGATCACCCATGGAGACTACGGAACCTTTGCCAATTCCTTTGAAGTGATCTTAGGCCCCGGCTTTGATACCATCTATTGCAAGTACTCCAATGACCGTGCTCCGGAGTTCCAGCTGTGTACCTCCATTGAAGAGAAAAAAGGTGACAGACGCGTCATAAAAAGGGCATTAAATCCAAAGGGAACAAAACACATTCGCGATATGGCCGGTATTTACGGGAAATTAGCGAAACGGTATGAGGGTAGTAAATTACGTTTTAACCCCTGTGAGCTGATTTCTGACACGGCTGTCTTTCCTTTTGAAAATGGGACGGCTTTGTCCGACCTGTTGGATGAAAAGCTGTTTGCAGGCGATCAGGAAGGGTTCCTGTCGTTATTTAATGAGTATTTACGCCGCATTTCCTATGGGGAGAGCGCAGAAATATCCGATTTTGATCTGGTTTTCTCCAACATCCTGATCGATGGGGATACCTGGAACGTGATCGACTATGAGTGGGCCATTGACGAAGCGGTGCCCAGTAAGGATCTGGCCTTCCGGGCCATCAGTTCCTACCTGTTGGAGGATGAGCGCAGAAGCGTGCTGAAGCTGGAGGACATCTATATGCTTCTTTCCATGACGCCGGAGGATGTGGCCAATCTGCGGCAATATGAGGCCCGCTTCCAGAAGTATGTGACCGCTGGCAATGCGGCCATGGACGATCTGTGGCATCTCATCGGAAAAGACATTTATTACCTGAAGGATCTGACCAATTCCATTAAGGAGATCCGGGAAGGCAAGAATCATATACAGTTTTACTTTGATAAGGGAGAGGGCTTCAGCGAAAAGACCTCCGAATGGCCCAGAGAGCGCTATGACAAGAACGGTATGGTAAAGCTCTCCGTGCTCCTTACCAAGGATATGCAGCATTTCCGGGTGGATCCTGCTCTTGCACCCTGCATCGTTCGGATCGACAAGGTGGATCTGGGAACAAGAAACATTACGGATATCTTTATGCGCATGGCAATTCCCCAGGGCGGCGCTCTGCTGGGCCAGCGCATCTACCTCTTTGACAGTTCCGATCCGGGACTGATCCTGCCCCTTTCCGAGATTTTGCAGAATGTATCGGAGATCGGAGAAAATCTGCGGATCACCATGCGTACCTGCCTGATCGCAGAGGATATGGCGCAGTTTATGATGGAGAAGCATACCAAAGCAGTGGAAGGGACGCTTCCCGGGAAAGTACTAAGAAAGCTGGGCTTTTGATGAAGGATTTACTCAGACAGGTTCTGTATAAACGGGATCAACGTCTTTATGAAGCGGAACTGAACAGACAGAAGGTGTCCTACGATGCCTGGATCCGATCCGAGCAGAGAAACGAAGCCGGAGAGCGGATCGTTGCAGAATCTTCCGGGGAGGTACAACTGATCTCCTATGATCAGGTGGAAGCGTTCTGTAAGGGAGATGGGAGAGAAAACAGTTTTCTGACATCAGTGACGGTTTTCTATGCACCGGAAGGAACGGTGGCTCCCAAGGCACCCCAGCTGTTTTTAAACTACTTTAAAAACCGGCCGAACGTAGACCTGTGCTATGGGGACGAAGCGGTGATGGAAGCAGACGGAACCTTCGGGGAACTGCATTTTAAGCCCTGCTGGTCACCGGATACCTATCTCAGTGCCTTTTACATCGGCACCATCTTTGCCCTTCGGGAAAATCTCCTGCAGGAAGTGCTCTCCGATGTGCAGGAAGGCATCTATTCCATCCAAAACGCAGATGAGCTGTTCTATAGAGCAGCTCTCAAAACCGGCGGCTTTGCCAGAAGAAAGGGAAGAGTCTTTCCCATCGGACACGTGGATGAGATCCTGTATCATCGTACAAAAGAACAGGATCCGTACTACGGACGGGGATTTGACGCGCCGATGCTGCGCCTGCCCGGGGAGCCGGATTCATCGGAAGACCTGATCAGCATCATCATTCCCTCCAAGGATCATCCGGATGTTCTTTCCTTATGTCTCCACACGATCCTGGAAAAGACCGGGGAGAGCAGGAGCATTCGAAACACCGGTGACGCCGGAGGAAGCGGCTGTAGCAGAGTGCCCCTCCATTACGAAGTCATCGTTGTGGACAACGGCAGCAGCGGTGCTAACCGGATCCGGGTGCAGAGCCTTTTGACCCAACTTTTTCCGGACAACAGCCTGTACTGTTATGAATCTATGCCCTTTAATTTCTCCCGGATGTGCAATCTGGGAGCGGAAAAGGCCCATGGAAATTACCTGCTGTTTTTAAACGACGACATTGAGATCGCCAGTGAGAACTGGCTGGAAGAATTATATATTCACGCAAAACGAGAGTATGTGGGCGCGGCGGGGATCAAGCTCCTCTACCCGGAGGAGGGAGATCATGAAGGGAAGGCCCTGATCCAGCATGCAGGGATCACCAACTTAAGCGTGGGCCCTACCCACAAGCTGCAACGCCTCTCAGATCATACCACCTATTACTACGGCTTTAACCGGGGCTGTCAGGACCGCATCGGCGTAACCGCTGCCTGCCTGCTGGTCAGCCGGGAGAAATTCGAGAAAGCAGAATGCTTCTACGAAGGCCTGGCGGTTGCCTTTAACGACGTAGATCTTAACTTTACCCTGTTTGAGCAGGGCTACTATAACGTGGTGTGCAACAACGTATTTCTCTATCACCATGAATCCCTGTCCAGGGGAAATGACTTCCTGGATGATGCCAAGACCAAGCGTCTTTTAGGGGAGATGGCCCTGCTGCAAAAACGGCACAGCGGCTGGGAATACTACGATCCCTTCTACAACCGGCATTTATCCGGCAGTTCCATGGAAGAGATCAATCCGGAGATCGATGATCTGCCGGAAGATCGGCTAAAAGAAGCGAAGAAGATTGATTTAATAACGCTTGGTACTTATCGGGAAGACGGCTGCCTTTTGTTAACGGTAGATTATGCAGGGGACATTACGAAGCTTTTTTCGGAGGCCAGAGATCTCCATCAGGAAAGTGGCTTTTGTATTAAAGGATTCGGCATTATCGTGGGTTCGGACAATGCATGTTACGACCGTTATTTATTGCTTCGAGACGTAGTAAATCACG
The DNA here is from genome assembly GCA_024689465.1 of Lachnospiraceae bacterium. Lineage (GTDB taxonomy): Bacteria > Bacillota > Clostridia > Lachnospirales > Lachnospiraceae > JAILDL01. Next base: position 3,977 of record JAILDL010000184.1, read on the forward strand.
ATTTGATGTATGCCTTTGATCTGTATGACTGGTACCGTCCGGATGTGGAGAAAAACCTGCACGGACAGGTAAATGTGGGCCTTACAGGGTTCAAATGCCGGATCGGAAAGGACCAGCTTCCCGCCGGAGAGTATGAGAT
>JAILDL010000041.1 GCA_024689465.1 Lachnospiraceae bacterium
AGGAAAGAACACTCAAAACATCAAATCCCTTTTGGCTAGATAGGAGGATGACTTAAATGAGAATTAAAAGAGCAGTAAACGCAGTTAAAAAACGTCGTTCAATTCTTAAGAGCGCAAAAGGTTACAGAGGAGCAAAATCAAAGCTCTACAGAAGCGCAAGAGAACAATGTCGGTCTGTCACCTGCTGGGCTGCACAGCGCAGGACCTGGCCACTCCGGAGCAGATCCTGCAGCCTCTGCGCAGTTACCTGTTTGGTACCCATTTGTCCAAGGAGCAGCTGGAGGCTACCCGCAGTCTTTTATCCCATATTGATTCCTTTAATCTGGAAGACTATATCAAGGCCATCCGTTTTGATGAACTGAAGGTTCCTTCCGTTCCCTTCCTGCTGCCGCAGCAGAAATACTATTACGGCGTTTCCGGGCAGCAACAGGCAGAACTGAATTTCCTCAAGGCAGCCGTCCTTTCCAAAGGAACCGGCCCCGTCTTTTTGTATTCGGATATGGAAATGGCCGATATGGCCGAAGATAAGGAATTTTCCAAGAAATGGATGTACGGACTGGCGCTGCTTCTCAAAAAAGGCGTCAAGCTCCAGTATGTGCACAACTTAAACCGCCCCTTCGATGAACTGATGCTGGGACTGGAATCGCTGATCCCTCTGTATATGACCGGGCAGATCGAACCCTATTACCTCTCCGGTGTACAAAACGAAGTCTTTCAGCATATCTACCGGGTCAGTGATTCGGTGGCCCTGTTTGGAGAAAGCATTCACGGCTATCACGAAGACGGCTGGTATCATGTGACGGCAAACAAAGAAGAGGTTGCCCGCTACCGCAGAGAAGCGGACCACATTCTGGGACATGCCCATTCTCTGATGGACATCTATCAGGAGAAGGACACAGAATCTCTGCAGCGTTTCATCCGTACCATTGCAAACGGTGACTATATTACGGAGCTGATCTCTTCTTCCCTGCCCCCGTATGGAATGACGACCGCTCTCATGGAAGAGATCTGCAGAGAAAATGGGTGTACCCAGGCCGAGCAGGATAAGGTCCTGAACTATATCAATCTATGCGAAGAAAACCTGCAGCAGCAATTATCTGCCGGTATTCCTCTCACCATAGAGATCCCGGATATCCGGGAAGAAGATTTCGAAAAAGAGTCTCCTGCGTTAAATCTTTCTCCCCTGTTCCTGGGGCGAAAGATCTCCTATTCCCCGGCACAATACAGGCGGCATCGGGAGGCTTTGGAAAAACAGGTTTCCGCAAATGAACTGCTGAGCCTGACTGCCAATCCAAAGGCTGCCTTCCGGAATATGGATATCTGCATTTCCAAAGGGAAATGGGTGTGGATCTCCAAGCACTCCCATCCCAATATCCACTTTGTCATCCATTATTCCAAGCTCAGGGAAGCTATTGAAAATATGATCCTTCCCATCTACGAGGAGTGATGAACGAAACAATCGAAAAAGATCCGGGGCATCTGCCTCGGATCTCTTATTATCGCCTTATATCAGCGCTTATCGCCCCAGAAGAAAATGGAAATGGTGCCCGGGCCGGTATGACTGCCGATGGTGGCACCGATGGGGAAGATCTCTACCTTTCCCTGCAGATGGGGAAATGCCTCCTCGATCATGCCGGCCAGCGTCTTTGCATCGTCCATGCAAAGGGATTCGCACATAAAGCACTTACCGGAGTAGTTCTCGTGATCGTTTGCGTGCTCCTTCATCTTTTCCAGGGTACGGTTCATAACCGCCTTTTTACCGCGGATCTTCTCTCTGGGAACCAGAAATCCCTTGTCATCCATGTTGAGCAGCGGGCAGATATTTAACAGATTGCCCACCATTCCCGCGGTCTTGGAAATACGGCCACCGCGGATATAATACTTCAGGTCTGTGGAGAAGAACCAGTGATGCATATGGAGTTTGTTCTCCTCTCCCCACTTGTACAGGTCCTCAAAGCTGTAGCCTTCGTCCCGCTTGTCTGCCATGGCATCCACCAGCATGCCAAAGCCGCTGGAAGCTCCCAGAGAATCAATGACCTCGATCTTGCGGTCCGGATATTCACCCCGCATAATGTCCTGTGCGATCTTTGCAGACTGATAGGTTCCGGAAATACCGGAGGAAAGGCAAACATGAAGGACATCCAGTCCCTTCTCCAAAAAGTTTCTCCAGAAATCACAATACTCTCCGGTGGAAACCTGCGAAGTCCGGGTCTGAGCTCCTGCATCCATCTTGCGGAACAGTTCCTCGGAGGGCAGTGATTTGCCGCAATCATCCAGACAATCCACTCCATCCAGTTCAAAGTGGAAATACACCACCTTGATATTTCTTCTGTCAAACCATTCCTGGGAAAGATCTGCTGTGGAACAGCAGCTTAATACATATTCTCCCATCTGCATCTCCCTTCTGATTTCTAATATTCGATGCCCTTTCGGGCTGCAATGCCCCTCTCATAGGGATGACGCACTGCCTGCATATCGGTTATATAATCGGCAGTTTCCAGCATCTGAGCGCTGGGATCCTGCCCGGTAAATACCCATTCTGTCTCTGTTTTCTCCCGTGCCAGGGAAAGAAGCTGCTTCCAGCTCTCTTCACGGACAAGGCCCAGCGTAACGGGATAGGTGATCTCGTCTAACACAAATACATCCGCTTCTTGGGAGCGTGAGAGCTTGCAAAGCGTTTCCAGCATTTCGTCATGCTCTCTTGTGATCTGCGTTCTGTCCTCAGAGGTCATCTCCCATGTAAAGGGATAGGGCCTGGATAAGGTCAGCACCCTGATCCCGGAAATCTGCTGCAGGACCGGGATCTCCCCGCTTTCATTGCCCTTCATGAACCGGGCATACACCACCCTTTTCCCTGCTCCGGCTGCGCGGACCGCAAGGCCGATGGCTGCGGATGTTTTTCCTTTTCCGTTTCCCTTGTACACATGGATCATAAAAGTCTGCTCCGTTTGGCGGATCACTGGTTTCTCCGCTCTTAGTATATGTTACAATAAATACATAGTCACATGGTATATACTACGCTGTTTTCAATACTACGTCAAAAGTCAAATTGGGCTTTTTGTTGCCCTGCCATGTAATAGGAGGAAAGATGGAATTAACTACCACCGCCGGTGCATTGCCGGTTTTTGTACTGGTCTGCATCGCTCTTACGGTGATCCTGTCGATCATCGTTCCCATCACTTTTTATCTGTACTTAAAACACAGTGGACCGGTCAAGCGCCGTCCCGTCCTCATCGGCATGGCGGTGTTCTTTTGCTCTGCCATGGTGCTGGAGCGTCTTCTCCATATCCTGGTATTAAACATCGATACTCCCGTCAGCCGGTTTCTTACCCGCGGCGGAGTGATCAACGCTTTGTGCTACGGACTGTACGGAGCCTTTGCCGCCGGGATCTTTGAAGAAACCGGCCGGTATCTTGCCTATAAAACCCTGTTAAAGGAGGAAAACGGCCGCCGCATCCCCTTGCTATACGGCATCGGGCACGGTGGCTTTGAGGCATTTCTCCTGTGCACCCTTCCCATGATCGCCAATTTTGTAACGGCTGCCAGCCTGCGCAGACGCGGTATGGAAGAATTTCTTTCCGTCTATACGCCGGAAGAAGCAGACGTTCTCCGGGAAAGCTTTACCCAGTTTTATACCACGCCTGCCACGGCCTATCTGCTGGCTGGCGTAGAACGGATCCTGGCCTTTGCCATCCATGTCAGCTTATCCGTACTGGTCTATGTGGCCATTAAGAATCGCAAGGCTCGGCTGATGTTTCCCTATGCCATCTTTCTCCATGCGGTAGTGGATTTCGTGCCGGCTCTGTATCAAGCCGGTCTCATCGACTCCATCCTCATTGTGGAGCTTTATACCGGCATCGGAGCCCTGGCACTGACCTTCCTGGCAAGAGTATTGTACAAAAAGAATCTGATGAACCTGCCGGAGATCTGAGTTCCGGTTTCCTGTTATTATTCCTGTCCCTTTGAATGAAGGACAAAGATTAAACCGTCATAAGCCCTCTAAAACAGAGGGTTTATGACGGTTTTCATCAACACGTTTTGTCCGGCCGGACGTCTGGTTTAAACCATTTCTGCCCGGTCACATTTACTCCGCATCCCGGTTCAGGTACCGCCGGAAAAGTGCGTATCCACCAAATCCGATCATCGTTCCCAGACAGTTCAGCAGAATATCGTCCACATCAAAGAATCCAAAGCCGGTAATCAGCTGCAGGACTTCCAGACCAAAGCTGATGAGGCCTCCCACCAGCAGGGTCCAATCCCATTTGTTCAGTTTCTCCCAGGCTGAAGGAACAAAGATACCCATGGGGATAAACAGGCTCACATTGCCTGCCAGATTCTCAAAGGAGCGGATCCCCTTGTCATAATAGAGCAGATACATCCGGATGGAGCGGAACGGGTGCCAGTTGGCCATCTGAAAGCCTGTGTGTACCACATGGAGGCTCCAGTTCTTCAGTTCATACACATAATAGTAAAAGCTGTATTTGAAAAGGATCGCTTTCAGCAAAAATAGAATATATACCACAAATAAGGCTATCAGAAGCCTTTTCCTATCCTGTTGTTTCACAAAAACCTCAATATCATTCCGGGGTATTCCCAAGCAGTTCATCCAGAAAATCATACAGTTCGTCTCTTCCCTGCTTGGTCTCGGAAGAAAACGGAAACAGCCGCAGGTCCTCTTTGTTTCCCAGGACGGTGCGGATTCTCTCAAGCTTGCCCTTTACCTCGCTGCGTTTTAATTTATCCAGCTTCGTAGCGATCACAATGGGCTCATAGCCGTTATGGCGGATCCATTTATACATATCCAGATCATTCTCTCCCGGATCATGACGGATGTCAATGAGCAGGAAGATGGCCTTCAGACTGCCGGCTGTATTCAGATACTTCTCGATCATCTTGCCCCATTCCGCCTTCACCTGTACGTTGGCGGTAGCATACCCGTAGCCGGGAAGATCCACGAAATACATGGCATCGTTGATGTTGTAATAGTTGATGGTCTGGGTCTTGCCGGGTTTGGAGCTGGTCCGGGCATAGCCGTTGCGGTTCATCAGTGCATTAATGAGCGAGCTTTTGCCCACATTACTTTTTCCCGCAAAGGCGATCTCCGGCAGATCATGTACCGGAAAATCACTGGTAATACCGCAAACGGTTTCCAGGTTTACACTTTTTATAACCATATTGTCCTCGTTTCTGCTGTCAAGGTTCCCGCTATCCCATTCAGGCGTCGGGAACAGTCCGTCCGCTACGATCCGGTGCCTACACAAAAGCTTCCTTCAGCACATCCTTCATGGTTTCCACCGGGATGATGGTGAGGCCTTCCTTGATCTCTTCTTCGATCTCCTCTGCATCCTTTACATTCTGCTTGGGGATCAGTACTGTTTTGATCCCTGCGATCTTTGCCGCCAGGATCTTCTCCTTTAAGCCGCCGATGGGCAGAACTCTGCCGCGCAGGGTGATCTCGCCGGTCATGGCAATGTCCGCACGGACCTTTCTGGATGCTGCCACGGATAAAAGAGCGGTTGCCATGGTAATGCCCGCACTGGGGCCATCCTTGGGAACTGCCCCTTCCGGGATGTGCAGATGAAAATCATGGGTCTCATAGTAGTCTGCAGGGACCTTATAGGCGGGGCTTACGGAACGTACAAAGGAAAGGGCAGTCATGGCCGATTCTTTCATAACGTCTCCCATCTGTCCCGTCAGTTCCAGCTTGCCCTTGCCGGGCATGGAATTGACTTCGATCTGCAGGGTCACGCCACCCACGCTGGTCCAGGCAAGGCCGCGCACGATGCCGATCTCATCCTTGTCGTTTTTCTTATCCTTGCGATATTTTTGTTTCCCAAGATATTGTTCCAGATTGCGGGAATTCACCTTAACCCTGGTCTTTTCCGGATCCTTCTCCAAAATCTCCCGTGCTGCCTTTCTGCAGATCTCGCCGATCTTTCGTTCCAGCTCACGCACGCCCGCTTCTCTGGTATAAAACTCGATGACGTCCTTTAAGGCGCTGTCATTGATGGACAGTCGGCCGCCTTCCAGGCCGTTTTTCTTCAGTTGCTTCTCCAGCAGATATTCCTTTGCGATGTGGAACTTTTCATTGGAGGTATAGCTGGTAACTTCGATCACCTCCATACGATCCAGCAGGGGCTTGGGGATCGTCTGGGTGGTGTTAGCCGTGGCAATAAAGAGCACCTCTGACAGATCCAGAGGGATCTCCACATAGTGATCGGAAAAACGGCAGTTCTGCTCGGAATCCAGAACCTCCAAAAGTGCCGAGGACGTATCTCCCTTATAATCACTGCTGACCTTATCGATCTCATCCAGCAGCATCAGGGGATTCTTTACCTTGGCCTGTTTTAAGCCAACCGCGATCCGTCCGGGCATTGCTCCCACATAGGTACGGCGATGTCCGCGGATTTCTGCTTCATCCCGCACGCCGCCCAGGCTGATGCGTACATATTCTTTTCCAAGTGCTTCGGCAACACTTCTCGCGATGGAAGTCTTGCCGGTTCCGGGAGGGCCTACCAAACAGATAATGGGGCTGTCTCCCTTCTTTGTCAGTGCACGAACTGCCAGGAATTCCAGAATGCGCTCCTTTACCTTCTGCAATCCGTAATGCTGTGTTTCCAGGATCTCCTTGGCATGGACAATATCGGTGTTGTCCTCCGAAGCTTTGTTCCAGGGCAGTTCCAAAAGGGTCTCGATATACCCTCTCTCCACTGCGCTTTCCGAACTGTTGGAAGAGATGGACCGGAAACGGTTGATCTCCCGCTGAATCTTATCCTTTACTTCATCGGGGGCCTGCAGCTCGGCAAGCTGCTTTTCAAACCGCTCTGCATCGGAGAGCTCGTCCCCGCCTAATTCTTCCTGTATATACTGTAACTGCTCCCGCAGGATGTATTCTTTCTGATTCTTTTCCAGACGGCTCTTGATCTGCTGGGACAGCTCATTCTTTACCTGGGCGATATCCACCTCATTGGTCAGCATGATCGCCAGACGCTCAAACCGGTCTGCAATATCCAGTGCAGAGAGGATCTCCTGCTTCTGGGTATAGGGAAATGCCAGGCCCGATGCGATCATATCCAGCACGCGTCCGATCTCGGTATCCGCTTGTACTTTTTCTGTCAGATAGGGTCTCGTCTTGGGAAAATTCTGCACATAGTCCAGGTAACGGCTCTTGATCTCCTGGAGCATCGCCTGCTCCCTTACCGGATCCTGAACCTTTCCTTCCGGGATCTGCTCCACATTTCCGATGAGGTGATCCGGCGTCCCCTTATCAAAAGAATATAAAAAGGCACGACTCTGTCCTTCTACCAGGACACGCATGGTATTGCCGGGAAGCTTGGCCATTTGCTGAACCTTGGCAATGGTTCCCACATTGTAAAGCTCTGCCACATCCGGATTCTTCTCTGCAGACTCCTTCTGGGCCACTACGAATACCAGGCGATCCGTCTCCATTGCTTTCTGTACGGAACGAATGGAGGACGCATGGGTGATGTCAAAATGCAGCACCATGCCCGGAAAAACAACCATGCTCCGCAGTACCACTGCCGGGAACTGTTCCCTTCTGGAGGCAGAAGCCTTCCCCTTTGCGGTGGTAGCTTTCGCTGCTGCAGGCTTCTTGGCCGTCGCTGGTTTACTGGCTACCGTTGTCTTCCTTGCCGAAGTTGCCTTCTTAGTCACAGTTGCCTTCCTGGTTGCAGTTGTCTTCTTGATTTCTCTATCTTCCGCTGTTTTCTTTACTTGCTTTGTTTTCTTCTCAGCCATAATCTTATCTCTTCTATCGCTGTTTACTGCCTCAATCTATCTTCTTGTTCCCACAGGCATTCATTTTCCGGATTGCCTCAGCCTTCCTACTGCCTGCAGAGCCCTAACTTGCTTTCCAGGCATTCCATACTACCAATCAGCTTCCGGAAATACTGCCTGGTTCCGCCTTTGGGCTTTCCAGGCATTCACCGCCCCACAGATACACAACACGCCGCCACAAAAGACAGCGGCGGCGTGTAAAGCATACATATTGGTTGCAGGACCTGCTTACTTCGCCTTCTTAAGGGAAGCAGACTCCCGATGCACGATCAGTGGCTTGCTGGTGCCTTCCACTGCGGCTTTGGTGATCACGCAGCTCTCGATGGTATCGTCAGAAGGGATCTGATACATCACATCCATCATAACATGCTCCATAATGGAGCGAAGTCCTCTGGCTCCGGTCTTGCGTTCAAAGGCCATCTCTGCAATGGTCTCGATGGCATCGTCTTCAAAGGACAGCTGCACATCGTCTAAGTCAAACAGCTTCTGATACTGCTTGATCAGCGCATTCTTGGGCTCCTTGAGGATACGGATCAAAGCTTCCTTTGTCAGTCCTTCTAAGGATACATTGATGGGCACACGGCCTACAAATTCCGGGATCAGTCCGAACTTCACAAGATCCTGAGGAGTAACCTCCTTGAGCAGAGCATCCATCTCGTGGGTACCCTGTCCTGCGATCTCGGCATCAAAGCCGATGGACTTGCGATCCAGACGCTTCTCTACGATCTTCTCCAGTCCATCAAAGGCACCGCCGCAGATAAACAGGATATTGGTGGTATCGATCTGGATCAGTTCCTGGTGAGGATGCTTACGTCCGCCCTGTGGAGGAACGCTGGCAACCGTACCTTCTACGATCTTCAGAAGAGCCTGCTGTACACCTTCACCGGATACATCACGGGTAATGGATACATTCTCACTCTTCTTGGTGATCTTATCGATCTCATCGATGTAGACAATACCGTACTGGGCACGTTCCACATCGTAATCTGCCGCCTGAATCAGCTTCAGCAGAATGTTCTCAACGTCTTCGCCGACATAACCGGCTTCCGTGAGGGTGGTGGCATCTGCAATGGCAAAGGGCACATTGATGATCTTGGCCAATGTCTGCGCAAGATATGTCTTACCGGAACCGGTGGGTCCGATCATGATGATGTTACTCTTCTGCAGCTCTACTTCATCCAAAGCAGGTGTAGAAGATTTCTGCTTCATCACGCGCTTATAGTGGTTGTAAACCGATACGGACAAAACCTTTTTGGCTTCTTCCTGGCCGATGACATACTCGTTTAAGAAGTTGTGGATCTCTACCGGTTTTAACAACCGGATGTCCATATCCTTCCCATCCTGCACTTCTTCATCGAAATCTTCTTCACCGATGATGTCCGCACAGATATCTACGCACTCGTCGCAGATATAGATGCCGGCCGGTCCTGCGATCAGCTTACGGACCTGGTCCTGTGTTTTGTTACAGAAGGAGCAACGGATCTTTCCGTCGGAACCATTCTTTCCTGCCATTACAATTACCGCTTTCCCGTACTGTCTTAGTCGTTCTTCTCGTCAGAGACAGCACGTTTTTCAACTACTTTATCAATGAGGCCATATTCCAGAGCCATCTGTGCGTCCAGCCAGTTATCACGCTCTGTATCAGCACAAACCTGCTCATAAGGCTTACCGGAATTCTGAGACAGGATCCGGTTTAATTTTTCCTTGGTCTTTAACAGGTGGCGGGTTGTGATCTCCACATCCGTTGCCTGTCCCTGTGCCCCACCTAATACCTGATGGATCATGATCTCTGCATTGGGAAGAGCCAGTCTCTTGCCCTTTGCACCACCGGCCAGGATAAAGGAACCCATGGAAGCCGCCATACCCATACACATGGTGGATACATCGCACTTGATGTACTGCATGGTATCGTAGATGGCCATACCGGCTGTTACACTGCCTCCGGGGCTGTCGATGTACATGTGGATGTCCTTCTCGGAATCCATAGCCTCCAGATACAGGAGCTGTGCCACAATGGAGGCTGCCATAGAATCTTCTACTTCGCCAACCATGAAAATGATACGCTCAGAGAGCAGACGGGAGTAGATATCGTAAGAACGCTCTCCCATGCTGGTCTGCTCAATAACATAAGGTACTAAGTAATTTTTCGGTGTCATATTGCCTCGCTTCTGAGTAATACGGGATTACTCTTCTGTCTTCTTCTTTGTTGTTCTCTTCTTAGACTTTTCTTCAGTCGCTTCAGCAGCTTCTTCCGCATCCTTCTTCTTAGCGGTAGTCTTGCGGGTAGTGGTCTTCTTGGGCTTTTCTTCTACTGCTTCGGCAGGAGCCTCTTCCTCACTCTTAGCTGCCTTCTTTGCTGCAGTCTTCTTAGGCTTGGTAGCCTTTGCGTTTTCTACCAGGAAATCAACTGCCTTCTGAACAGCCAGGTCGGTGGAGAGGTTCTTTAATTCGCCCTCGCCTAAGATCTCCTTAACCTTTTCGATCTCCATATTGTACTGTTCAGCCATTCTCTTTAATTCTGCCTGAACGTCATCATCACTTGCAGTGATGTTCTCAGCCTTTACAACAGCTTCCAGTACCAGTCTGGACTGGATACGGAACATAGCCTGCTCCTTAGCCTGATCCATCAGCTGCTGAGGATTCTGGCCGGTAAACTTCAGATACTGCTCCAGGGAAAGTCCCTGCATTCTCAGTCTCTGATCGTAGTCATCCAGCATCTGTCTCTGCTGGGTCTCTACCATCGCTTCGGGAATATCCATCTTTGCGTCTGCAATGACTGCCTTTACAACCGCATCTTCAAATGCAGTCTTGGAAGCGTTCTCCTTCTGCTCCTGCAGTTTCTTCTCTACATCTGCGCGATACTCGGCAAAGGTATCGAACTCGGATACTTCTGCTGCGAATTCATCATCTAATTCAGGAAGTTCCTTCTCCTTGATCTCATTTACCTTGCACTTAAATACAGCTGCCTTGCCTGCCAGGGATGCTTCCTGATAGTTCTCGGGGAAGGTTACGTTTACTTCTACGTCTTCACCGATCTTTGCGCCGATCAGCTGCTCCTCGAAACCGGGGATGAACTGGCCGGAGCCAATGGTCAGAGGATGGTTCTCACCCTTGCCACCGTCAAATGCAACGCCATCCACAAAGCCTTCGAAATCGATCATAGCGATATCACCGTTCTGAACGGGTCTCTCCACGCTGATCTCTCTTGCGCTGTTCTCGCGCTCCTTCTGGATCTGTGCATCGATCTCTTCAGCGGAAACTTCTACCGCTTCCTTTTCAACGGAGATGCCCTTGTACTTGCCGAGGGTCACTTCCGGCTTTAATGCTACTTCTGCTTCAAAAATGAAAGGCTTGCCGGCCTCTAACTGTACGACATTGATCTTGGGAGAAGAAACGATCTCTTCACCGCACTCTTCTACAGCCTTTGCATAAGCTTCCGGCATTACTTCGTTGGCAGCATCCTCAAAGAATACGGTCTTGCCGTACATTTTTTCGATCAGCTGTCTGGGAGCCTTACCCTTACGGAAGCCCGGAATGTTGATCTGCTTTTTGCTCTTCTGATAAGCCTTCTCAACTGCCTTCTCAAAGTCCTCAACCGGTACTTCTACGGTAAGTTTGGCCATGTTGTTTTCTAATTTCTCGACCTTTGAACTCATGTTACTAAATTTCCTCCTGGGGTTTTACTTCACTTATATGTCATCGCTGTTCGCATGCCATATTTTATTATCGGTTCCGCTGAAAATGGGCGCAAAAACCCCATAGACAGCAATCATCTCATGATTATAGCACACCTGTTTCAAAAAAACCAGCAAATCTGTATAATTCCGTTATTGCCCCTGATGTTCCTTCAGATAGGCGATCACCGCCCGCCTGGTCACGATCCCGATAAAGCAGTTCATGGAATCGATGACGGGAACGAAATTCTGGTTGCTCACCTTTGCCACCAGATCTTCCATATTTGTATCCACATCCACCGGTTCGTTATCCCGGTAGCGCTTCACATTGCACACCCTCTGTGCACAGGTGTCTTCAAAATCCCCTGCCTTGTGGGTGCACAGTTCCCAGAGGATATCGCCCTCCGTAATGGTGCCCATATAAGTACCGGTCTGCCGGCAGACAATGGGTACCGAGGAATAGCGTTTCTCCTTGAACTTCTCCAGTGCCTCTCCGATGGTGTCATCGTCAAAGAGATAGGTAACCTCCGCCTTCGGTGTTAACTGGAACATGATATTTTTTGCCTTCATCCGTTCACCCCTTCGGAAATGTCAGCCGCATCTGCGGCCGCCCAAACATTTCTGTTACGTGGTGCATGCTCAGCGGATATCGCTGAAGTATACGATCTTCTCTGCCAGCTGATCGGCCGCTTCTTTTCCCTTGAAGCGTTCCACAATGGCAAGACCAAATGCGATGGCCGTTCCCATGCCTCTGCTGGTTAAGATGTGATCGCTCTTTACGGTAGGATCTGTTTTGGGGAATGCTCCTTTCAGTTCTCCTTCCAGTCCGGGATACACCGTTGCATCCCTTCCCTCCAGGATCCCTGCCCTGCCGAAAACGCCCGGCGCAGCACAGATGGCACTGATGTATTTGCCGGCTCTGTGGAATGCATCCACCTGTTTCATTAACGGCTCACACTTTTCCAGATTGGTCGTGCCCGGCATACCCCCCGGTAATACCAGCATATCCAAAGTGGAAAAATCCGTGTCTGCAATGCACTCATCCGCCAGTACCGGGATTTGATGAGATCCGGTCACCGTGCGGCTGTTGCTGATGGACACTGTCACCGTGTCGATCCCTGCTCTTCGCAGCAGATCCACCACGGTCAGGCCTTCGATCTCTTCGAAGCCGTCTGCAAGAAATACCCCTACTTTGCTCATATTCTTCCTTTCTGATGAAAGCCCGTTTGCACGCATCTGCCGTACCTGCTGCAGGGCTTTTGTCGCTCACAGATTCATTCTAGCATGCTGCAAGGTCCCAACCAATGACCTGTCAGTTAAAGAATCATTAAATAATTATGAACTACTTTACCTTTACCCGTTCTTCGTTCAGAACAAAATACATGATCAGCGGGATGAAGATCAGGCAGGCGATGATCCCTGCAAGGACCGAGTCAACCACCTGGAATACCGCCAGCACCGTACCAAGAATGGCGATGGTCTGTTCCTCCGAATGCCGCAGGAAGGTGTGTACCATATCCCGGTGCACCACAACGATGTCGTTTACGCTGTTCATGCCCAGCTTTTTCCGGGCCGTTGCGGGAATCCCGATCTGATAGTCACCCAGCTCATTGTTGGTCAGTACCCGCAGGATCTGCACCCGTTTGCCGAACTTGATCCGGATCTTGTCATTTTCCGAAACGCCCAGAAGGCTCATCATGTTGGAACTGAGTCTGGCCACGTTGTTTCGATCATCGGTTTCGCTGGTCCACTCACACTTCAGGAGATACTCTGCCTTTCCGATGGTACGGTCCAGCAAAAAGAAGGCCAGCTTCTTAGTCCAACGCTTCAGCGTTCCCGCAAATCCCCGTTTCCCTGATTTTTCTTTGGGGATCTTCAGAAGTTCTCCATAAGAGTAGACGCCCTGGTCCTTTAAAACCTGCGCAGCTCTCTCCAGGTCGTTTTCAAGACTTTTCCTCTCCGGTATGTCTTCTCCGGATAAAGCCATCTGTTTCTTATATATATTCTTCAGAGAATAATATGTCTCTCCGGAGATCTTCTCATAACAGGTTTCCAGGGCCTGCTTTTCCTCCGGAGAAACCTTCTCCAGGATCCGCACATATTCTTCCGCCCGGATCATGGTAAGGGGCTCATCCAGATAACCCAGGAGCTTTCTCTGGTAACGGGGGATCAGCAGCTTGGATGCCGGATGTCCCTGATTGTCCTTTACCCGGCCGTAGTCCTTATAATCTGCTTTTGCGTAATCCACGTACAGCCTGGAATCCGTATATCGGTTATAGACCACATAGTCATAGGCTTTTGCTTCTTCCTTCTTTTCCGAAAACAGTTTGGAGGAAAAGAAGACCCGATCGATCTGATCTGCCTTGGGGATTCCCAGCAGATAACGGTCCGGCTCATTGCGATAAAGCAAAAAGGGAATTCCCCGAAGCCCCGCTTCTTCCTCCCTGCCGGTGATCCATTCTCTTCCAAACAGGATCTCGATGAGGCGATTGGTAAGGAATGCATACTGCTCCTTATGGGAAAGTGCCTCTTCATCCAGGTTTTTCTCGCTCTTTGCACCGGGCTTTCCAAGGCGCACCTTTTCCGCCATGACCCTGCTGCTGCAAATGGTCAGAAGGTCATTTTCTTCAAATCGGGACGGGAAATAGATCTCCGCCCGATCCTGGGGCTTGTGAGTACCCGCCTGCCACAGGCGAAAAGCCTGTATATCCGCCGCATTCCAGTCTGCATGCTGAAGGGTTCGGACAATATGAAGCAGTGCCTTCAGCACCCCATCCCGAAATGCCACCTGCAGAGGGGAAAGACCTTTTCCATGCAGGATATACTCCGGCAACAGCACCTGTAAAAGGGATGCCTTATTCGAAGAAGTATTTCCGCTTTCGCAAAGATCTTGCACATCCACGAAGACCATCGCTTCCTCCGGTTCTTTTCCGGACTGGCTTCTGCCTCCTGTCAGTTCATATTCCATTGCATATTGCACCAGATCCACCGCAAATGTATGTCGGGGATTTACCTGTGCATGGATCCGCACCTGTTCCTGCAGATCTGCACATCCTGCCACTTCCAGCACCAGATCTCCCTGACCGAAGGTAAACCTTCTGCCTTTTTTCAGAATATTGGTGATTTTTTGTTTTCTCTGATGATCCATAACCGATCTGTATCCTTCTTCCTCATTCGCAGCAGAGCCTGCCGCCTGTTTATTCTCCGTCCCGAAGTACACCTCTTAAACCGGAAAAGCATTCTTTCTCAAGTTCTAAAGGACTTTTGGTCCAATCCGCCTCCTGCAGGATGCGGATATAACATTCCAGAGCGTGCACCATGGCTTCCATCTCTTCGGGATATGCAGGATCCCGGTACATCCGGTTGATCTCCAGCTGCATGCAGGCTGCCTTTGTCCGTTCCGCGACCACACGTGTGATCCTGGTTTCTCCTCTGGCCGCAAAAATCCGGTTCTTCCAGATCTCCTTTTTCTCCGTGGAACAAGGGGCGATAAAGTAAGCGATGGTCTGCTCCGCCAGTTCATCCAGGAACCGGTATTCCTTCAGAGAGGGATTTTCTGCCATTGTTGTTTCTTCCCCTGCCAGTTGGTTTCCCTCTATTGTCGACTCTTGTGCAGGTGCGTCACTTGTTCCGATCTCCAGGGCGTATTCTCTTGCCCTTCCGGCGCCGTGAAGATCCAACAGGACCCGGATGTCCTGCAGCTTTACATATTCAATTAATGCTTGCTGGTATGTGTTTTGATCAAACTGGTCAAAATTGGGATCTCCCTCCCGATATGCCGCGGAACAGATCACCGGGCAACCGGTTCGGATATTCAGATAACGGGCAATGGCTCCGGTAAACAGGTCTGCATGCTTTATCTCTCCCTTACGGAAATGATTGACGGCATGCGGTGCCGAAAGCAGCACCGGGCCTGTTCCGGGAAGGAAGATAAAAGCCTCCTCTCCTTCTCCGTTGTAGCCGTTTGCCTCAAAAGGACGTTCCAACTGTATAAGATCTTCGATCATTGGGAATATTGTTCCCTTCCTTGACTGATTCAGAATGTTTATAATGATGTAGACAGATCCGCATCTTCTTTTATTATATGCAAAGAAGGCGGAAATTTGAATGAATTGCCTCTTCTTTTTACCGAAAGATTTTGGCTTTTCAATCCGGAAAGGACACCTATGGAGATCGAACGCAAATTTACCATCAAACAGCTTCCTGCCGATCTGGAGCGCTATCCGTTTCACATCATCGAGCAGGCTTATCTTACGACCGACCCGGTCATCCGCGTCCGCAGAGAGGACGATTCCTACTATATGACTTACAAGGGAAAGGGCACTTCTCTGGCACACGAGGAGTACAATCTGCCGTTGACCAAAGAAGCTTATGACACGTTGAAGGCTAAGGCAGATGGCAATCTCATTGCCAAAAAGCGGTACCTGATTCCCATAAAAGATGCGGATTTATCAGAAGAATATAAAACTCTCCTAAAGGGTGAGAGTTTGATGATCGAACTGGACATTTTCGAACCGCCTTTTGCCCCCCTCATCATCGCAGAAGTGGAGTTCCCTTCCGTGGAAGCAGCCAATGCCTACATCCCTGCAGACTGGTTCCTTGAGGATGTCACCGATGATCCCGCCTATCACAACGCCAAGCTGAGCAGACGCTCTTTTTGATCCCCTATGATCCGAAACGGGGAGATGCCCATCCGCAGGATCCGGTTTTGTCAGCAAAAAAGTATGACATTTATGAAAAATTGTCTGTCATCTCATGGCAAAAACGTGCTATGATTAGACGGATTACAGGATATTACTTCTTATGATCGGGAGGCACCGAATGGTTAAGATTCTTTCAGATTCAACCTGCGATCTTTCGCCGGAATTAATAGAAAAATACAACATCGGCATCATTCCTCTGTATGTTCGCTGCGGAGATGCGGAATACCGGGACGGCGTAAACGTATCCCCGGATGATCTGTTCAAGTGGTCCGATGAGCACGGGGAGACGCCGAAAACCGCTGCTCCCAGTACAGAAGATATCAAGGCATTCCTGGATAAGGACAGTGGGGATGACTACATCATCTTTACCATCTCCTATTCCATGTCGGCCTGCTACAACAATTGCAGACTGGCAGCGGAGGACCTGGAAATGAGCAACCGGGTATTCGTTGTGGATTCTGCCAATCTCTCCACAGGCATCGGCCTGCAGGTGATCAAAGCTGCAGAAATGGCGGCTTCCGGTATGACTGCACAGGCGATCGTCGCCGAAATTGAAAAGCTGATCCCCAAGGTAAGAGCAAGCTTTGTCGTAGATACCCTGACCTTCCTGCACCGTGGCGGCCGTTGCTCCGGTGTAGCCGCTTTCTTTGGTTCTGCCTTAAAGCTTCATCCCAGGATCAGCGTGATAGACGGTGTGATGTATCCGGAGAAGAAATACCGCGGAAAGCTCTCCAAGGTGATCATGGACTATGTAAAGGATATGGAGCCTGCCCTCAAGGCAGCCAGAGGAGACCGGGTCTTTATCACCCACTCCGGATGTGATCTTGCCGTTGTGGAATCCGTTCGCTGCTACCTGGAAAGTCTGCAGCAGTTTAATGAGATCCTGGAAACCAGAGCCGGCAGTGTGATCTCCTCCCACTGTGGTCCCGGAACCTTAGGCGTTCTCTTTATCTCTCAATAAATAAGAGAGGCACCGATTTTCGGCTGCCTCTCTTTTCTTGTTTATAGGACAAAACGTATTTGTGAACCCCTAACCCCGTCCCCAAGGGGTCAGGATTTTGCGATGGGTTCGATCTGGGTGATCAGATTGTCGATGTGCTCAAACACCGTACTCTTCTTTGTTCCCAGGGCGTTGACTCTGGCCAGCTGAGACTCCATGGCATCATATCCCCGGGTGATCCGGTCTATGCTGTTGCCGATCTCATCCAGTTCCTCCGAAGCTTCCCTGGCGGTATGTTCAATCTCCTGCTGTACCTGATTGGTGCCGTTGGCACTTTCCAGGATCTGTTCAAAGGTCTGGTCGGTTTCCTCCACCCCTGCAAGGGAGCGGTCCATCGCAGCAATGGAATTCTGCATGCTGATAGTAAGCTTTTCGCTCTCTGCGCCCGCATGATCGATGGACGTATTGACCTGATCGATCATGGCTTTGATCTCATCCGCCAGTTCCCGCACTTCGGTTGCGACAACCGCAAATCCCCGTCCTGCTTCTCCGGCTCTGGCCGCCTCGATGGAAGCATTTAAGGCCAGGAGGTTGGTCTGGGATGCAATGTTGATGATCTTTTTCATATAATCGGAGATCTCGTCCACAGACTCCTTAAAGCTTTCAAAGCCTCTGGACATTTCGTCAAAGCTGGCACGCACTTCACCGGAACTGGTCTTTAATTCTCCCACTTTATTCTGCGCCACTTCCACGGTCCGGACGATCTCCTGCTTTACCCCCTGGAACTTGGCTGCACTGGCATTTACTTCTTCAAATTTCGCATTAAAGGCCGTCAGTCTGTCTTTTAACTGTTCATTATTACGGATCGCGTCTTCAATGGACTGCCCCATCTCGTGGATCTCCGATAGGGAACTTACTTCATTGGTCACCAGTTCCTTCTGAAAATCCTTAATGGCACCTGCAATATAGACCAGAGCGTCCTTGCGTTCCTTCTCACCGTCTTTTTTACCAAACAGAGTCTGCTGCGCAGCTCCGGACTGACTGAACTCTTTCTTTTTACCAAACATCTCCGTCCCTCCTATTCAAAGACCACGCAGGTCATCGTCTGATTTACAAACTGGGTGTTATAGTGTTCGCCATAGCCTACCAGTCCACAGGAAGTTCCCAGAGATCCGATCTTCTTTAAATACTGGCTGATACCGCCGCTCTCCTGGAACATCAGATACCGGAATGCACAGTTTACGGAATAGATCGCAGACACATGCCGGAAATCCGACTGGATCTGCCGGATGGTTTTCTGCGCAACTTCCTCCATATCCTGGCGCTCCAGGATCGTCAGGATATCCGAATCGTTTACCTGTCGGTAGAGGGTCAGCCCCGTTCCGGACACGTCCTTGATGGAGAAAATGCAAACATCTTCGCCGTTTACCTTGCCCAGCGGGTTCTTAAAGGTCTGTGTCCCGATGCTCTTTTCCGTTGCTCCGGTCAGCTCCTGATAAACCTGCTTTGCCGGTCTGCCGCCCAGTTCGCCCAGATAATACTTGGCTTTATCGGTTTTGGAGGCGATCAGCTGAATATGCTCATCCATGGGAGCATAAATGTTCTCTTTATAGGTTTTTACCTTGCCGTGTTCATTTTTGACCACCGCAAAGACCATGGCATTTTCATACACTTCACCGTTCGCGGAGACCTTGCCCGCATCTCCCGTTGCTCCCATGATCTGCAGGCCGTACTTTTTGGTAAGTCCCGTAAGGGTGGTCAGTGCAACGGCATCGTTTCCGGTACAGTAATCGATGATCACCGTATTGTCTCTACCCGGACTAACCGCTTCTACCGCCTTCTGCACCTCGTCGATGTGCTTGGCCGGCATCGTGGTAACATCCTGCATCACGCCGGAACAGACCTTGACACCTTCCGTAAACGCAGTGATAAACACACCGTTTTCCACCACGTCCGTATCATACCCCATAGCGATACAGCCGATGCTGGGTACACCCGGAAACAGTTTTTCCAGTGTCTTCACATTGTTTTCAAAGGTCTGTGCGCTGCTGTTCATCAGGATCAGCTTCGGCGACGATAACCCCTTTACTGCTTCCGAAACGTTACCGGATTTACTTTTTCCATAAAAAGTTTTCATCCATATCTCCTTCTTGAATGATATTGATTCAACGAATCATTCTTAATTATATCAATTGAGTGATAATATGAAAATATTTCCATGCAATTTTTCAATCTTCTGAAAGCAACTTTTTATTCTGTTTTTGACCATAAAAAAAGCAGATCGCTCAGGTTGCGATCTGCTTTGTAGATTCTTTGATCAGAAGTTCCCCTTCATAGGTTTTGTGGCGATGTTCCTTTAACCCGCCGATGACTTCAAAGAGACATTGTACCGTGTCATGGGCCATCTGCTCCGCCGGTTGGCGGATGGTGGTAAGTCTGGGGGAAACAAAATCCCCCAGTTCGATGCCGTCAAATCCTGCCACTGACACATCCTTGGGGATCAGTAGGCCCGCTTCCCGCAGTGCTCTGCAGGCACCGATCGCCAGTACATCCGCGATACAGAAGATGGCAGTAAAGGGTTCCTTGCTGCGCAGCAGCTCTTTGGTCACCTGGTATCCGTTCATCATGGAGTACTGGTCATATTCATCGCTGAGGATACGGATCAGCCGTTTATTAACGGCGATCCCGTGCTCCCGGTAGGCTTCCAGATAGCCCTCCATCCGCAGCTGTCCCACACTGTGATCCAGGGTATCGTTGGTGATGATGGCAATGTCCCGGTGCCCGTTATCCAGCAGGTAGGACACCATCTTTTTGCTTTCCTTCCGGTCATCCACGGCAATACTGGAATAGGTGCTCTCGCTGACTTCCTCCGGGCGGGCGGAAATGGTACTGAAAATATAAGGCACCGTGATCTTCTCCAGCTTCCCTGCGCTGTGAACAAACTCACCGCCCATAAAGATCAGGCCGGCCAAACGTTTTTCCTTGATCAGAGTCAGGGCCACATCGATCTCATCTTCTTTGGAATCCACATGGCGAAGGACCAGGGTGTATTTCTGTGCTTCGATCTCCTCTTCGATGATCCGGATCATATGGGAAAACAGAGGATTGGTGATCCCCTTTACCAGCACTGCGATACTCTTTGCTTCCGTACGTTTTAAGTTCCGGGCACTGTTGTTGGGAATAAAGCCGGTCTTTTCAATGGCTTCCATGATCCTGGCTCTGGTTTCCGGGCTGATATCCGAATGCTCGTTTATGGCACGGGAGACCGTACTGGTGGCTACCCCGCACATTTTTGCTATATCTTTGATCGTTACAACTTCCATACTTATGACTTTATTCCATTTTGCTCCCCTTCGTCAAATGTCTGCCTGGGCAGGCAAGGCAGCCGCCTGGATCGTCGCCATAAAAAATGCCCCAAAGTCCGAAAACTTCAGGGCATTGCTGTTATGGATCACATTTCTGTTCGTGGTATCCCGCAGAAAGGATCAGTTTAATTTCCAGATATCGCGGTTGTACTCTGCGATGGTACGGTCGGAGGAGAAGAAGCCGGCTTTTGCGATGTTTACCAGCATCTTACGTTTCCAGCTCTCCCTGTCAAGGTAATCGGCAAATGCCTGATCCTTCACCTTGATGTACTCTTCCAGGTCTAACAGAGTCATGAACCAGTCTTTGTTAAGCAGCTCATTGTATAAGCGCTGCAGATTTTCCTTGTGCCCAACCTTCAGGGCCTGCTTGCCGACGATAAAGTCCACTGCTTCCTTGATCACAGGGCTCTTCTTGTAGTAGTCCTTGGAAACGTAATCTGCTTTCTCATAATGCTTGATGACCACATCGGAGCTCTTACCGAACTCGTAAATATTCTCCGGTCCTACCAGTTCAGCGATCTCTACGTTCGCACCGTCTGCGGTTCCCAGAGTAACGGCACCGTTTAACATGAACTTCATATTACCGGTTCCGGAAGCTTCCTTGGAAGCAAGGGAAATCTGCTCGGAAATATCGCAGGCAGGGATCATCTTTTCTGCGTAGCTGACGTTGTAGTTTTCTACCATCAGCACGGTCATGTACTTATTTACATCCGGATCGTTGTTTACGATCTCCTGCAGAACCAGCAGCAGGTGGATGATATCCTGGGCGATCACATAAGCGGGAGCAGCCTTGGCACCAAAAATAAAGGTCATGGGTACCGGGGGCTTCTTACCTGCCTTGATCTCCAGATACTTGTGGATGATATACAGGGCGTTCATCTGCTGCCGCTTGTACTCATGCAGGCGCTTGCTCTGGATATCGAAAACGGAATCGGGATTTAAGGTAACACCCTCTTTTTCCTTTACGAAAGCAGCCAGGTCTTCCTTGCGATGACGCTTGATCTCCTCGATCTTATTCAGAACTTCCTCGTCATCCTTAAACTCCAGAAGCTTTTCCAGGTCATCAGCGTTCTTACGATAACCGTCCCCGATCTTTTCGGATAAAAATGCGGCCAGTTCCCGGTTACAGGACAGGAGCCATCTCCGGAAGGTAATACCGTTGGTCTTGTTGTTGAACTTCTCCGGATAGATCTTGTAGAAGTGGTTTAATTCCGTATTTTTCAGGATATCTGTATGGATCGCAGCAACACCGTTTACGGAGAAACCGTAATGGATGTCGATGTGGGCCATGTGTACCCGCTTTTCCTTGTCAATGATCTGTACCTTGGGATCCTTGTACTTTGCACGAACCCGCTTATCCAGTTCCTTGATATAAGGGATCAGCTGGGGAACCACCTTCTCCAGGTATGCCAGAGGCCACTTTTCCAGAGCTTCTGCCAGGATGGTGTGGTTGGTGTATGCGCAGGTCTTAGATACCACGTCAATGGCTTCATCCATGGTAAATGCCTTATCCTCAACCAGGATACGGATCAGCTCGGGGATGACCATTGTGGGATGGGTATCGTTGATCTGAATGACTGCATAATCATAGAGTCTCTTCAGGTCGTATTTGTGCTCCTTCATTTCATGGAGGATCAGCTGCGCTGCGTTGCTGACCATGAAATACTGCTGATAGATACGAAGGAGGTTGCCGGCTTCGTCGCTGTCATCGGGATACAGGAACAGAGTCAGGTTCTTCTCAATAGCTTCCTTGTCAAAGGTGATGCCCTTCTTGACCAGGCTCTCGTCAACGGTCTCGATGTCAAATAAGTGGAGCTTGTTTACCCCGTTGTTATAGCCGACTACATCGATGTCATAGAGTCTGGACTTTACCTTGCGATCGCCGAAGTATACATCAAAGGAAATATCCCGCTTGGTCAGCCAGGAATCCTTCTGCATCCAGGCATCCTTTTCTGCAGTCTGCAGATTGTCCTTAAATACCTGCTTAAACAGACCGAAGTGATAGTTTAAGCCGATACCGTCGCCGGAAAGGCCCAAAGTTGCGATGGAATCCAAAAAGCAGGCTGCCAGACGGCCCAGTCCGCCGTTTCCGAGGGAAGGTTCGGGCTCGATCTCCTCGATCCGGGATAAGTCCTTCCCGTATTTCTTTAATAATTCCTCTGTCTGCTGGTAGATACCGCAGTTGATCAGGTTGTTGGAAAGAAGCTTTCCGATGAGGAATTCTGCGGAAATGTAGTATACCTTCTTTTCTCCCTCGATCTTGTTGGTCAGGGATGCGATCTCCTTTACCAGCTCCAGCAGAGCAAAATATACCTGCTCGTCGCTGCAGTCCGCCAGTCCCTTATCAAATCTCTCCTTGCAGATCGTCTGCAGACGGTCCTCCATGTTTAACTGGATCACATCTCTGGATAATACAGATGGTGCCATAATGTCCTCCTCTTCTTTGGTCATCATAGGTTGTTTTTTGTTTCCTACGTTCTTGTTTATGGTATTCGCTTGTATTTTCGCTTATGTTACAGGTTGCCGCTTCATTTCTGTTTCTATAAAATGGTTCTGCCGTTTTCTCAACGTGAAAGCGATCACATGATCACGTCCTCGTACTTCATCCGCACCAGGCTGTGGGGCAGGATCACCTGCTGACCTTCACTGCCGGATAGCAATTTACGAAGCTCCGTGATGGCTTCCGCGGAAATGTTCTCAAAATCCTGACGCACCGTGTTCATCTGCTTTCCTGCATAGCCCATCAGGACGATGCCGTCAAACCCGCAAACCGGACGGAAGATGTCCATATCCATCAGAGCCCGCATGGCACCGATGGCCATCAGGTCCGAGGCGCAGACGATCACGCTGTAGCGTTTGGCATAGCGAAGAGTCAGCTCTCTGGCTTTCTTTTCGCTAAAATCACCATATACGATCTTCAGTTTGTAGCCTTGTTCCCTGGCCAGCTCCTTCATCCCGGCGATCCGCTCACCGGTGACATAGCCGCTTTCCTCACCGGCGATGTACAGGATCTTTGAGCAATCGTTCTGTTTCGCAGTTTCTAAAACCACATCCTTCTGAGCCTGCCGGTTATCAATGCTGACGCTGGATATATTGGGCCCCGTGATAGGAGCATCCACCAGCACAAACTTAAACCGATCTGTCCGGATCAGCTGAAGCAGTGCCTCATCCTGCTGATCCATGCTGTAGATGATGATCCCGGAAACGCCCTGGGTTTCAAAGTAGCGGATGATCTCTTCCACGCTCTTATCTTCCAGCATGGAATAAAACACCGTTACCACATCCATGGATAATTCCCTGGCTCTCTGGATCGCTCCCGCTATGTACTGCATCGCGATCTCATCCGCCGCATTGGTTCGCTTGTTCAGTTTCAGCAGGAGTGCAACCCTGCCGGATTGCTTGGAAGAAAGAGCTGATGCAATGGTGTTGGGTACAAACCCCAGCTCCGCGATCGCCTTCTCTACCTTCTCCTTCGTCTCCTCACTGACATTGGGATAGTGGTTTATGACTTTGGAAACAGTGGAGATTGCCACCCCTGCATGGGCTGCCACATCTCTGATCGAAACCATGTCCTTGTTTCCTCGTTTGTTTATGAATGTTCTTTGGAAAGCGTTTTCTGGAAAACGTTTTCCAGTAGATTCATCATAACCGCACCGGGGATTTTTTGTCAAGATGGAAATGGAAGCTTCGAGTTTGTCCGATTTTGTCCGCTTTTGATTGCAAGCAAGCCTGTCCCCCTCACTTTGTCATCCGCCCCCGAGCCAATTTCAACAAAAAGTGACTAAGCTTGTTTATTTCCCCTCTCTTAGTCACCCTTCCCCTGCACCAATGCCAGCGTGAAGTGACTAAGCTTGCTTGTTTTCCTGCTCTTAGTCACCCTTCCCCTGCGCCAATGCCAGCGGGAAGTGACTAAGCTTGCTTATTTCCTCTCTCTTAGTCACCCTTCCCCTGCGCCAATGCCAGAGGGAAGTGACTAAGCTTGCTTGTTTTCCTGCTCTTAGTCACCCGCCCCCGCGCCAATGCCAGCGGGTAGTGACTAAGATAGTTTTTATTTTCTGGCTGCAGAAGATGATTCCCAAGAACAAATCGTCGGGAGAAGCTGTCATATAATGATATAATTATATCTAGTAGAATAGTATTCATATTTATGACCATATATAGTCTATAAACTTATGAAATACACAAGATATGATACAAATACAACGGTAACTAAAGTGACCCTCGTTCAACTGAAAGAAGAAACGCTATGGTAAAGCCTATCACAGTAAATCCAAA
>JAILDL010000191.1 GCA_024689465.1 Lachnospiraceae bacterium
GCCGTATCATACGCTGCGTCCGTTTCCCCGGAATCTGCAGGAATCTGTCCGGCATCCCCCTGCCCGCCGGTTTTGGAAAGCCGATCGTTCAGGTAATGGTAGAGCTCATTGTAGAGGATACTCTCATCTTCCTCAAAATTCCGCATCGGGAAATCCCCGAAATAGTACTTATCCTGCTCAGATCCGTACAGATCCGGGATGATGCAATGATACAGATTCCCAAACTCCTCGTAGGGATACTCTGCATAGCAGTCTTCCAGCCACAGACAAATATCATCACAAAACCACTCCAGGTCTTCTCTGCCCGGCGCGCCGTTGTAACCGATGATCGGAATATAGGTAATATCCGTCACTTCTTTGCCCTGCTCCGTCTTCCAGGACAGGCCGCGGTAAAGATGTTCCCCGAAAATGCTTTCGGTAAATGCCTTGAACTTTTCCTGCCGGTAGGTTTCATGCAGGGCCAGATGATTGGTCCCGCAAAAGGTGATCCCGTCCGCCTTGATGGTCAGCTTCTCGCCGTTTCGGAGGATGGCATCCACGTTCCCGATATCGTAGCGCTGCTGCAGGATTTCCGTGATCTCCTCATCGGAATAGCCCTCAAAAGAATCCCGTCCGTCGAAATATACCTCCACCTCACGATCCGCCTGTTCCGAACCCATGAAGGTGATCACCACACCGGCCGGCATCCATTCCACCTTATAATTGGCGGGGCGGAACATTCCGCCGTCATCCGATATATCTTCCTGAAACGTAGTCAGCTTGGTCTCGCCTTCGTATACCGTGATCTTTCCATGGGAAGCACCAAAGGGAAAATCCGGCTCGCCAACAGCCTGGAAGAGCACGTTGTGCTCTCCGTCCGGCGAAACTTCCCTGCCGACGAACGTCACCTTATAGCGGACCTCATAAATAAATAACGCCATTAAGATGCCGCCGACCACGATCAGTACGGCGGCAGTAATAAACAACCCCTTCAGAGTTGCCCGGATCCATTTGGGGATCCGGTTTATGAATTGTTGCATGATCTCTCCTACTTCCCTGCCTTACGGATCCCGGCCAGCATCTGCGCCAGTTCCCGGTACATGGGCCGCACATCATGGCGCTTGGTCAGACCACCCTGGGCATACATGTGATCGCCACGGATCACGGGCATCACATACCAGATGCCGGGAAGGAGCTCTTCTCCCTCTGTATAAGCAGCCGATCTTGCTCCCAGCGGTGCCCCGGCAGAGCAGGTATTTACCAGGCCGTCGTTGGCCTGCCAGGAAGCATCCAGGGCAAAGCCGCCTGCCGTCCGGCCGGTATATTTTGACATAATGGTCGCGCCCCGCAAAAAGATCTGCTCCGTGATGGCCGGATCCGGCATGATGCCGCCGTTTGGATCCTCCACCGCCGTAGAGAAGGGCAACGCAAAATAGTATACATCATCAAAGGTCGTAATGGTATCGTTCAGCGCCAACGCGTTGTCGATGTGCATATCGTATGCCGCATAATCTTCCCGGATCCGCTCATCCGCCCGGGCCTTGGTGAATTTCGAGACCGCATCGGAATTCTTCTCATATTCCTCCGGGATATCCACCGTAGCGACATCAAAGGACGGATCCTCATACAGGTCATAGGCCGTGGTTCCGTTGGTCGGAGCAGCCAGTAGCACCAGGGCAAACAGATTCTCTCCCTGCCCTCCCGCAAAGAAAGGAGACAGTTCCTCTTGCGGCGTAGCAAGGCGTTCCTCCTCCGATCCGTTTCGCAGGATCTCGGAAAACAGGCGGATGGTGGCTCCGCCAAAGGAATGTCCGATGAGCACAACGGGCTTTTTCTCAAAATCCGCCAGCAGCGGCTTCATGGAGTAATCCTCCCCGAACCGCTCATGATGGCACCTTGCGCTGTGGGCTGCGCCGTAATCCACCCTGCATCCCATAAGCTGGGCGTACAGCTCGCAGGCCCTGTCCCAGGCGCTTCCGTCCGGATCCACCGACGCTGCATAACTGCTGTAACCATGCTGGTCCATGTAGCGCACCACATCGCCGCTGGTCATGCCCCAATAGGGGATCACTTCGTTTCGCAGATCATAACTGCCCCAGCCCGAAAGGCCGTGGACATAGATAAAGGTAAGGTCCGTCTTTGCCGGCGCCTTCAGCCCCGAAACCAAAGAGCAGATCCCGGAAAGCACTATCAATCCGGCGATCCAGCACGCGGCCGCCTTTTTCCCGATCTTTTTCACCTCGAAGAAAGGATAGGGCCCTTCCACGATCCCCCGGTCATTCAGACAGACCATAAGCAGCCCGTAGATCAGGCTGATCACAACCGGCACCAGCACCCAGTACAGGGCCGGATGATATTCAAAGAAAAAATAGGAAATACAGGACAGGATCGGACAGATCAGATGCACGAAGATCCCCGGCACGGAAAACAGCAGATTTTTCGCGGAGCCTCCAAAAGGAACCAGCACGCAGGTTGTCACAAAAAACGTCATGAGCAACATGCTGACACTGGTCATGCGCAGCACCGCCAGGTCCCGTCTGGGGCCAAAGATCACCAGCGCGGCTGACACCAGCAAAGTCAGCGTATTGGAGATCTGGGTGTAGAAGACAAAGGTTTTCCATTTGAACTTCGGAAATGTTCTGCACAGCGCGATGATCTCCAAAAGGATAATGATCAGATTGATGCCTCTTGCCATAAGGTACCCTCCTGTTTTGCTTTTATTTTACTACGCAATCTTCATCGCTACTTCCCCTTTTTTCGACTTAATGTCGAAGCGGACGATGTGTATGCCGCCATGATGGCCTTTATCCGAAAAAAAAGCATGAAAATAACCGGCCCCGCTATAGAGCGTAATATCTTAGACCTCTATAGCGGAAACCGGTTTAATCCAACCATTTATTTCAAGATCTATATTCCGGTAGCTGATTCATAACGAAAAGCCACCGATCTGCACATCCAAAACGAATGTACACTGCCTTCTCATCCCTACTGTAACTTAAAGAACGCGATGGCATCGCTCATTTCCTTGTTTACATCCCGCATCTCAACGGTAGATTTCTGGGTATCCATGCAGGCGTTGGTAACCGTCTGGCAGGATGCCGCAACTTCCTCTGCGGAAGCACCCAGCTCTTCGGAGATCGCGCCCAGTTCGGAAGTGGTGTTGGTCAGCTCGGTCTTGATGCCGTCCAGGGTATCTGCCATATGACGGATGGTCTCGATCTCGTTGATAGAAGCTTCTACGGAATCCGACAGGATATCGAACTTATCCTGTGCTTCTTCAATATCGGTGCGCTGACGACCGATCACCTCGGATACACGATCGGAGATCTCCACGGTGTCATTGGACAAGCTGATGACATTTTCAATGATCTGCTTGATCTCCTTGGCAGATTCTGCAGAAGAATCAGCCAGACTCCGGATCTCATCCGCAACAACCGCAAATCCGCGTCCTGCTTCGCCTGCTCTCGCTGCCTCGATGGAAGCATTGAGGGACAGGAGGTTGGTCTGTGCCGCAATGGACTCGATGGCCTGGATCGCTGAACCGATATCGCCGATGGCGGAGTTGGTCTCGTTGATCTTGCTGCCGATGTCTTCCATCGCCTTTACGGATTCGTCTGCACCGCTCATAACAGACTTCATGCAATGTGCCGCTTCATCATTGGCATTCTTGATGGTCTGGGATGCATCGTAAAGGTTGCGTACATTTTCGTTCAGCTGCTCGATATCATCGCCCAGATCCACTGCCTTTTCGGACATAACCTGTGCACTGTGGGCAACACTCTGGGAGGTCTGTGCCACTTCGTTGACCGCTGTATTGATCTGGGAAACGGATTCCACGTTGTCGCTGGTCATACCGTCCACACTAATGATGGAGCTGTTCAGTGCATCTGCGGAACGCTTCACGGAATTCATGGAGCCGGACAGCGCATCTTTTAACCGGTTAAAGGAACGGATCAGACTAAGGGTCTCATCAATATGGGACTTCGCATTACACTGTACCGTCACATCGCCGGTACTGAGCTGGTCCAGGGAACCGGTAAGAGACATAAGGGGTCCGGAGATCAGGCGCTCTATTACCAGTGCCAGTGCGGAGAAGATCACAACGCAGATAATTCCGATGAGAATGATCACGTTGCGGATCTT
The DNA here is from genome assembly GCA_024689465.1 of Lachnospiraceae bacterium. Taxonomy (GTDB): domain Bacteria; phylum Bacillota; class Clostridia; order Lachnospirales; family Lachnospiraceae; genus JAILDL01. Next base: position 4,123 of record JAILDL010000191.1, read on the forward strand.
GGTAACGCCGCTTAAAACATCGTCTTCATCTGCGGTAAATACGGCAATGTAGTTTTCGGCATCACCGATGTAATAACCTGCATATTTGATCTTGCCCTTGAACTCATAACGGATCAGGTCGGGAGCGGGATGCTCACCGGCTTCGATCTTGCTCAGCAGAAGCTTAACGGCTGCATTTTCAACCGGCTGGCCGATCTTTTCAGGCGTAGGGTGATACAGCATGGTGCCGGCTTTATCCACAAAATAGGTATATCCGGTTGCCAGGCCCAGTGCGGACACATCAGAGATCTTCTCTGCGATGTTCTGTACATAGAAAGCACCCCCTGCAAAACCAATGGGCTTTCCGTTGTCTGTGATCGGTGTGTAAATGGACATGATATTCTGTCCGGATGCAGGCGATACGATGATACCGGTATTGAACACGCCGTCTGCCGCGCTCTGTATGCTGCTCTGCAGCCCTGCCAGGCTGTCACCTTCCCGAAGCTGCTTTCCGATGATCCCTGCATTGGGATGGGTAACCACAACCGAATCCCAGGTGGCAATGTAAAGGCCTTCCCAACCATCCAGGTTTCCGAAATAATCCAACGTAAACTGCTGCGCTGCTGCGGCAGCTGCTGCATCCGTGGGATTTTCCAGCGCCTCTTTTAAGATCGGTGCAGTCGCATAGGCTTTCAGCGTCTGCTTATCATTTTCCACAATGGTATCAAAGGTATTTCCGATGCTGGATACGCTTTGTATCAGCGTATTGCGGGTGGAAGACTTGATCTCGCTCTGGCTGTTGACGATCGACACAATAGCGATCGAAAGAGAGGAGAACAGAAGAGGAAGTAAGGTAAACAGGATCAGAGTCGCACGCATGCTGAGCTTGGACTGTCTCTTGTTGCCTCCCTTGCTGTCTCCACCGACTGTTTTACTGGTATTTCCCATACTAAAACCCTCCTCGAAATGGATTAGTAATTATAGTCTATATTATATTACTGCGTGACTTTTTATTCAAGTGTTCGACAATTTTGTCGTTGCATGCCTCTCTGTCAAATGTTTGGCAGATTCTAGCGTGCCACTGCTTTTCCCAATTCATAGACCACGTATTGATTCAGGCTTACACCCTCTTCAGCTGCTTTTCGTGAAAGCTGCCGAAAACATCAAAAGAAGGGGGATGCTTGCTTTGTGATGCTTTGGGGAAGAATTTGGCTAGTCCGAAAGCCTTGGAAGGCATCAAAAGCAGAGAATAGCTTGCTTTGTGATGCTTTGGGGAAGAATTTGGCTGGTCCGAATGCCTTGAAAGGCATCAAAAACAGAGAATAGCTTGCTTTGTGATGCTTTTCGAAAGATTTTAGCTGGTCCGAATGCCTTGAAAGGCATCAAAAGCAGAGAATAGCTTGCTTTGTGATGCTTTTCGAAAGATTTTGGCTGGTCCGAATGCCTTGAAAGGCATCAAAAGCAGAGAATAGCTTGCTTTGTGATGCTTTGGGGAAGAATTTGGCTAGTCCGAATGCCTTGAAAGGCATCAAAAGAGGGGGGATGCATGAAAAAAGGCGCCTGCCTTCGCAAGCGCCTGAAAGCTACTCCTCTGAAATCTACTCCTCCGGAAGCTACTCTTCCGGCTCCACCACAGTGATCACATCCTGCAGCACGTAGTGAAACAGCGGATAGGAGGTATTGGCATTTTCCTTATAGCCTGTGGTGAGGTTAATGGTATCGGCGGGGTCATCGGGATCTACCCCCACATAGTTGCCACGGAAGACAAAGTCCGTGGATCCTTTCTTAAACTGGTCGATGACACCGTCCATGGCCTGTTTGGTGCCGGGCGCGGCCACCTGCATGTTCAGGTCCACCATCTCCACCCAGCCTTTCTCAAAGCCGGCGGAAATATCGGACCCATGCACCTTGCCGGAAACATTCTTCTCGATCTCCTGGTTACTCATCACCGCCTTAACCGCTCCCAGGATGTAGGGCTCCCAGCAGATACGGGAGGTGACCAGTGAAGTACCGGGTGCGATCTCCGACATGCTCTGGTTGTTGCCTACAAAGAAGATGGTGTCCATGGTTTCGGAAGCTTCCTCACAGGCAATGGCAGGGCCGATGGTATCGGTATGCTGGGACAGGATCACGCATCCGTCCGCGATCAGCTGTTTGGCTGCGCTCTTTTCCAGCGCATAGCTGCTCCAGGTATGGGTATAGCATACTTCCATGGTGGTTTCCGGCACAATGGCACGTACACCCAAAAGGAATGCCGTATATCCGGAGATTACCTCCGATGTGGGAAATGCCGCTACAAAGCCAACCTTGGCCTGGTCCACGGTGATCAGCCCATCATCGATCAGCTGGCCGATCTTCATGCCGGCTGCGATGCCGCTGACGTAGCGTCCCTGATAGGCTTCTCCCTTAAAGGTGTGGTAATTGGCCGGCGTTGTGACACCGTTCATGTCCATATAGGAGGTCTGGCAGAACTGAATGTCCGGATATTCCGGTGCCAGTTCCATGACCAGCGGGCTGTACCCGTTAAAGAAGATGATGTTGCAGCCTTCCTCCGCCAGATCCCGTAATGGGCCTTCCATCTGATCATCCAGCACGTTGCTGTGCGTCAGGATCTCCACCCGCTCGCCGTACTCTTTTTCCAGAGCATCCATGCCCAGGGAGAAATTGTAGGTATAGGGCGTGCTTTCATCGTTATCAAAGATGAAGCCCACCTTCATGGTGGAACGGTCCGTTGCGGGGTACAGGATCCGGAATGCACACAGAAACAGGGCCAGCATTACAATACAGGTGCAGATCGTCAGAATGTATCGCTTCGTCATGCCTTCGCCCCCTTTCCGTCTTCTTCATTTTTATCATTCACCGTTTCTTCCGGTTTACACTCTTCCTTCTTGTTCTCCCCAGGATCTCCCGGGCTACTCTCTTCTTTCTTATCTTCCGCAGGACCTACCGGCTTATCTTCTTCCTTATCTTCCTTCTTACTCTCTGCAGGATTTCCGTTTTCTCCCTGCTTCATCTGGGCTTCCTGGATCTTCTTATCTTCCTCCACCCGGCGTCTTAATTCTTCCTGGCCCGCGGCTTCGCTCTGCTCTATCTCCACCTTCTTCTGGGCGTAGATCTTCTCCACATCGATCACACCCTTCTCGCACAGACGCATAAACGCATCCAGCACCTTGGGATCAAACTGGGTGCCCCGGCCGTTACGCATTTCGTTCATAACATAGTCGGTATCCATGCAGTTCCGGTAGACACGATTGGAGGTCATGGCATCAAAAGCATCCGCCACAGCGATGATCCGGCCAAAGAGCGGGATCTCCTCGCCCTTTAATCCGTCAGGATAGCCCTTGCCGTCGTAGCGCTCGTGGTGATATCTGGTTCCGTCCACAACGTGCTCCACCAGGGTAAAGTCCTTCAGGATCTCTGCACCGCTGGTGACATGGGATTTCATCTTGACGTATTCTTCGTCGGTAAGACGTCCTACCTTGTTCAGCACGCTGTCGGGCACACCGATCTTACCGATATCGTGCATCTGTGCCGCCTTGCGCAGGTTGGAGAGTGCTTTTCTTCTCTCCCACCACTTAAAGCACCGCATTTCCTGGGCGATCAGCACGGAATATTCCGCTACACGCATGGAATGCTGGGAAGTACGAACGTCCTTGGCATCGACGGAATTTGCAATGGCCATGACGGTTTCATTTGCCATGTTGATCTTGATCTGCTGCTGGTTGATCTGTCTCTGCACAATGAGCCAGGTGCTCCAGATCAGCATCAGGGACAGCAGTCCGATCATATAGGTAAAGAAGCCGCGCTGCTCATAAAACTCGCCTTCCTTTACCAGGTCAAAGGTCCGCTCCCCCAGGATCTTATCCCCGCCGCTGTCCAGAATGGCCAGACGGAAGGTATAACTGCCTGCAGGAAGGTTTACATAAATAATATTGTTTAAGCTGTTCTGGGGTACGATGGTCCACTGGGTATCGTAGCCTTCCAGCAGATAGCCTACATTGGGCTCCTGAATGGTATAGTTTAAAATCTCCGGCGCCAGTTCGATACGGCTGACTCCCTGTCCCACGGTAATGGCTCCGGTTCTGGGCAGGGGCTGGGAAACGCCGTCCATCTTCACACTGGCCAGCTGCATCCGATAGGAACGCACATCGGTATTGTACTTGTCCACATCAATGACATACACGCCGGTATCACAGGGCAGGTACAGTTCGCCCTCTCCGTTGGAGCAGTTCCAGGAATTGGCCGTCAGGGAGGTACCCAGACCTCTTCTGGCATCCAAAAGCTCCCAGGCGATCTCTCCGCCTTCCACCAGTTCGTCCCGCTCCACTACGTAAATGCCCGCACTGGACATGACAAAAAGGGTATCCTCATCCTTTACCCAGATATCGTAGTTATTGAAATACGGGAATTTATCCAGCACCCGGATGGAACCGTCTTCATCCAGATAGGAAAGGCTGTTGCTGGTTACGATAAATACTCCGTCGGACTTGGGATCCGGCACGGTCCGCAGGATGACTTCACTGGCCAGGCCGTCCTCTTTGGTCAGAACATCGGTGATCTTGCCGTCCTTTATCACTGCGATGCCGTCTCCATCGGAGCCGGCCAGAATGGTCCCGTCCTTTTGCTCCGTCAGGGTCAGGATCATGGAATTGATCAGACCGTCCTTGGTATCAATGGTCCCGGTGACCTTGTGATCTTTGATAAATACGATCCCCGCATCACCGGATGCTACCATGGTTCCGTCGGAAAGCTCCATGACCAGACGGGCCCGGTTTCCGAAGGAACCGGTTTCCGCATTGTAGGCCCAGTTTTCTCCGGTAGGGGAATACTCTAACAGGCCTCTTCCGTAGGTACAGATCCACAGGTGATTGTGGTCATCCACATACATACAGCGGATACGCGTGCCTTCCATTTCTCCGGTGAGGGTATTTTCGATCTCGTAGCGGCAGGCTTTGTCCACCACATCCAGGCCGTCGTCCGTTCCGATGTAGTAGCATCGCTGCCAGGGAACGATGGCATTGACCACCTCCCGTTCCATGCCCACTGCCCCGTACACATCCTTAAAGGGGGACTTGGCCAGACGCAGCAGTCCCAGACGGGAAGATGTAAACCAGAGATTTCCCTGGTAATCAAAGAGCACGTTCTCTATGGAATTGGCGAATTCGTTGGTATTTAAATGATGATAGCCGTCCGTTCCCAGATAGGACACACCCTTATCCGAGCAGATAAACATGGTGTCCTCATTCAGGAACCGGATGGAATTGATCCCTTCCAGATCCAGACAGGTCATGCAGGTCCGCAGTTCAAAGGTATCCTGCGACACATCGTACACATAAATCTGATTGCCGGAGGTGCCCACCATCAGGCGTCCGTCCGGAGCAAAGGCACAGCAGTTATAGGGCTCCTGCTCATCGGGCAGTGCCAGGGTTGCCAGAACCTTTCCTCCCCGGATCAGATACAGATCTCCTTCGGAGGCTACCGCTGCCACATGGTCATTCTGGTCGGCGCTCAGACTCTCCACGTAATTGATATCTTCCATGGTCTGGGCGATCTGCAGGCCATTGTTCATCTCCAGGATCTGCAGTTTGCCGGTGGTCCCCACATAGTAGAAGCCGTCACTGGAGCGCACCACACACCGCACGGAATTGGAGGTCAGACCGCTGTTATCATCCAGGATGTTTGCCACCTTCTCCCGGATCACGATGGAAAGGCCGTTGTCATTGGTACCGATCCACAGACGACCCTCTTCGTCCACATACAGACAGTTTACGTTCCGGACGGATTCATAATTGTCCACCCATCGAAACTCCTGGCCGTTGTAGCGATACAATCCTGCGTAGGTACCGATCCACAGCACCCCGTCATTGGTCTGGGCGATGTCATTGGTTTCCCCGCAGGGCAGACCGTTGTTGTTGCTGTAGACACTCTGTACAAAGTCGTTGTAATCAATGGGCTCCTTGTTTTGCCCCTCCGCAGCACGGACCGGCATGGAGATAAGCCCCATCAGGCACAAAAAGAGAAGCACTGCCGCACTGCCTCTGGTCATATTCCGATCGTTTTCCTGATTTTTCTGGAATCGGCGGAGCAAAATCATGACATAGACCGCTGCAATGGTCAGCACCTTATCGGCAAATTCAATGGCCATCTGTCCGGAAACATAGCAAATAAAGGGCGGCCAGTTGCTCTTTAACAGATACTGGATCACTCCGTCCCCCCAAACGTTTCCGGTATAACCTTCTGCAAATATGAGATTTAAAGGAACCGATACTACCAGAGCGGTAAGTACGGCCAAAGATGCGGCCTTCATAAAGCCGTATAACTGATCAAACCATCTGCGCTTCGTAGCGATGCCCACGATGGCACCAATGGCGATACTGGTCACACAGTAGGCTGCCGACAGGGGATTAAAATAGGAATACGCCAGATTCCCCGTAATCCCTACCAGTGCCCCGCAGACCGGGCCTGCCACATAGGCGCACAGTGCGGTGCCAAAGGAATCTGCCCAAATCGGGAGCTGCTGGTTCGCTGCAAAGATCTTCCCCACGATGTTCATTGCCACGCACAGAGCGATGAATAATACAATCTGCCAACTTTTCCACTTGCTCATACGTCCTGATTCTCCCCCCCCAAATGAAGGACAATAATTGCGAATTGTTTCGTTGAAAAATTGCAAAAGCTAAAAATGTATTTAATTGTAAGTTATTATACAACCAATTCTGTAAATATCCAAATTACTCTTGGTTCATTCTGTCAAATATTAGACCTTTTTGTGCAACATGTTGTATGCCGTTCCTAGTGAACACCGGTCAGGTCGTTGATCACTTCCCCGGCGATGATGAGGCCCACCACAGAGGGTACAAAGGCTGTGGATCCTGGAATATCCCGTCTCTCCGTGCATTTCCGCACGGTGCCCGGCGGGCAGATGCAATGCTGCCTGCAGCTGATGGACATGTCCTCCAGCGGTCTTCTGGGAGCTTCCTTGGAATACACCACCTTCAGGTGCTTGATCCCCCGCTTCTTGCACTCCCTGCGCATGACTTTCGCCAGGGGGCAGACAGAGGTCTTATACAGATCCGCTACTTCGAAGAGGGCGGGATGGATCTTATTTCCGGCACCCATGGAAGAGATCACCGGCGTATGAGCTTCGTCAGCCTTCACGATGATGGCCAGCTTACCGGTCACGGTATCGATGGCATCCACCACGTAATCATATTCGGTAAAATCAAACTGGTCCTGGGTTTCCGGCAGGAAAAAGGTCTGGTAGGTGCGGACCTCACACTTGGGATTGATCTCGTGGACCCGCTCTGCCGCCACGTCCACCTTATATTTTCCCACGGTCTTTCGTGTAGCGATGATCTGTCGGTTGATATTGGTCAGGCAGACCTTGTCATCATCGATGAGGTCCAATGCGCCCACGCCGCTTCTGGCCAGGGCTTCCACCACATAACCGCCTACGCCGCCGATGCCGAATACCGCCACACGGGACATGGCTAACTTCTCCATGGCTTCCGGCCCGTATAATAACTGGGTTCTTGAAAATTCATTTAACATATTGTGTAACCTTGTAACGATTCTCTTTCAAACATTTCAACCTGTAACCTGCATCGGTCAGGATGAAACGACTACGCCCGTCCGATCACCCATCAAAGGTCATCCCGATCATAGGCTCATCGGTCAAAGGTAACCCGATCCAGGGCTGCGATCTCGCCTTCCTGCTCCGATACAAACTCAAAGTATACCGCATGCTTTCCCACAATACCAGTGGTAAGTGCCGCGGTTTTTTCCGTTTCGGAGCCTGTAAAGGGGATCGAAGCCACGATCCGTCCCTGATAGGAGTCCAGGCGGACATTCACTGTCAAATTATGGTGTTTTCCCAGAACAACCGTCACCGAAGAAGGCGCATTATTTCCAAACTGCAGATACCGGAAGCCCACAGTTGTTCCGGAGGTGATGCCCACGATGGGTGTGGAAACATCCTCTGTCTGCTCATAGCGGGGCTCGATGTAGGCCCGCAGCTTGCTGCCGTAGATGTGGCAGGAATAACCTGCAGAGATCCATTTATATGCATCCAGGCCGTTTACCTGTGCGCCCTGGGAGGTCATCTCCACCGGGCGGGAGGAAACCGGCTCTCCTGCCAGATACTTCACATCACCGATGTAGAGCCGTCCGTCTTTTCCCAATGCCACATCGATGGGCTCGATCATAGCCTGTCTGGAATATTCATTCACGCCGGTCTGGCGGTGGTAGAAGACATACCACTTGCCGTTTACCTCCATGATGGAGCCGTGGTTGTTGCCCCACTGATAGGTCATGGTACCCCCACCTGCAGCATCCCTTAAGATCTCGCCGCCGTTAAAGCTGATGTCGCCGCCGGGGATAAAGGGTCCCAAGGGCGAATCGCTGTACATATAGGATAAAAAGCCGTTGTTGGGGCCAAATACGCCCAGCTCCGGTACCGGCACTTCGTAGCGCTTGGAGTAGATATACACATACTTGCCCAGCACCTTGCGAGGGCTGGAGGCTTCAAAGAAGGCATCCTTTAAGGAAATATGGCCGTCATCCTTAGGATCCCAGGGGCAGGTGGAATGGCCCATGGGATTGGCCACCAGGGTATCCTTCTTAATGGTCGCCATATCGTCCTCTAATTCCGCCACATAGCAGGGCGCCGCACAACCGCCCCAGTAGGCGTAGACTCTGCCGTCATCATCCACCATCACACCGGGATCAAAGCCAAGCTCTGTCTCCACCGGATTTTCAAAAGGTCCCCAGGGCGTCTTGGAAGAAGCCACCGTGATCAGGCCGCCGTTCTTTTCTGCTGCATAGAGATAGAAGGTATCCCCCTTCTGCACCACATCCGGGGCAAAGAGGATCCCGTCATAATGGGTGGTATAGGATACGCCGTGACAGGTCCAATTGGTCAGGTCATCCACCGGCGCCGACCATACCACATAGTCCGGGCCGCAGTACTGGTTTTTCAGGGTATCGTGGGAACCATAGAGATAGACTCTTTTTTCTCCGTTGTATTCAAAGACTCTGGGCTCGCCGTCGGGCACATGCTCCCACAGCGGCATATAGGGGTTTGCACCTTTGATGTATTCTTTCATGTTTCCTCCTTGGGGATGGGTTTTGATGACACACTTTTATTATATAGGCCTCTTAAATGAACGCCACCATATATAACGGTAAGGTCAGGATCCCGGCTTCACTTTCCCCTATATTGCCGTCCACGAACTTGTATGCATAGGGGATCTGTTTTTCCTTGATCATCGTCCGGCTCAGGGAAGTGGCCTTTGTATTCCCGCTTTTTACCTCAACAAGGATTACCTGACCATCTCTTTGGATCAGGAAATCCAGTTCTTTTTTCTGTGTTTCGTTTTTATAAAAATACAGGTCATAACCCTTTTTGATCAGCGCATCTGCCACCGCACATTCATACAGTCCGCCTTTTGTATTGCCTGTTAAGGTGTTTTCCACAATGTATTGCTTCAGGGAAAAATCTCTCATGGCGATCAGCAAAGACAGGTCAGTAGTATATGCCCGGAAGAAATCCTCTCTTGCATAATCTGCCAGATCATATTGCAGACTGGTCACCAGTTTACATAAATGGACCATATCCGCGCGCAGCAGCCACTCAATGCTGGCAAAATATTTTTGTGCCCTGGCGCCCTGCTCGATCTCCTTGTATTGGAACTTATGATTTTCCTTATCCAGCAGCTGTCTGGAAAGAGTCAGATAGCATTTTTCTGCCTTCACCTTTTCATCTGCAGCGGCATAATGAGCAATATCATACTGATAGCCCTGCAGCAGACTTTTCTGCACCCGGTCGACTTCCCGAAAATCTTTTGTATCCATGTAGATCTGCACTACTTCCGGCATGCCGCCGGTTGCAACATACAGGCGGAAATAGTCCATCATCTGCGTATGAACGGCTTTGGGGATCTCTTTTTTATCCCTGAGGTATCCACGAAGAGACTCGATCAAATCGTCTGCTATCCCCATTCCCCACAGAAACTCTTCAAAATCCAGCCCATACAGGGTTATATAATCCACATACCCCACCGGATAAGAAGATGCACGCTTGTAATCGATCCCCAGCAAGGAGCCCGATGCGATCACATCGTATTGATCATCGAGTGCCCAGAATTTCAGAGACGTGATCGCCTCCTCACACTCCTGGATCTCATCCAGAAAGATCAATGTTTTTCCGGGAAGGATCTTTTTTTCCGGGAAACGGAAACGCAGGGCCAGGACCATCTTTTCAACCGTCAGATCTCCTTCGAATACTTCCTTCAGGGACGGTGTCTGTTTAAAATTGATCTCCAGCAGTTCGTCATACTTTTCTTCTGCAAAGTGCTCTACCGCATAAGTTTTCCCGGTTTGTCTTGCCCCCTGCAGGACCAGACATTTTTTTCTCTTATGAAGAGTCCATTCTTCCAGTTGCCCCAGGATCTTTCTCTTTAACATAATACCTCCCAGCGTGCCCAAACAGTAATACTGTATAAACCCTCTGTTTTTCGTGTCTTACAGCCTTATTTTACTCCTTCATCAACATTTTGGAAAGCAAAAATGGTTGGTTCATCAACATTTTGGAAAGGTAAAATGTACTGCTCATCAACATTTTGGAAAATTATACCCAAAAAAGGGAGAGCCTGTGGCCATCACAACCACAGGCTCTCCCCCAACATCCTATTCACTTTTTTCAAAGAGGATCAGGGGATCATCCCCCTGCTCTGCCCATATCTTCTCTCCTCTGCCGGTATACGGGATGCCGTTTCGCATCCAGGTTCCCCGGGGCAGGAATACCTCCCTGCCGGTCTGGCCCTTTTCATAAATGGGCGCCACCAGGAGATCCTCGCCCAGCATGAACTGGTCGATCACTTCTTCTGCAGGATCCTCGGGAAACTCGTAGGCCATGTAGCGGATCACCGGCTCCCCGGTCTTCCCCGCCTGCTCGACCAGCTTCCGGATCTTCTCCGTGTACTTTTTCCGCAGTTCCACGCAGTCCATCACCTTGCGGATACTGTCTTCTCCCAGCAAACGAAAAGGAGAAGCTGAAAACTGCATGGCCGGCATCAGGGCCGCAATCTGGGCGTGGCGGATGAAGAGTTCCTCATCCACCCCTTTCTTTAAGGCTTCCCCGAAGTTGGCGTATTCTCCGCCGCCGATCATATCCGGACAGCTGAAGGGATGGCCGGTCATGCCCTGCAGGAGGCTGTCCTGTATGAGCCCGCCTACGCCTTCCCCTGTCCAGGAATGCTGCTTATCGCAAAGCCTCTGGAGAAGGGGCGCCCCGGCTTCGCCGAAAGTTACCCGGTATTCGTTGTAGGGATACTGCTTGCCGAAGCTGCTCCAGCATGCACTCTGCTCATTGGGCGTGGTGCCTGCGAAGGTTACATTTTCCTCCAGATAGTAGAAGCTGTCCCCGGCATCAAACTTAAAGCCGTCGATGCCCATCTTGGTCAGTGCATCCAGCTGTTCCTTCAGCCAGGACACTGCCGCAGGGTTTGACATATCCAGCACCGCGGAGTAGCCGTTCCACCAGCGAACGATGTAGGTTTCCCCGTCCGCCCGCTTGATCAGGATGTCCTTAGCCAGTGCATCCCGGAACGCAACGGTATCGGCCGTTACAAAGGGGCACAGCCACAGCATGACCTGGAAGCCCTTTTGATGGAGGGTTTTGATCATGCCTTCCGGATCCGGGAACTTGCCCAGATGAAAGCGCCAGTTGCCGTAGTATTCGCTCCAACCGTCATCGATCATGATGACTCCGGGAGGCATACGGTGCTCCAGCAGATCCATGGCATAATGCAGGATGTCCTGTTCATTCTGGTGAAAGGTCAGTTCGATCCAGGTATTGTAAATGGGAGCCTGAAACAGCTGCGGAGCCGGAGTCCCCGCAAAGGGGAACTCCTTCTCTACCGCTTTTAGATACCCACGTTTCAGGTCGCCATAGGCCTGACTTACATACACGTCACAGTCGGTCTCGATCATACCGCCGGCAAAGGTGGCCTGAAAGCCTTCCTTTTTGTAGATATACCGGCCCTTGTTGGATACAAAGAAGGGCATGGCCTGATTGGGCGTCCGGTTGACTCTCGTATCCACCGTATGATCGGAAAAGCCTGTCAGAGGCATTTTCGTGCCATCCTTGACACAACCTCCGTACCAGTACTCATCGGTTAGACATTCGAATTTCATCAGTTACCTTTCTTGGAGGCAATGAATTCGTCGTACTGGCGCTGAACCTCAGCGACGTACTCGTCGATTCCCGCTGCCTTTAATTTGGCAACTGCATCCTCATAGTGGTCATCAAAGCTTACAAAGCCGCTGCGGATGGGTGCAAAATCGGAAGCTGTTACTTCCGTGATGGCGGTTTCGATCTCAACCACGTTTTCATTGTTAAAGATGAAGCCCTGTGCGGAAGAAACCTTGGCATTATCATCCCAGTGCTCATACATATCGATGTATTCATCGCTTACGCTCTTGTCAAAGAGCTGGTAGTTCTTGTTGCGGAACATCCACTCATAGAAGAAATCTTCCTGGGTGAGCTTCTCTACTCTGCCGTCTACCATCTGGTAGTCCTTGCCTTCTACACCGTAGATGGCGAAACGGTAGTTCTCGGGAGAAGAATAGATCCAGTTGATGAACTTCATGGCGCCTTCCTTGTTCTGTGCAGAATAAGGGATGCACAATACTTCACCGCCGGAGGTGGAAATGTACTTATCCTTTTCGGGAGCCAGGATGTAGGTCTTTAACTCCGCATTGGGTGCATTCTGCTGCACGGCATTGATGATCTCACGATCCTTGCCGATGGAAGCTTCTACCCAGAGGTAGAGACCGGTCTGCATACGGGCATCCTTCTCGTTGTACTGGGTGGTCAGCTCGTCTGCGTACAGACCCTTCTGATACATCTCTTCGTTAAACTTAGCCACCTTCCGGAATGCCTCGGACTCGTAGTAGCTGGAGATCTTGCCGGTGGACTCGTCCAGAACGGTAAATACGTCGGTACCAACCCAGGTCAGCTGATTATCCTGGAAATATCTGGTCAAAGGCTTAAAGATGATGTCTGCCGGTCCCTTCATTTCCGGGAACTGTTCCTTTGCCTTCTGGGCAAACTCCATCAGATCATCAGGTGTCTGCAGATCGCTCATGCCCACTGCCTTCAGGATATCCTCGCGAACGCATACCAGCTGGTAAATACCGGAGCTGGGACCGTATGCGGAAGGGATACCGTAGATCTGTCCGTCTACCAGACCGCCTTCGATATGGCTCATGGGCAGAACCTTTAACATATCCTGGCCATATTCCTGGATCAGCTCATCCAGAGGCTGGGCCTGCTTCTTATTTACGATCAGGGACAGGTTTGCAAGACCATCCCAGTAAAGGTCGATGTTCTCATTGGCTGCCAGCATGATCTCCTTCTTGGTCCAGTACTGATCCCAGGGAGTGAAGACCATATCCACCTTCAGCCCGATGTCGTTGTACAACTTTTCAGCAAATTCGTTCTGTAAAAACTCGGAAAACCGCTCGGTCTCATCGCCGGGATAATAGATGGTGATGGTCCCCGCATCTTCCACACTGGCGCCGGCTACCGCTGCGCTCTCTGTTGTACTGTCACTTCCGCCTGCGGCATTATCCGGAGATGCGCTGTTTCCGCATCCTGCCAGCACGCTGACTGCAAGCACGATCCCCATAACCATGCTCAAAACTTTTTTCTTCATTTGTAATCCTCCTGTAAGTGTTTACTCTTTTACTGCCCCGGTCATGACCCCGTTTACGAAATATTTCTGTATAAATGGATAGGCAAAAATGATGGGTCCAATGGTCAGGATGGTGACAGCCATTTTCACCGTTTCCGAAGGAAGGGCGATATTGGCGGCAGCGCCCGAGGGCACCCGACCCGAACTGATGGCGTTAACGTTGGACAATATGTTGTACAGAAAGTATTGAAGTGGCCACAGCTTCTTATCCGTTACAAACATAAGGGCGTTCCACCAGTCGTTCCAGAACTGGAGCGCATACATGAGCCCCACAGTCAAAAGGGGAGTTTTGCTCAGGGGCATGGCGATCCTTAAGTAAATCTGGAAATAATTGGCTCCGTCTATTCTGGCAGCCTCATAGAGAGACTGAGAGATAGCTTTGAAATAGGTGCGCAGGAGAAACATGTTCCAGACGCTGAACAGCGAAGGAACAATGAGTCCCATGATGTTGTCCTTTAAGTGGTAGTAATTTACACACATGTAATACCAGGGGATCAGGCCCGCCCCGAAGATGATGGTGAAATTACAGATAAAGGCGATCACGTTCTTGTACTTTAAGTCCGACACCGATACCGCAAAGGCCAGCATGCTGGTGATGAGAAGCGCCAGAAATGTCCCCACTACGGTCACCAGGATGGTCACGCCGTAGGAGCGCAGGATATCCATGCCGCTGGTACCGAAGATGTAGATGTAGGTGTCCAGAGAAAACTGCTGCGGAATGGCAGAGTATCCCTTAAAGGCGATGACCTTCTCCGAAGAAAAGGAAACGCTTAAGGTCATCAGAAGCGGGTAAAAGCACACCAGTCCGATGAGTCCGATAAATACGTATGCAAAGATCTTCAGCGCGATATCGCTGCCGTTTAACTTTCTCTTCATCAGAACAGTCCCTCCCCGTCATTGATCTTTTTCGCTACAGCGTTGGCGATGGTTACCAGGATCAGGCCCATCACCGACTGGAACAGGCCCACCGCCGTGGAGTAGGAGAATCCCAGCGAGCGCATGGCGGAGTATACATAGGTATCGATGACCGCCACTTCATCCCCGATGACCGGGTTGTTGCCGATGATACCGTAGACCATACCAAAGTCTCCGAAAAAAATCCGGCCGATGCTCATCAGCGTCAGGACTACCGCCGTAGGCCGCAGCATGGGCAGGGTCAGATACCGGATCTGCTGGAGTCTGGTGGCACCGTCCACTTCCGCTGCTTCAAACAGGGACTTATCAAACCCTGCCATGGCGCCCAGATAGATAATGGAGTTATAACCGCTCCATTTCCACACGTTGCAGCAGATCAGGATGGTCTTCCAGTACTTGGCTTCCGCATACCAGCGGATCTTTTCTACCCCGAAGGAGGTCAGCAGCCGGTTTACCACGCCCACATCCGTTGCGAAGAAGCCGTAGACGATGGTTCCCACCACTACCCAGGACAGGAAGTAGGGGAAGAACATCATGCTCTGGGTAAACTTCTTATACAGCTTTCCGCCGATCTCGTTAAAGAAGACGGCGATGCTGATGGGAAAGATCAGCCCCAGAATGATGCCCCAGAAATTAATGAACAATGTATTGTAAATGGATTTGGGGCCCATGCCGGTCCCGAAGAAGAAATACCGCAGGTTCTTAAGGCCCACAAAAGGACTGCCGAAGATGCCGTCCACCACATTGTAGTTGGTAAAGGCCATCCATAAGCCTGCCAGCGGTATGTAGGAAAACAATAATAAGAAGATCAGTCCCGGTATGCACATCGCATACAGAACACGGTTCTTTTTCAGTTCGTGCAGAGTGTCATGTTTCGTCTGCCTGTTTGCCCCCGTTTTTGCCATTTGATTTACCCCGATCTTGTACCCCTTTTTACCGGAGTGCAGGCGTTTCTCCCAAGTTATTTCCTGCTCTCAGGTTGTCTTTATCATAACGAAAATTTTGTTTCGTAAACAGCCGTATATGTTTTTGAAAACAGACAATTTGTGATATAATTTTGCCCATCAAAAGGAGACCTGTTATGAAAGATATCGACTCCATTCTCTTATCTCCCACGGGAGATATCCTGGAAATCACCGAAACGCCCTGGCAGCAGACCTATACCGACGACACCATGAAGGTCATCCACATCATGGACAGTGGCAAGTCCCCGGACCTGTATATGCGCTATTGCGGCATGTCTGCCTGTGAACCGGGCCATTCCTTCGGCCCCGCCATGCGGGATCACTATGTGATCCATTACATTTTTCGCGGGACGGGCACCTTGCAGATCGGAGAAAACGAATACCGTCTGGGTGCCGGACAGGGATTTCTGTTATGTCCAAATGTTGTTTCGCACTACAAAGCAGATCTGGAGGATCCCTGGGAGTATGCCTGGGTGGGATTTCATGGTCTGAACGCTTCCACGTATCTTAGTCAGGCCGGGCTGGATGCGGACCATGCCGTGTTTACCTACGAACGGGGCGATACCTTAAAGAACTGTCTCGTTGACATGGTAAATGCCTATGATACCTATAAATACGGCACCAACTTAAAGCTCCAATCCCTGCTGTATCTGCTGTTATCCGAGCTGATCGAGGATGCATCGGAAAAATCCCCCGGATCCAGGCTTCCCGTGCAGCATCGTTATATCCAGAAGGCCGTATCCTATATTCAGATGAACTATATGCAGGAGGACCTCACCGTTTCCTTCCTGGCAGACTACGTGGGATTAGACCGGAGTTACCTCTGCGCCCTGTTTAAAAAGTATCTGAGCACCTCGCCCCAGAACTACATTTCCCGCTACCGGATCAACCGGGCCTGCGAGCTATTGGAGCAGACCAGCTATCCCATCGGCGAGATCGCCCACATGATCGGCTATAAGGATCCCGTGGTCTTCCAGAAATTCTTTAAAAACATCACCGGAGTGTCGCCAAGAGGCTACCGCAAGGAAGCGTTACATTAAAAAGAGACAGCGGAAAATCCGCTGTCTCACATGTTATTCAGTATGCTTCAGAAAGAACCGTCTCCGCTCGGCCTCTACTCCGTCTCTGCCGTATTCCCTTTCAGCAACTGCTTATTCTTATACATCTCCTTGTCCGCTCGGTCAAAGACTTCCGAAACCTGCGCATCCGTTTCTCTTGAGTATTCTGCCATGCCGGACGCCAGTACCGGGCCGGATGCGGCATCCCGGTTGGCCACGGACTGGGCACGGAGCTTTGCCAGCAATTCCCGGCGGTTCTTATAATCGCTGCCCGTCAGGTATACGGCGAATTCATCGCCGCCTACGCGAAATACCGGGCTGTGATCGAAGATATCACACAGAAGCATGGCGGAAGCCTTGATGTATTCATCGCCTGCCACATGACCTTCCGTATCGTTTACCTTCTTTAAGTCATTGGCATCGCACACAACAATGGCAAAGGCCAGATCGTCCTCATCCTTTTCCATGCTGTCCTGGACGGACTTCTCCAGCTCCATGTAGGCGGTCTTATTCTTAATACCGGTCAGTTCATCTCTTCTGGCCAGTTCCTTCTCATTGTTCAGGGCCTTCAGGGCCTTCTTCTCCTTGCGCACTTCCGCGTCGATGTTCTCCACACCGATGATGAAGTGGGTGCCGTCACTGGTCTTTCTGGCGGTCATCCGGGCGTAGTGCATCTTGCCGTCAACGGTCAGGGTATAATCAATGCTGCAGCTCTTATGGCGTTCCAGGGAAGAGAGCAGGTGGTCCCGGTTGATAAAAGCCATCACCAGCTCCCGATCCTTGCGGTGCACGACCTTGGGGATATTGATCTGGGATTCCTCAAAGAACTGCTTGCCGGACTCGTGCAGATCCATGGTTCCGAAAATATTCTGGGTCTCAAAGGTGGTATAGGAAGAATCCACCGCGTCCACATAGTAGATCACATCATAGTTGGTAGCCAGAGACTCCATGATCCGGCTATAGGTAACGCTTCGTTTCTTGGTCTCCTGATAAACGGATTCTG
Source organism: Lachnospiraceae bacterium (assembly GCA_024689465.1). GTDB lineage: Bacteria > Bacillota > Clostridia > Lachnospirales > Lachnospiraceae > JAILDL01. The sequence continues at coordinate 21,800 of JAILDL010000191.1, forward strand.
CCGTAATTTCATCCTGAATATCCTTTTCACACAGGATCAGATGCTTGCCGTCGTCCACACGCATGACCGTAAAGAGGAAAAACCGCATCTCTTCTCCCACACGGATCCGGTACTTGAAAGAGAAGGACCATCTGCCTTCCAGCGCCTCCAGCATCTTGTCCTTGTAGTACCAGCTCTGGGCATATTCCCGGTCATCCGGATGGGCATAGATCCCGGCATTGATCCTGTTTTCCACAAAGAAATCCTTCCCCAGGGAGGGAGCCTTCAGAGAATCATGCTCATCGCTGGTGGAAAATACATTGTAGGCTCCGGTCTCAAGATCGATGTAATAAATGGCTTCGTAGTCCCCTGCCAGAGAACGGGCGATGTTATCGTAGGTCACCTTTTCCTTACGGTTGCCGGATTCCACGAAGGAATGGACCACGCAGATCCCGAACAAAAATCCCATGGCATTAAAGGCCATGAAGGGAAACAGGATCTGATGGATCTCAAAAATATCAATCAAAAGGGTGGCAACCCCCACTGCAAAATAGCGGACCCGCTCGGCTTCGCCGGCATGAAATCCACGGTAGAGCATATAGAGCGATGTCACCAGGAACACCAGGATCTGCATGATATAGATCAGAAATCTGCCGGGTTCCGACACATATTCGTGTTGATCATTAAAGGAAAAGATAAAAAAATAAAAGCGATTGGCCATCAGCCCCACCATCGCGGTGATAAGCATGAACCAACCGGCAAAGTTTAACAGATAGCTCTTCCAGCCGCGCTTGTTCAAAAAGGCAATGACAAAGCGCAGCCAGGTCACTGTTGCCAGAGACA
>JAILDL010000207.1 GCA_024689465.1 Lachnospiraceae bacterium
ACGGATAAGCCGGTGTTCTGGTCACTACCCTGCTTCTTGTTCCGTTCATGATGCAAAACTCAGACTTTGTCCGGATACTGACAGGCGTAATCCTGCAGGATCTTCAGGGAATCGTCGGTGGAGCAGTCATCCACCGCGATGATCTCATAGTCTTTAATCGTCTGGCCCAGTAAGGAATCCAGACAGTGATTCAGTTTTTCTTCACCGGCCATGTTGTAGACCGGAACGATGATACTCAGCTTCATGCCTTGCCTTTTTCCAGCGTTGCTTTTCCGCCCTCTACCCGGTAAACCATATCGCACTTCTCAATAGTCTGCAGACGATGGGCGATGATGATCAGCGTCTTTCTTCCATGCAGGGCATTGATGGAATCCATGATGGCAGCTTCCGTATCATTATCCAGCGCGGAGGTTGCTTCATCCAGGATCAGGACTTCGGGATCATTGTAAAGCGCTCTGGCGATACCGATACGCTGTCTTTGACCGCCGGATAACCGAATGCCCCGCTCCCCGATACTGGTATCCAGTCCTTCGGGCAGGGTCTTTATATATTCATCCAACTGGGCTTCCTTAAGGACTGCCCAGACTCTCTCTTCATCGATCTGGTCCTCGGGAATACCGAAGGCCACGTTCTTTCGGATGGTATCATCCAGCATGAAGATCATCTGCGGGATATAGCCGATATTCCGCAGCCAGGAGCGGTAATGCTCCTTTACATCCACGCCGTCTGCCAGGATCTGACCGGACTCGGTTTCCAAAAGGCCCAGGAGTACGTCCACCAAAGTGGTCTTCCCGGCACCGGAGGTTCCTACGATCCCCACCGCAGCACCTACGGGAATAGTCATATTGGCCTTGTTAAAGATCAGCACATCCGTGTTGGGATATTTGTATACGATATCCTTCAGTTCGATCTCTTTCTCCACCGGAAGAGGCTGATCGGCTACAGTGGCAAAACTCATATCCACGTTTTTACCGGAGATCTCATCCTGCAGGTTATCGCTGACACCCATGAAGAAGGGTTCATAGAAGGAGATACTGTTCATCTGGTTCTGGATACGGTTTGCGGAGGGCATAAGGCGAAGTGCCGCCACGCCAAAGGCTGTCAGCACCGGCATCATATCCGTTACGTTCTTACCGGAAAGTACCAGCACGATCATGTAACCCAGCATGCAGATGATGCACACTGTCTCAATGAGAAGACGGGGAATGGAATTGTACAGGGTATACTTCTGTACAGCATTTACGTAGCCCCGGCCGCACTTTACATATTCATCCACAAAGTACTGCTCTTTACAGGAGATCTTTACTTCCTTGATGCCTTGCACCGTCTGGGAGATCCATTTAAACAGACCACTGTAGTAATCCTGATTATCCTTTCCGGCTTTCTGCATCACAGGCTTTAAAACGCCCTTGATGAGCAGGATGGTCAGGATCAGCATGGCAGCGATCAGGATCGTCATCACAGGATCCTGGATCAGCAGCACCAGGATCAATGTTACAAAAACGATACTCTCGGATACCAGCTGCAGGATGGACAGGATCAGGGCATACATGTTGTTGACATCGGAGGTGATGTTTCGCTGGATCACGGCTGTATCCGCATTTAAATAAAATTCATACCCCTTGCGCAGGTAGTTTCGCATCATGCGCTCGGAGGTCCGGAACTGATTACCGTATACAAACCGGTACATCACCTTTTGTTCCACATACAGATACACATTTTTGAGAACAAACAGGATGATCAGCAGTAGCATGCTGGCTACCGCAAAGCGGACCGTAGAGCCTCTGCCCAGTGCCTGGTAGAAAAAGTCGATGATGCTGTACTTCTCCGCATAACGCTCTACCGCTGTGGTGTCCATGACGACGCCCACTACCGGGATGACCAGGGTGATGCTGGCAGCTTCCAGGATGGCGCCGATCAGCATCATAAAGACTAACAGCACCATGGTGTGCTTTTGTTTTTTGTCCAGTAATACTCTTAATTTTTTTAAAATACGAACCATTTCTCTTACTCTTTGTTTAACTGTATTTTTTCGGGAGCCGATACCTTAAGGCCTGCTCTGGCATTCTGATTATGGATCTCCGGATCCTCATACTTATCCATAAAGGCATCCCCCAGGCGGATCACTTCATCGGCAAAGGCGATCCCTTTCAGGTCCGTAAAGACCGTTACCGCCTTTTGAAAATGAAGTCCCGGGAAGAAGTTTAAAAGCTCCATGGGGACGGTTCCATCAAAGATGGGATACTGGGAGAAGTATTTCTCATAGTCCAGCTCGTCTCTGGGATGGGGCTTTATGAAGATCTGCGTCTTTTCTCCATCTTGCACGCTGTAGGTTTCTATGATGTCGGAAAAGATCCTTCTTCTGGTCTCCAGATCGCACAGGGGATCTGTCAGGATGAGGACCTTGTTTTTCAGATCTTTGGAGGCTTCCATTTCCCTTTGCAAACGTTCCAGATTTCGCACGAAGATACGGATCAGGATCTGTTTATCTTCCGTGGTAAGACGTTCTGTCAGCTGCTTTCTGGGCAGCTCTATGTAATAAGGGCAGGGGGCTTCGATGGCGGAGATATCATTGACCTCCATGTCCCTGCAGTACTTTCCGTAGCCGTTTTGTACAAAGATCAGGTTCAACCGTTTGGAAAGGAAGGCCTTCAGCTTAAAGTGTCCCCGGTTGTCATACCGGGCCACATCAAAGTGCACCAGACAGTTTAAGCCGTCTTCCACCCCATGATAGTAGATATGTTTTTGATTTAAGTAGTAGCCGATGGGGTCGGAATCGCAAAAAACGTAGATATCCTTGTATGCCCGCAGGTCCACCGGGATGTAGGTTTCTTCCAGTTTGGCATAGAGTCTGGTAAACCGGATACGGTGAAACAGGTTCTTTGCAAAGTTTCCGCCTTCCTCCCGGTACTTTTTCAGTTCCGGAGAGAACTCCTCCCGTTTTTCATCAAAAGGGATCACCTGGGCAAAAAGCCCGGTGGCCATCACCTGTTCTCCCAGCGACTCAAAGTTGTTGGACATAGAGGAGAGCATCAGCTCTGCTTTTCCCTGTTCTTCTTTGGGAAGCGCC
>JAILDL010000023.1 GCA_024689465.1 Lachnospiraceae bacterium
ATCAAAAAGCAGGGAGGCATCATGATAAAAGCCCTCAATGGTACGCCGTTTCCAGGGCTTATTCATATCCTTCGTGGTATACAGGTAAGTGGTATGGGTTTCCAGGGCTACAAAGAGCACATAGAAAAGGCCCTCATGATAGCGCAGGCTGGCTGCCCACATTCCTTTTCCGTAGTCGTTCTCCTCTCCCTCCAGGCGCTGCTTGGGCAAGCCGTCCAGACTCTCGTAGACATAGCAGGCATGCTCCCAGTGCACCAGATCCCTGGATTGCAGGATCTCACAGCCCGGGAAGAAATACATGGTGGTCGATACCATGTAGAAGGTATCTCTCACACGGATCACATCCGGATCCGGATAGTCCATACGGGTAATGGGATTGATCGGTTCATTGTGCATCATGGTTCCCCTCCTACTCTGAATCTCAAACAACAAACGTCTTTTTATACCATCCGTCAGTACTTCGGCTAAGTATGTTCCCTTATCATTTTACATCAATAAATCTGATAATATCCACCCAGCATCAGCAGACAGAAGAAATACAGGCAGTTATCGTAATAACGCCTTACGCCCTTGCGCAGGGGTGCTTCCCAGAACTTCTTCAGGTACTCCTCTGCATAGGGGCTGTCGCTGGCGATGGAAGCTGCCGCCAGTACGGCAATGATCGCTACCGGATGCATGGCCGGTTCCTCGGTCGCCGTTCCGTCCAGCTGATATGCCTTGTAATCCTCCGGCGCGATACCGTGGAAGAAGTTCTGCAGATTCGTTACGACCTTGGCGGTATCTGCCCGCTTGCCGTACCACAGGGTATCCAGCGCGATGTTCATGGCTACCCGGTAGGCATCGGAATAGTAGGCGAAGTTTTTATCAAAGAGAAACTTTGGCGTTCCGTCGTATTCCGCATATTCCGCATTCATGCCGGTATTGGGATCCGCACTGAGAACAATGTATTCCCGGCTCTTATCCGCCGCATCTTTCCAGAAGGCACGGTCCTCTTCGTTGGCCCGCTGTGCAAATACCTCGTAAAAATGGGGCAGATGATAGCTGGGATCGGAAAAATCCACTTCCGGAACAAACCGGATGTAGTGGTTTTCTTCATCCCACATGGCTCTGCCGTTCTCATTGATGGTCGCCTGATGGACACAGTGGCGGAGGATGTCTCTGGCTTCCTTCTCATAATCAAAGATGCCGGTCTTGTTGCCCCACCGGCCAGCTGCCAGAAACAGCGCCATTGCGTAATATTCTTCTCCATCCGGCGCAGGACCTTCCGCATTGTGCTTTCCGTCCAGCTGTACCGACCAGGCAAAGTAGCCTGCATGTCTGCCGCTTTCCAGATACATGTAGCGTTTGGAGAACTGCCAGAGTTTATCAAAGATATCCTGCCGATCCATCTGCACGCACATCATCATGCCGTAGCTCATTCCTTCCGTACGTGCATCGATGTTGCCGGTATCCACCATACAGGCGCTTTCCGGATCGGTATCGTGTTCATGATAGAAATTTTCTTCCGGATCAAAAAAGATAGTGTCAAAGCAGGCCTTGATCTTCTCTGCGACCTCCTTGTCAGACACCCCGAGACGTGCGAATTGATTTGGATATTTCCGTTCCATAAGAACCCCTCCTTAAGAACATGATAAATCGTTTTTCTTAACTGTAACATATTCTTCCCTCCTGGGTTCTTCAAATACGCAACTGAGGGCAGTCAATTATTGCGGAGTTCATAAAAAAGAGCCACAGGATGCAATTCCGGCTGTATAGATCTTCATGTCATGTTAGTATAGCTATAGATACGTTTTATCCAATGTCATTCAGGAGCCCACATGAAAACAAACATTACAGATATGACCCAGGGAAGCCCCACCAGACATCTGCTGCTGTTCGCCCTTCCCGCCATGATCGGCAATATCTTTCAGCAAGTCTATAACCTGGCAGATTCCGTCATCGTCGGACGCTTCGTAGGAGCAGACGCCTTTGCAGCCGTAGGTGCGACCGCCTCCATCCCTTTCCTGTTCTTTGCCTTATGTAACGGCATCGGAAGTGGTGGCGGCATCGTTGTTTCCCAGTTTTACGGGGCACAGGATGAATCCAATGTTAAGAAATGCATTGTAAACACCGGCCTGATCATGCTCATCGTGCCCCTGTTTTTTGCGATTGTCGGCTTTGCCCTTACTCCTGCCCTGCTAAGGCTCCTGAATACACCTGCAGAACTCATGCAAGGCGCCGTTTCCTATACGCGTATTCTCTGCGCAGGCCTGTTGTTCGTGTCCCTGTATAACTTTATCTCTTCCATGATGCGCGCTCTGGGCGATTCCAAAACGCCCCTGTATTTCCTGATTGCTTCCACCATCATCAACATCATTCTGGATACGATCCTGGTGGTGATCTTCCATATGGGGATCAACGGCGCGGCTCTGGCCACCGTCATTTCTCAGCTTTTATCCGTCATCGGATGTATGCTCTATGCCATAAAAACAAATCCTTATTTCCGTTTTTCCCGGGAAGATTATGTTTTTACCTGGGATATGTGCTATAAGGTCGTTCGTTTAGGCGTCCCCTTATCTCTGCAGTTTGCTCTGATCGCCATCTCTTCCATGGCGGTCCAGAAGATCGTCAATGCCTACGGAACCATTGCGGTTGCTGCATTTACCGCAACCAACCGGATCGAGCAGCTGATCCATCAGCCTTACGGAACCCTGAGTCTCTCCTTATCCACCTTTACCGGACAGAACTACGGAGCTAAGCGCTATGACCGTGTGGTAAAGGGCTATCGAAAGGGACTTCTGATCATGGTGATCCTCACCGGTATCCTTACACTGATGATCCAACTGGGCGCCACCACTTTGGTCAGCCTCTTTGTAACGGAAACCTCCGTCATCGAAATGGGCGCCATGGGTCTTCGCATTACCAGCCTCTTTTATCTGGCTCTGGGTATGATCAATGTGGTAAGAGGTCTGTTAAACGGTCTGGGAGATGCCTTCTTCGCCTTATTTAACGGTGTCATCGAAGTCATCGGCCGTTTTACCATCCCCCTTCTCATGACCTCCTATATGGGCCTAGCAGAACCCGGCATCTGGATCTCCTGTGGTGTTGTATGGGTACTTAGTGGCGGAACCGCCTGGATCCGGTATATCACCTATACCAAAGAACTGAGAAAAAACGCAGCAGCCATGTAATAGCCAATGCGTTCTCCCCTCACAAAACATCACTCTACTTCAGGTGCCACAACTCTCCGTTTGGCATCAGCCTTACATCTCCGGGAAGTCTCTCGATCTCATTGCCATTTAGATCTTTAACAATGGTTTCTTCCCAGAATTTGTAATCACCTCCTTCTCCTTCTTCATACCAGCAATTGAAAAAGAGTCTCTCACCATCCCGCAGGAAAAATGATTCATGCTTTTTCATAGCAATGGATGCTTTCTCAGGCCAGATGATCTCAAGCACCGGATCGCACTGTCTTGTAAGGGTCGGTGGTGAGACATGCAGCTGCAGGTTATAACAATCCTTAACGGTAGATAAGGGAAGCTCTACATGCACCGTTGTCTGATGATCCTTGCAATCAAATCGGAGGATCCGGATCCTTCCATTGGGGAAATCCACATCCAGAATAAAGATGCCGTCTTCAAAGAACACGGGGCTTTCACAATAATGCTCCTCTGCCATGGGCACAGGAAAGAAAGTCTGACCATCGGGATAATGGAGCAGGCACAGTTTCCGGCCCTTTAAAGGATGTCCGTCACCAAAGATATGCTCCGCTTCGTATAGATCACCACATGCATAATCCATTCCATAAAACCACTCATTGGTATTCCCCGGAAGGGGATGGAAATTTGTGATCCCGTTTGTTTCGATTTTCCTTAGCTTTACCATCTTAGTTTCTCCTCATGCAATAAAAAAGCCAAATCTCTTACACATATTTTTATTATATGCAAGGGTTCGGCTTTTAAAAATCAACGCATGGTTAAATCCTATTCCGTTCAGTGCTGCCGGAACTTCGTCGCAGGTGTAGAATTTAGAAACAAAGGTGCGTGAACATAACACGTTCACGCACCTTGATTTCAGTGGATTAGGCGGGAGTCGAACCCGCGTCCAAAGACCCATTCCCCGTCCTTCTACTATCGTAGTTTGTTATTTCGGTTGCCCTCATTCCCTCCGGATGCAGGAAACAAACACCCCACATCTTTCAGTAGCTTCATGATACGCCCTACTGCTCAAAGCTTTGCAGCAGTCGTTTCCTACGAAGTCGATGCCTGGTTCCTAAAGCGTAGGTGCTCTAGGTCAGACAGCTGCACTTAGGCAGCGTATGCTAAATTATCGTTAGCGTTTATATTTAGATTCGCGATTTGACGCATCGCCTGCGGATAGCTTCTCCGGCTGCAAGACCCCTGTCGAAACCTTGACTAACCCTTGAATGTATATTGATTGTAAGCGAAGGAAGAACCTCCGTCAAGGCTGCTTCCTTCAACTCATAGTTTAATTCGGCTGATCCTGGATCATTGTTTAGTACTCTGGCAAATAATCCATGATGCGATCCATTCTCCTAGTACAAGATCACATGATTGCTCTCAGTCCCGCCACAGTATCGGTTATATAGTGCGATCACCACGTCCGGACCGGATACGGGGATCGTCAGGTACCCTTCTGTTTCGGCGGTCCAGCCGTGAAGCGGTGACCAGGTGGCGCCTCCATCAGAACTGTAGTTATAATAAATGATCTTGGTCTGGGAATCCTTTCCCCAGACATGCAGCTTTGCGGTACTCTCTGCTGCATTGTATTCCATCAGTTCGATGTTCACATATTCCGGTGGCGTATCGTCCTGCCGTACAGGGGCCTTAGGAGCCTCATATACGGCCCGTTTGTATCCGGAGTAGTCTTTCCCCAGGGTGGTGCTCTTCAGACCGTAATACTTGGCTACAGACGTTGCATCGGCCTTTCCCATCTGTACAAGGATGTCGTCATTAAATGCATAGCCAATATCGTGGTCGTTATCCATATAGCAATGCTCGATGATGCACCCGGTCACACCGTTTGAGCGGGCATGACGGATAATACCGTAATAATCCTGCTTTCCGTTTCCGGACAGCTTGGTCTTTACGCCCTTGGAATAAACGCCTACGGTGCTCTCCAGCTCGTTTTCCGCGATCTCGCCAAAGGATCGTCCCTTGGCATAGTGGTTACCGTATGCGGAGATCCACACTTCGGAGCCGAACATTTTGTGATCGTCACAGGCATTGATATGGATGCTGTAGAGAAACTCTGCCCCATATCCTGCTGCGATCTGGGCACGCTGCTTTAAAGACAGTGTATCGTCTCCGTAGCGGGTCATATAGACGGTAATACCCTCATACTGGCTTAGCTCTTCATACATGGCGGTAGCGATCTTAAAATCCAGATCCTTCTCGTCATAACCGCTGTAGGATGCGCCCTGATCTTCTCCCCCGTGACCGGGATCAATGCACACGATCACATTGTCCGCATGGGCCTGCAAGGGCTTTACGCCTGCCAGGAAGAGGATCGCCAGGCCTGCCGAAAGCAGGCTGTTTATTATCAGCTTTCTCATTGTTGTTATCTACACCTTACAGATTCTTCACCTTGAATTCCCGCTCCAGTTCCCGCTTCTGGTCCTTCTTGGCGATGGTCTCCCGCTTATCGTACAGCTTCTTACCACGGGCAAGGCCGATCTTTACCTTGGCTCTGCCATCCTTAAAGTAGACTTCCAGGGGCACAACGGTAAAGCCTTTTTCGGATAGCTTTCCGGCCAGAACACGGATCTCATGCTTGTGCATCAGGAGTTTCCGCACCCGCAGGGGATCTTTGTTGAAAATATTGCCTTTTTCATAGGGGCTGATGTTCATGCCGTAGATAAACATCTCGCCATGATCTGCCTGCACATAGGCTTCCTTGATGCTGCACTTGCCAAGGCGCAGACTCTTCACCTCCGTACCTGCCAGCACGATACCGGCTTCATAGGTTTCGTCGATGAAATAATCATGATAGGCTTTTTTGTTATTGGCAATCAGTTTCATACCTTCTTTTGCCATGGTTCATACCTCTAATCTATTAATTCAAAATCAATGGTGCGGGCATGCAGGTCCGTACTCCGTACCTTTACCCGTACGCTCTTGCCAAGCTCTAATACCCGGCCGTTTCGCTCTCCGATGAGACGCTGATACTTCTCCTCATAGAGATAGTAATCGTCGATCAGGCTGGAAACCGGGATCAGCCCTTCCACCGTATTGGGCAGTTCCACATAGGCGCCCCAGCCGGTGATGCCACTGATCACGCCGTCAAATTCTTCACCGATCCGCTCCGTCATATACATGACCTTCTTCAACTTATCGCTCTCCCGCTCTGCATCTGCAGCCTTTCGCTCCGTCTGGGAGGAATGGGTGGCCACTTCCGGCAGGATCTTTTCGTAATGCTTTAAACGGTCATCCGTCAGGCTTCCGTGGAGGTACTCCTTGATGATGCGATGGATCTGCAGATCCGGGTATCTTCGGATAGGAGACGTAAAGTGACAGTAATAGGTGCAGGCCAGGCCGAAATGGCCGGTGCACTCGGTGCTGTATTTAGCCTGCTTCATACTGCGCAGGGCCAGTCTGGAAATAAGCGCCTCTTCCTCGGTTCCCACGGTTTTTGCCAAAAGCTGCTGGATCTCCTTGGGATGCACTTCCTTTTGCTTGGTCTTGATGCCGTAGCCCAGGTTTCCGATAAAGGTGGATAACTGCTGGATCTTGTCAGGATCCGGGTTATCGTGGGTCCGGTAAACAAAAGGGGTCTCCTGCCAGTAGAAGTTTTCAGCGATGGTCTCATTGGCTGCCAGCATGAAATCCTCGATCAGCATGGTGGCTGCATTTCGCTCATAAGGCTTAATATCTACCGGCTTTCCGTCCTTATCCAGGATGATCTTGCATTCCGGCAGGTCAAAGTCGATGGAGCCTCTCTTCTTGCGGTTCGCACGGAGAATGTCCGCACATTCCTTCATTTCCAGGAACATGGGCACCAGTTCCTTATATTGTTCCATGGTCTCCGGATCATGATCGGTGATGATCTTATTAACGGCCGTATAGGTCATCCGGCGTTTGGACCGGATCACGGACTCTGCAATCTCATAGGAAACCACTTTGCCGTGTTTATCAATATCCATCAGGCAGCTGAGTGCCAGACGGTCTTCTCCCTCGTTCAGAGAGCACATGCCGTTACTTAATACTCTGGGCAGCATGGGGATCACGCGATCCACCAGATACACACTGGTGCCGCGCTTTAAAGCCTCTTTATCCAGAGCAGTCTTTTCCCGGACATAGTTGCTGACATCCGCGATGTGCACGCCCAGATGATAGATATCCCCTTCTTTGGAAAGGCTGACCGCATCATCCAGATCCTTGGCATCTTCCCCGTCAATGGTCACCATCAGCATATCCCGCAGGTCCTTACGACCTTCCAGATGCTCTTCGGGAAGTTCCTTGGCAGATAAAGCTGCCTGCTTTTCCACTTCCTTTTCAAACTCCAGGGGCAGTTCGTACTCACGAATGATAGAAAGTACATCCACACCGGCTGCATCTGCATCGCCCAGAACTTCGATGACTTCGCCCTCCGGATTCTTATCGGCCGTGCCGTAATCGGTGATCTTTACAACGACCTTGTCCCCTTCTTTGGCATCCATGCACTTATTCTTGGAAACAAAGATATCGCAGTCCAGTTTGGTATTATCCGGCACTACAAAGCCAAAGTTGCGGGACTTCTGAAACAGGCCCACCACCTGGGTGATCCCTCTGGAAACAATGCTTACAACTTCTGCTTCCTTACGGCGTCCTGCTCTGGCATTGGGCACCAGAACGTGGATCTGCACCGTATCCTTATCGAAAGCGCCACCGGTATGGTCGGGACTGATGAAATAATCCTCCTCCTGACCATCTACCCGGACAAAGCCGAAGCCCTTGGCATTGCTGATAAAGGTACCCAGCATCACAGCGCCGGATCCCTTTACATACTTCCGCTTTGGAGTAAGCTCCAGCTTTCCTTCCAGTACCAGTTCATCCAGTACCAGACGAAGGGCGTCTCTGTCTTCTTTTTTTACCTGGAGGAAGGCTGCCAGTTCTTTTTCCTTCATGGGGACGTAAATGTCGTCTTCCACCAGCTTGCAGAGCATCTCCTTGCGACGCTCCTTCTCCTCCTCACTCATGAGAGAAGATACACTATCTTCCCTCTCTTCTTCCCCGGAGGATTTGCCGGCCATAAATTTCTTCAGCTCATCCTCTGTGTATTTTTTACTCATATATTTTTCTATCCTTTTTATTCACTACAATTACTGCATAATTCCATATATGAGAAGAAGCACTCTGAACCAGAGTGCTTCTTCTCAAACCCCTGCTTCTATGCAGGAGATATTATCCTAGTCTGATCTTAGAAAATAGACATGTCCAGAATCGCTGCCAGAACAAGGAAACCGATGGCAAGGCAACGTGTGATCACGATCAGTCTGCCTTCCAGAGAACGTCCTTTGTTCTTGCCCCAATAGGTATCAGCGATACCACTGATGGCACCGAGATTCTGAGACTTACCTTCCTGCAAAAGAACGATTGCAACCAGTGCAATACATCCAAGTATAAAGATTACGGTTAATACGATTCTTAATGCTTCCATCTTCGCATCTCCATTCAAGAAATAAGAACTGCAACATCACATATATTACCATAGGAACAAGCAAATTTCAACGTCTTATTTCAATCTTCCACCACCTTATCCCACTAAAAAAGGGACATCGCCGAAGCGATGCCCCTTTCAGGTTTTTCATTCAGATCCGTTGATCCAACAAATCTCAGATTAGCGACCGAACTGGCAATCGTTGTTACCGGAATCGGTTGTCCACATCTCAAGCATGTTGATAGGATCGTTGAAGTCTGCTAACCAGCCTTCACGAGCGAAGTCGAAGTTACCAGCCTTACGGTCATCCAGGAATACGTTCCACTCTTCAGAGGTGATCTCCATGTTGATACCGATCACAGCCAGATCCTGCTGCATAGCCTGAGCAACTGCAATGTGGCCGGAACCATCGTTTGTTAAGTAGTTCAGGTTGATAGGAGTGTTTGCAGACAGCATGTTGTTGTCATCAAACTCGAAACCTGCGCTCTTTAACAGTTCGATTGCTTCATCAACGTTCGCCTGAGAGTACTCAGCAGGGAAGTAACCTACAGCATCTGCATTGGGGTATGTGTAATCTGCATCATTCTCCTTGAATACGCCGCCGTTACCATCCAGCATACCTGCAGGAATGAAGGATGTAGCTACCTGCTGACCGGTCTGGCCGATGTTTGCAACGATGTAATCACGGTCGATCAGAAGGGTGATGGCTCTTCTGAATGCGTTAGCCTGCTCTACGGTCATACCGTCGAACAGAGAGCTGTTTACGTTGAATGCTGCGTAGTAGGTACCAAGGTTCTCAATGATGTGGAACTCATCTGTACCTAACAGGTTCTTGATCTCATCGGTGGGAACGGTGTCGATGAAGTCTACGTTTCCTGCGTTGTATGCAGCGTAGATCGCTGTATCATCAGCAGAAAGCATGAAGTCTAACTCATCAACGGTTACGTTCTCAGCATCATAGTAGTAAGGGTTCTTTACATAAACCATGGATTCTTCATGGTTCCAGCTCTGCAGGGTGTAAGCACCGCTGGTTACAAAGCCGGCTTCCTGAGCCCATGCGCCGGGATTGGTCTCCCAATCAGCAGCAGACTCTACAGCTTCCTGCTTTACAGGATAGAATGTAGGGAATGCCATCAGGTCAAGGAAGTAAGCACAAGGAGCATCCAGATTGATCACCAGAGTGGTGTCATCGGTAGCTTCTACCTTCAGAGTACCGTCATCGTTGGTAGAGATGATATCGAACATGTAAGCATAGTCAGCTGCAGTCTTCTCATCAACTACACGGTTCCAGCTGTAAACGAAGTCCTTTGCAGTCAGGTCGGAACCATCGGACCACTTCAGGCCACTCTTTAAGGTGAAGGTGTACTGCAGACCGTCATCGGAAACGGTGTAGCCCTCAGCAAACTGAGGAACCAGCTTCTGATCAGCGTCATAGGTGTACAGACCACCAAAAGAGTTAACTGCAAGACAAGCACCGTCAACGGAGCTGTTCAGAGCGGGATCCAGATATGCAGGCTCAGAAGCAAGGTTTAAGGAAAGCTTGCCGTCTGTACCCTGTGTATACATGAAGAACTTGTATCCGAACAGGTTGCAGTAGATGTTAGAGAGGTTTGCTCTCTGCATGTAGATGTCGTTGTAGTAGTAGATAGGGATAACTGCTCCTGTTTCCATGAGCATATCCTCTGCCTGGTGCATCAGAGCTTCACGAGCTGCGAAGTCTGTTTCAGCCTTGATCTGTGCGATCAGTGCATCGTATCCGGTCCAGTCAGGTGCAGGGCCGGCAGTTGTGGTTTCTGTAGCTTCAGCAGCATCAGCAGTTGTAGCTTCAGCAGCTGTCTCTACAGTGGTTGTGCTTTCTGCAGCGCCGTTATCGGAAGAAGCAGAACCGCAAGCGGTCAGTCCGAGAACTAAAGCAACAGAAAGAACGAGAGCTGTAACTTTTTTCATAAAACTACCTCCTAAAAAATTTGGCTTTCGCCATGTGTATAGTATTAACAGGAAAACCCCGTTAATCTCAAAAATTTACTTGTTGAAGCATGCCACCTTATGGCCGTTTCCACGGTCTACCAGGTTCGGGCACTCCTGTGCACAACGCTCCGTCGCATATTTGCATCTGGTACGGAATGCGCAGCCGCTGGGCATCTTCAAAGGAGAAGGAACATCTCCCTCTAAAACGATACGCTTCTTTGCCTTTGCGATCTTGGGATCCGGAATGGGAACCGCAGACAGCAGGGACTGTGTATAGGGATGCATGGGGTTATCGTTTAACTCATCCGCATCCGCGATCTCCACGATCTTGCCCAGGTACATAACGGCGATCCGATTGGAGATATGGTGAACCACCAGCAGGTCATGGGCGATGAACAGATACGCCACACCCAGCTTCTCCTGGAGTTCTTCAAACATATTGATGACCTGTGCCTGGATGGAAACATCCAGTGCAGATACCGGCTCATCACAGACGATGAACTTGGGATCCACTGCCAGGGCTCTTGCGATACCGATACGCTGTCTCTGTCCGCCGGAGAACTCGTGGGCATAACGGGTAGCATGCTCCGCATTCAGACCGACCAGCTCCATCAGATGGAGGATCTTGTCTCTTCTCTCTCCCTTGGAGGTGTACAGCTTATGTACATCCAGAGGCTCTCCGATGATATCCTCTACGGTCATACGGGGATTTAAGGAGGAATAGGGATCCTGGAATACCATCTGCATTTCCTTGCGGTACTCTGCCATGTTCTTCTTCGTGATCAGTTCCCCGTTGTAACGGACTTCACCGGCGGTCGGCTCATAGAGACGCAGGATGGAACGACCGACAGTGGTCTTACCGCATCCGGACTCTCCTACCAGACCTAAGGTCTCACCGGGCATGATATCAAAGGAAACACCGTCCACAGCCTTTAACGGAATGGTCTTACCAAATCCGGACTTTACCGGGAAGTACTGCTTCAGGCCGTTTACTTCCACAAGCTTTTGAACATTCTTCTCTTCATTACTCATGGGAAGCACCTCCCTCCTTCTGCATCAGTTCTTTTACGTTCATCCAGCAGGATGCGTAATGGCTTTCACTGAGCTTGATCTCTTCGGGAACGGCTTCCAGACAGACCTTCATAGCCTCCGAGCAACGGGCACAGAATGCACAGCCCTTGGGCATGTTCAGAAGATTGATGGGGGTTCCTCCGATGGGCACCAGTTTTTCCTTCTGATTGGTGGTATTGGGAATGGAACGTAACAATCCCTTGGTATATTCGTGCTTTGGATTGTAGAAAATGTCCTCCGCGGTACCTCTCTCACATACACGACCACCGTACATAACGATGATCTCATCGCACATACCTGCGATAACACCCAGATCATGGGTTACCAGAATGATAGCCATCCCCAGCTTCTTCTGCAGTTCCTGCATCAGCTCCAGGATCTGTGCCTGAATGGTCACATCCAGCGCCGTTGTGGGCTCATCTGCGATCAGGATATCCGGCTCACAGGCAAGGGCCATGGCGATCATTACTCTCTGACGCATACCACCGGATAACTCGTGGGGATACTGCTTTAAACGCTTCTCCGGCTCATTAACACCTACCAGTGTCAGCATCTCGGCAGCTCTGTCATGGGCTTCCTGCTTGTTACGGCTGGTATGCAGCAGGATGGCTTCCATCAGCTGGGAGCCAATGGTAAAAGTAGGATTCAGACTGGTCATGGGATCCTGGAAGATGATGGAACATTTCTTTCCACGGAACTGACGCATCTGGTTCTTGTCGTATTTTAAGATATCTTCTCCACGATACAGGATCTGGCCGTCCACTACCTTTCCGGTAGAAGCCAGGATCTGCATGATGGAATATGCGGTTACGGACTTACCGGAACCGGACTCGCCAACGATACCAAGGATCTTTCCTGCATCCAGATCAAAGGATACGCCGTTGACTGCTTTTACTTCGCCGGAATCTGTAAAGAAGGATGTATGCAGATTCTTTACTTCAAGAATTTTCTCGCTCATATCTTCTCCTTCCTTACTTTCTCAGCTTGGGATCCAGCGCATCGCGCAGACCGTCGCCTAACAGATTCAGAGCCAGTACGATGAGGCAGATCATCAATGCGGGGAACAGCAGCTTATAAGGATAACTGTTCAGACCGCCTCTGGCAGCGTTTGCCAAAGAGCCGAGGGAAGGCATGGGAGCCTGTACACCAAGGCCGATAAAACTGAGGAATGACTCTGTAAAAATTGCAGAAGGGATCTGCAATGCAGTTGTAATGATGATAACGCTCAGACAGTTGGGAAGGATGTGTCTGCGGATGATCCGTCCGGGCTTAGCGCCGATGGTGCGGGCAGCCAGTACATACTCATTTTCCTTAACAGACAGGATCTGTCCACGGATCAGTCTGGCCATACCTACCCAGTAGAGCAGACCGAATACCATGAAGATCGCGATCATGTTGGATCCCAGCTTGCCAAGGACACCGGGCATGTCCGGCATAACTTCCTTTAATACAACGGAAAGAAGGATCATGACCAGCATATCCGGCAGGGAATAGATGATATCCACCACACGCATCATGATCAGGTCGGTCTTGCCGCCGGCATATCCGGAGATACTGCCGTACAATACACCGATGATCAAAACGATGATACTTGCAAAAAGGCCAACGGACAGGGAAACTCTGGTTCCGTATACCACACGGATGAAGTAATCACGGCACAGCTCATCGGTTCCGAAGATGTGGGGGAACAGCTTCTCTCCTGTTTCTTCCATATAGGCAAGCTCATTTTCGGAGTAGGTCATAGGCGCCAGGTTCTGGGCGGTCTTATCACGGACTCCGTTGACCTGCAGCATCTCGGAATAACCGTAAGGCACTACCTTGGGTGCGATCACGATCAAAAGGATGATACAGACTAGAACAACAATACTGAATACAGCCAGGGGGTTCTTAAAGAGCTTCCGCATACTGTCCTTTAGGAAGGTAGTGGATTCGCTCATGACATCCTGCTGTTTCTTTTCTTCTTCAGTTGCCTTTTCGAACTTGGATAAGTCGATTTGCATGCTGAAGGGTGCTTTTTTCGGCATCTTATCAATTTCGCTCATCAGACTTCTCCTTTAGCTAAAGTTAATTCTGGGGTCAACCAGCTTATAAACAAGATCGGATACCAGATTCATGACAACCATGAGGACTGCCAGGAAAATGGTGGTTCCCATGATCATGGGATAATCACGGTTATTGATACCGGTTACAAACTTGCTGCCCAAACCGCCTACGGTAAAGATGGACTCGATGACCATACTACCGGTCAGGATGGAAGCAAGCATGGGGCCGACGTAGGTGATGACCGGGATCAGGGCATTTCGAAGGGCATGCTTAAAGATGACCTTCCAGGGCATAACACCCTTTGCCCGTGCGGTACGCACATAATCCTGATTCAGTACATCCAACATACTGGTCTTGGTCAGACGGGTGATGTATGCCATGGGATATAAGGAAAGGGAAATAACCGGCAACACATAGTTCGGCTTCTCCGTAGACCAGACCGGAAGCAGTTCCAGTCGGATACAGAAAACATACAGCAGCAAGGTCGCCAGCACGAAGCTTGGCACCGCCGTGGCCAGTGTTGAGAAAAAGACGATCAGACGGTCCGGAACCCTGTTACGCATCAGCGCAGCGATGCTGCCGAAGATGATGCCGAAGAAAATGGCAACAACAGCTGCCATACCGCCCAGCTTAGCGGAAATCTTAAAGGACTCCGTAATGGTCTGCGCGATGTCACGACCGGTCTTGGTAGAGATACCCAGATCTCCGTGGAACAGATTACCCATATAAATGATGTACTGTTCTCCTACCGGCTTATCCAGGTTATAACGTTTTTCCAGAGCTGCACGAACCTCCGGGGAAGAAGCCTTCTCTGAGTTGAAGGGTCCGCCGGGGATGGCATTCATGGTAAAGAAAGTGATCACGGTAATGATGAAGATCGTAACGATAGCCAACAATACACGCTTCAGAATATATCTGCTCATATCCTATCCCACCTTAAAAGATTATGCTGAAATGCAAGTTTATAAATTTAATTTATCCCTTAAACACTTTAAAGGGTTAAAGCGATAAAGTAAAAATTCAAAAGGGATAACGGACATACCGTTACCCCTTTGTAAACCTACGTTATCTATGCACTTAAGCAACAGCACTTAATGTATCATAAATAAAAAACTTACAGGTGTCAAGTCACCTAAAATAACTGCTTTTCGAATATTTATTCAACCAAATGCATAAAACGTTTACCCTTTGATCAGTAAGCTCTGTCCGGTCATCTCAGCAGGCTTCTCCATACCCATCATATCGATCAGAGTAGGCACGATGTCTGCCAGACAGCCGTTCTCACGAAGCTTATAGGAAGGATCTGCGTTGACGATCATGAAAGGCACGGGATTGGTAGTGTGTGCCGTCCAGGGCTCACCGGTCTCGTAGTCGATCATCATCTCTGCATTACCGTGGTCGGCGCACATGAACATCTGGCCGCCCACTTCCTTCAGAGCTTCTACGGTCTTGCCAACGCACTCGTCTACTACTTCGATGGCCTTTACTGCAGCAGGGATCACACCGGTATGGCCTACCATATCGGGATTTGCGAAGTTGATGATGATCACATCATACTTACCGCTGCGGATCGCTCCGGTCAGCTTATCGCAAACTTCATAAGCGCTCATCTGCGGCTTTAAGTCATAGGTAGCAACATCCTTGGGGGAGTTTACCAGAATACGGTCCTCTCCTTCATTGGGCTCTTCCACGCCCCCGTTAAAGAAGAAGGTAACGTGAGCATATTTCTCGGTCTCAGCGATACGAGCCTGCTTCATTCCCTTTGCAGCAAGCCACTCGCCGAAGGTATTGGTGATCTCCACCTTCTTGAAAGCAACCTCCTTGTTGGGGATCAGGGGATCGTAATCGGAGAAGCATACGTAAACCACGTCGGGTCTGGAGCCACGATCAAAGGCGTCAAACTCGTTATCGCAGAATACATGGGTAATCTCACGGGCACGGTCGGGACGGAAGTTAAAGAAGATCACGGAATCGCCATCGTTAATGGTAGCGGTGGGCTGTCCGTTCTCCAGGATCACGGTGGGCTTTACGAACTCATCGGTCTCATCCCGGTCATAAGAAGCCTGAATGGCTTCAACGGCACTGTTTGCAGTCAGGCCTTCGCCCTTACGAAGTGCCTTGTAAGCCTGCTCCACACGGTCATAGTTCTTATCCCGGTCCATTGCATAATAACGGCCGGAGATCACAGCGATCTTACCAACACCGATCTTTGCCATCTCCTCTTCCAGAGCCTTGATGAAAGCAATACCGCTCTTGGGAGGTGTATCACGGCCGTCTAAGAAGCAATGTACATAAACCTTCTCCAGGCCTTCTCTCTTAGCAAGCTCTAACAGGCCGTAAAGATGGGTGATGTGGCTGTGCACGCCGCCATCGGATAACAGACCGTACAGATGCAGAGAAGAATTGTTCTTCTTGCAGTTGTCGATTGCCTTTAAAAGCTCGGGGTTCTTGAAGAAATCGCCATCCTGGATCTCTTTGGTGATACGGGTCAGCTCCTGATAAACGATACGGCCGGCACCCATGTTCAGGTGACCAACCTCAGAGTTACCCATCTGTCCGTCGGGAAGACCAACGGCCATACCGGATGCATTTCCCTTTACACAGGGATATGTAGCCATCAGTTCATCCAGAACCGGCTTTTTCGCCATGGCGATCGCATTTCCTTCTGTCTTCGGATTGATGCCGAATCCATCGAGAATCATAAGTACTGTAGGTTTTTTCATGTAATTCTCCTTTTAGAATCTACTATTTACGAATCAAATCTATCGGAAATGGCAGACAGGAGTTAGACTCCTCTACCACTCACTAGCAACGCTTGCATTATACACTCATGTGAAGGAATTATCAATCTCTACTCTGCACAAAAAACCTTTGCACAAAAAATCTTCCACTATCCGGGATCGCCGCGACAGTGGAAGACTTTTCGAAGGGTAGAAAATGAAATTTCTGGGAAGTAAAACAAGTGCAGTTTTATAGGGGTTAACTACATTTGTCGGGGATTTACTTCTCAGCTAAACGGGGTAGATCGCTCCTACGTCTGAAATAGTGCGATCTTTCTATTGAAGAAGAAATATTCGCCCTGATCTGAGGGGAATCAGATCAGTATTTCTTGTTCAACCTTTATTGAGTGTAAACTCATATTACATGATTACATTTATAATGTCAATGCTTTTTTCAGAAAACTTTACACTCGATTGCGTAAGTTTTCATAATTATCATTTCTAATTTCTAATTTTACCAACTTACTATCACTAATCCAGTTCCTTGTCCAACAGTTATCTCTGCCTGCTCTCCGATAAAGGCATTGCTGACGCCGATGGGAAAGCCATTGGAGATCGTGCCGTCCTCCATAGGATATTTCAGCCCCCGTATGGTCACATGGGAGATCTCCTCCCCCATGGGAAACAGAGAAACGATCCCCTCCATTCCCGGATGAAAGGTCATGGTATCGTTGCGGATCGCCGTTACCATGGTATCGTGGCTTAAGATATAACCCTTTGCCCCATGATCCAGTAGAAATACCAGACTGTGGAAGTTCGCCATGGTATGGTCTACTCTGCCCCCCAGGGCTCCGTAGATCCGAAAGTCCCTGTAGCCCCGCTCCAGACCTACCCGCAGCGCCGCCATGGTATCCGTATCATCCTTTTCCACCGGCAGGGTGATCACTTCCGCCAGCCCTTCCTCCTTTATGGAATCGATCTGGCTCCTTACATGCTCCGATACGGAGTCATAATCCCCCAGGATAATATCCGGCTGCAGACCGATCATCTGGCAATATTCATAGCCGCCGTCACAGGCAACGACCAGATCCCCTTCGTTTTTTTCGATCTCCACCGGTGTAAAATCCCCTGCACAAACCAGGATGCACCGTTTCTTTTCAGTTTGCGTGTTCTGTTCCATGAATCTCTACCCTGTTTCCTCTATATTTCGCATCTGCCTTTGTATTGTACACTGTTTTGGCTCTGCTGTTTGGATCGATCTGAAAGGGATTAAAAATATTTCTGCGTTATTGTATACAATGATGCATGAATATACATTCACGATCAAAAAATTTTTTTTATTGAATTTCTTTTGCCAGTGCTTCGACCTGATCCGCCACCTTTGCTCTCTCCCGTGTGGTCAGATTTTTGTAGACGGGATATGCAAAACCAAGCACGATCAGCCCGATCACTCCAATGATAATGCCCAGTACCAGAAATGCTGCCGCTCCTTCCATGATCAGGCTCATGCCGCCTCCCAGGATCAGCGCCCCCAGAACGCCCAGGATCATCGCCGCGATCTTTCCCTTACTCTCTGCTTTTCGATCTAAGGCTTTCAGCACCTCCAGCTTATCCTCTTCCGGCTTAACATATTTTCTCCGGATGGCTTCTGCCTCTTTTGCACGATCTGCATTGTACCGGTACTCAAAGTTTGTTGTTTCATTCATTTTAAATGTCCTCCGTATGGTTTGATTTTTTTGATGATCTAAGCATACGAAAGAATTGTTTTTGTTTTGTTTGCCTTATGTTTCTGTTTCATTAAAAAATACAGTAAAGGTACTTCCTTCCCCAAGCCTTGAACGAACCGTAATGGTACCTCCGCAGATATCAATGATCCGCTTCACCAGAGCAAGGCCCAGTCCGTTTCCTTTTGTGGCATGGGAGGTATCCCCCTGAAAGAATTTATCAAAAATATGCTTCCCGGTCTCCTCCGTCATGCCGCAGCCGGTGTCGGAAACCCGCACCAGAATAAGACGTGTATCCTGCAGGTTGTCTCCTTTTCGTTTGGCCGCAGTGTTTGGATCTCTTTCCGGAAGGTCCGCATCTGTGGCATACCGGGCTTCGATCCTCACTTCTCCCCCTGCCCCGGTAAACTTAAAGGCATTGGATAAGAGATTGTTCCAGATCAGAGAAAGCAGTTCCCGGTCCTGTGTGATCCGCAGATCATCGGACAGGTCCGTCTCGATACGGATCTGTTTTTCTTCCCAGATCTCCTCAAAGCCGACAATGCACTCTGCCAGCTGCTCTCCCAGATCATAGGTAGTCTTCTCCGGATAGATCTGCTGATTTTCCAGTTTGTTCAGTTTCAGGATATTGGAAACCAGGTCGGAGAGCCTGGTAACCGCTCCCGAAATCGCCGCAGCATATTCCATCCGCTTCTCGTCTCCCAGTTCCGGCGCCTGCAACAGGGTTGCATAATTGCCGATCACGGAAAGGGGCGTCTTGATCTCATGGGAAACGTTGGAAACAAAATCACTTCGAAGGGTTTCGATCCCGGAAAGTTCCTCCGCCAGCTTATTGATATTATCCGCGATCAGATCAAATTCATTGCGTCCCGGAATATCCGATACCTTATGAATGCGTGCCTTGAAATTCCCTTTTGCCAGTTCCCTTGTCAGCGCCAGGATCCGATTCACCGGACGTTTGATCATGATATTCCGCTGCACACCGTCGATCACGCAAAACAGCAGACTTAAGAAAAAGATATTTAAAAACGTCAGGATCGCATTTTGCTGAATCTGTTCCTTTGTAAAATCAAAGTTTCTGAGAAACAGATAAAAACTGCAGGTCACCACAAAAGCGATCAGCAGAAAGAAAATGATATATCGTTTTAACGAAAAGATACTGCCTGTCTTTTTTTCCATCCTTACTCCTTCGGAACCGCCTTGTAGCCCAATCCGCGCACCGTTACGATCTCGAAATCATCACAGCCAGCGAATTTCTCCCGCAGCTTTGTCATATATACATCCACCGCTCTGGGTGTCGCATCGGAATCCGCATCCCAGAATTCATCCATCAGTTGCCCTCTGGTGAAGGTCTTCTTCGGAAAGGAAAGAAGTTTAAAGAGAATGTTGAATTCCCGCTGGGTAAGGGGGATCTCTTCTCCATCCACCGTTACGATATGTTCATCGGTATCCACCATCAGCTTTCCGATCTCCAGACGCCTGGTATTGGCAATGCCGGCACGGCGAAGCAGCGCTCCCACATGGAGGCAGAGTTCTTCCAGGTTGATGGGTTTTACCATATAATCATCGATTCCCGCTAAAAATCCTTTTTGCTTGGCTTCAAAGTCCTCTCTGGCCGTCATGAACAGGATCGGGATATTTTCATTTAACTTCCGCACGGTCCGGGCAAATTCAAAGCCGTCGATCTGCGGCATCATGATAT
This sequence comes from Lachnospiraceae bacterium, assembly GCA_024689465.1. GTDB lineage: Bacteria > Bacillota > Clostridia > Lachnospirales > Lachnospiraceae > JAILDL01. The sequence continues at coordinate 19,866 of JAILDL010000023.1, forward strand.
CCGATATGATCAGATCAAAGGAATTGCCATACATGGCATCATAGGCTTCCCCGGCATTTAGGCAGCCACTTGTCTCATATCCCTTTGCCTTTAGATATTCACAGACAGTTTTATTCAGTTCCGGGTCATCTTCCACTACCAGTAAACGAAACAAACTCCAACACCTCCTGTTACGAACTTTTGTTATCCCTATCGTAACATAGAAATGTTAGAGTTTTGTTTCCGTCTTGTCTTTCGATCGTATTTCTTTCTAAAAGGAGCTTTTTTCGATTTCCTGCCTATGCGATCTTGCCCACAGCTTTCAGCCATCGGACCTCATCCCGGATGGTTTCCCGATAGGATCTGGTATGATAGCCCAGTTCCTCCTTTGCCTTGGAAGAATCAAAGGCATTGTTTCTTGCCAGGTTATAGACAGAGAAGGTGGTTAGGAGGGGCTTTTTCCCTCTGGCATGGGCAACCGTTTCCATCATCTGTCCCATAAGATTGGCTGCCCAGATCGGCAGGAACATCTTGACCGGTTTGCAGCCCGCTTCATCACTGACCATCCTGGAAAACTCCTGGAAGGAAACCGTTTCATTTCCCAGAATATAGCATTCTCCCTTTTTGCCCTTGTCCGCAGCCGCAATGGTTCCGTCTGCCAGATCCCGGACATCGCAAAGATTAAAGGAGCCGTCGATCCCCGCCGGCATATCCCCGTTGATGATCTTGATCAACGTACCGGTGGTCTCTCCCACTGCAAAATCTTCCGGACCAAGGATCCCGCTGGGATGCACTACGCAGGCGTTCAGCCCGTTATATCGCACGGCATCCAGCACTGCCTGGGTGGCCAATGCTTTGGACTGGCTGTAGCACCCTCTTACATCCGTTCCGTCAAAGTGATCGACTTCTGCGATCCGTGTTCCCATGGGCTGCTCCGGTATCGCACCGGTGGAGCTGCAATACACCA
>JAILDL010000032.1 GCA_024689465.1 Lachnospiraceae bacterium
ACTCACGCGGCGTCGCTGCATCAGGGTTTCCCCCATTGTGCAATATTCCCCACTGCTGCCTCCCGTAGGAGTCTGGGCCGTGTCTCAGTCCCAATGTGGCCGTTCACCCTCTCAGGCCGGCTACTGATCGTCGCCTTGGTGAGCCGTTACCTCACCAACTAGCTAATCAGACGCGGGTCCATCCTTTACCACCTCAGTTTTGACCCCTGAGTCATGCGACTCTGTGGTCTTATGCGGTATTAGCATTCGTTTCCAAATGTTGTCCCCCGGTAAAGGGCAGGTTACCCACGCGTTACTCACCCGTCCGCCACTAAGTTACATCAAGACTCTGCCGAAGCTTTGTCAGCGATATAACTTCGTTCGACTTGCATGTGTTAAGCACGCCGCCAGCGTTCATCCTGAGCCAGGATCAAACTCTCGTATTAAAGTTTGTTTTCCCAGCCAGTTCTAAACTGGCTTATTCTTTGTAAGAACTTCCGTTTTTACTGCTTGTTCTGAATAGCATTACTGCTACTGAACGGATATTTATCCGCTCGAATTTCATTCTTGAAATTTTCAGGGTTGCATTACTGTTTATATGTCAATGTGCGATCGCCGGAAAGCTTTGACTTCATCGGCGCAACGTTGTTATACTATCACAACGATTTTTAAGCGTCAAGGGATTTTTTCAAATCTTTTTAAAAGAATTTTTCATACCCTTTTTCGGCGGTGGAATTTCATTATAGCACCTGCTTTTTTTCTCCGTCAACCGCCATACTTCTTTCATTTATCGGGTTTTTGGGCCACCACTATCCGTTGTGGCTCAAACAAAAAACAGCACCAAATGTTGATTCTCATTGGGTGCTGTCTCTTTTCTTTTATAATCCTTTGATCAAACCGGCTATATAGCCGCTGATGGAACGCATACAGTAGCGGATGGTATCCACCAGATAATTATGGCTCTTTAACCAGGTAAGCCAATCATTTCCCTGCAGCTGTCCGGCGATCCATGTTTGAACCGCCTCCCCGCCGAAGGCATCGGTGTAGCAGAAGAACACCCACAGAAAGGAACACGCTTCCAGTACCCCTACGGCAATCCCTGCCAGCTTGTTCAGCAAATGGATCACCGGTATATGGGATGCTATTTTGGCCGGTATGGAGATCAGCTTGATCCCTTTGTGAAACAATCCGAATACCAGCAGGATCACGATGGCCACGATGCCGCTGATCAGGTCATTATGCCGGAAGCTTTCCACCGTAATGACCAGCAGGAGCAATTGGACAACCCAGATCACGATTCCGAGAAAGCCCACCAGCTCCTTTACAAAACCGTGGTGAAAGCCAACCAGGCCTCTCCATAACACCAATCCCACGGTTATGATAAACAATATTCCTGTCATCTTAAAACAATTTCCTTTATTTCCGTCTGGGTCACCGCGGTGAGATGTCCTGCATCCCGCCCGGGGATCAGGAGGGATACATCGCCTCCCAGCTGCCCTTCGTATTTCTTTACACCCTTCATACTGTAGATCAGGCAGTCCGCATCATTATAGATCAGAATATAGGTATCCTCGATGAGGATATCCTTATATTCCATATCCAGCCCTTCTTTCAGAAGCTCTTCTCCGTTCATGTCATAGATGGTCAGGATGTAGCGGCTTGCTCCGGACATGTCCGGTGTCACCACGCCCACTGCGCCCGTTCCGTAATGAATGGACTGGATCTCATTCTGGATCATGGTCTCCGACTTCATCACAGGCTTCTGGCTTCCGCTGTAGAACATCAGACGGCTGTCTGCTGCCGCAAAGGCGCAGGCATTGTTTACAAACTGCACTTCCGGAACGATGGTATCGGTATAGTCATAGCCGCTGACATAGTTATCCGCCTCATTCTGCCCCACTTCTCCGAAGTTAAAGAAGGCCACTCTGGCCTTGATATCGCCGTTATCCACGAACAGATAGGACACCGTCAGCAAGATCCCGTTTGGGGAAAGGCTCATGGAAAGCGGATATCCACTTTGCGACATGGTGGTCCGGATCTGGATCAGAGTGTTTCCGCTTTTATCATATAAGTAGATCCATGTAATGTTTCCGTCATCCAGAGCCGCTGCCGTTACACCGTTCGCTGCCACGCACAGGTTCTTCAGGGGATACTGGGTACTGATGGTTCCCTGGACCCCGGAAGTGTTGACCACATAGATGCTCTCTCCGTCATAATCGCCCACTGCCGCCATATTTCCGCAAGTAGCCACCATAGGTGCCTTCATCTCATAGGTCTGGTTCCATTTGGCACTTCCCTTGGTATCCACGCAGCTCATACCATCCCGGCTGTAAGTAAAGATCGTGCCGCCCAGTTCCATGGAAACAGCCGTGGAAATGTTGGCACTTCGCTCCGCCGAAGAGGTCACTTCGTACTCACTGAATATTCGGTTGTTATTCTGTACGATCAGGGCAAAGATCACTACCCCCGCAAGGAGCAGGATCAGAAAGATCCGATACAGATTGGCCAGACGATGCCTGCGGATCCTGGTCTTGTAGCTTTCCTTTTGTCCCGTTTCATCGTCGTAATATGTATGCTCGTCGTTCTTAGGCATGTAAAAGATCCTGTCCGCCTATCAGTCCTGGAAAAACCGATAAACCGTTGTAGATTGGTACGGATGCTCTGCATCAAACAGATAGGAAGGGAAGTTTGCGTGATGGATGGTATCCGGGAAATACTGGGTTTCCAGGGCCAGTCCGCAACGGCTGTGATACATGTTGCCTCCCTTTGCCTTACGATCCCCGATAAAGTTTCCGGCATAGAACTGCACACCGGGCAGTGTAGTACTTACTTCCATTCTTCTGCCGGATGCAGGATCCTGTAATACAGCGATGGTACGCAGGGATCCGTCATAGTGATCGATCACCCAGTTGTGATCGTAACCGCCGGTCAGGCCCAGCTGCTCAAAATCAGCCGCAATATCTTTTCCAATGGCCTTAGGTTCAGTAAAGTCCATGGGTGTTCCCGCAACCGGTGCGATCTCGCCGGTGGGGATAGAGCCCTCCACAACCGGTGTGTAATGGCTTGCCTTCAGGGTCAGGATATGCTGCTCCATGGAACCTGCCGCATGTCCGGACAGATTGAAATAGGAATGATTCGTCGGATTGATGATGGTCTTTTTGTCTGTGGTAACATGATAATCCAGCTGCAGTGCATTATCCGCCGTTACGGTATAGGTAACGGAAAATGCCTTGGTTCCCGGGAAGCCCATGGTCCCGTCGGGATCGGTAATGCTTAAGGTAATTCTATCCTTCTTTGCATCCACATCAAAAAAGGTCTTATGGTAGCCCAGGTTCACATCACTGTGCAGGTTGTTGGGGCCATCGTTAACCGCCATCTTATAGGAAACCCCGTCGATCTCATACGCGGCACCTGCTGTCCGGTTAGCGCAGGGGCCTACCGTCGCTCCCATAAAAGGTTCGTTAACGCTGTACTCTTCGATGGTGTCAAATCCCAGACAAACATCGACGGTCTCTCCGTTCTTTCCGGGAACATACAGGCTCTGTAAAATAGCGCCGTAGTCCAGGATCTCTGCCTTCATGCCATTCTCATTGGAAATGGTATACAGATAGGCAGTTCTTCCGTTGATCGTTCCAAATTCTCTTCTTTCCATACTTTCACCCCTTCTTACAATTCCGTACGGCCATCCAGTGCCCGTAGCAGTGTTACTTCATCTATATTTTCCAGATCTCCTCCTACCGGAACGCCGCTGGCGATGCGGGTTACTTTGATCCCGGTGGGTTTGATCAGTTTGCTGATATACATGGCGGTGGTCTCACCTTCCAAAGAGGAATTGGTGGCGATGATCACTTCATCCACATCCCCCTCCAGTCTTACCATCAGTTCCTTCAGGTTAATATCTCCGGGGCCGATGCCAAGCAGCGGCGAGATCGATCCGTTCAGCACATGATATACTCCATCGTATTTTCCGGTTTTCTCATAAGCTGCCTGATCACGGGAGTTCTCCACAACCATGATCTGCTTATGATTTCTGGCCTTATTGGCACAGATGGGGCATATCTCCTGATCCGTCATGGTACAGCAGATCTTACAATGCTTCACATTTTCCTTGGCGTCCATGATCACCTTTGTCAGGTGCCGGACACGGTCGGATGGCATATTGATCAGATAAAAAGCCAGCCGTTGGGCTGACTTGTTTCCGATTCCGGGTAGCGCCGCCAATTCTTCGATGAGCTTGTTGATATAACCGCTGTAAAGATCCATCAGAAAGGAAGTCCTCCGGTCAAACCGCCTGTCATCTTGCTCATTAATTCGCCGCCGGCTTCTTCTGCTGCCTTCAGCGCTTCATTGGTTGCTGCTACAATAAGGTCCTGCAGCATTTCCACATCATCGGGATCTACCGCTTCAGGAGAAATGGTCACACGCAGTACTTCCTTGCTGCCGCTTACAACCACTTCCACAGCACCGCCACCGGCCTTTGCGGAAAACTCCTTTGTCTCCAGTTCCTTCTGGCTTTCCTCCATCTGGCGCTGCATACGCTGTGCCTGTTTCATCAGATTTGCCATATTTCCGGGCATTGCGCCTCCGGGAAATCCACCTCTTCTTGCCATAAATACTTATCTCCTTTGTTTCTTTTCTTCATTTATAAAGTTTAAACCGTATCATCCAGTTCTTCTTCCGGTTCATCCTCGTCATCTTCTTCGATGTCGTAGTCTGCGTCACCCTGCGGAGCGTCAGTATGCTGCGCAGCAGGCACAACATGTTCCTCCTGCACCGGTTCCGTCATCTCTTCCCCTGCAGGTTCCTGTTCGTAGGCTTCCGTTCCGTCCTCTTCGATCTCACCGATGTTCACCCCGGAGAGATTGATCGCTCCCTGCAGGATATCCGGATACTTATGGTCTGTTTCCTTCTGGGATCCGGTGGAGATCACCTTCATCTCCACTTCCTTGCCGATCAGCTTGCCGATGGCCGCCTTGATCTCTGTCACGATGGCATCCTGCTTGATAAAATCGTATTCCGTAGGATTGGACAGGACCACCGCCAGCTGGTTGTTTTCTATGCTGATCCGGTTCTTTCGCAGAATGGTCGCTGCTCCCTGGGAGATCTGGGCCAGGATCTGGGGCCACTTATTGCGGGCCAGTTCCACATCTTCCGGCAGCGCTGCGGGAAGATGGGCCTTGGGCTCCTGAAGGTATTCCGCATTTTCAGGTGCCTGTCCGTTTGCGGGAGCATAGGCAACCACGCCGTTTTCAATCTTCTCTTCCAATACACGGATCCGCTCGGAGAGGGATTCGGTATCGACTTCCATTTCCGGTTTGCACAGCTTAATGAGTGCTACTTCGATCAGCACCCGCTTGCGGGCCGCATAGCGGATCTGGTTACTCAGTTCCGATAAAACACGAATATAGCGCATGATGGTCAGCGAGTCCGCAAGGGCTGCTTCTTCCTTCATACGCCCCATATTTTCAGCAGAAGTTCCCAGCACATCTTCGGATACATCCGAAACCTGTAAGAGCAGGAGATTTCGTAAATACCAGATAAAGTCCTGAATAAACTGCAGAGGCTCCCTTCCCTGATCCACGATCTGGGAGATCACGTCCATACAAGCCGGAACCTTTCCGTCCAGAAGTGCACGAAACAGCTTGCTGAACACGCTGGTATCCACAGCCCCCAGCACATCCAGGACCATGTCATAGGTCAGCTTCTGGCCCAGATGAAAGGCGATGCACTGGTCCAGCAGGCTCAGGCCGTCACGCATGGAGCCGTCGGCTGCCATGGCCACGTAACGCACAGCCTTCTCTTCCGCTTCGATCTGTTCTTTTTCCAGGATCTCCGAGAGACGTTGTGCGATGGTCTCGTTGGGGATCCGCTTAAAATCATATCTCTGGCAACGGGACAAAATGGTAATGGGGATCTTGTGGATCTCCGTGGTCGCCAGAATAAAGATCACGTATTCAGGGGGTTCCTCCAGTGTCTTGAGCAGGGCATTGAAGGCCCCCGTTGATAACATATGTACCTCATCGATGATGTATACCTTCTTCTTACCCTGGGTGGGAGAGTAGGATACTTCGTCAATGATCTGTCGGATGTTGTCTACGCCGTTGTTGGAAGCCGCATCGATCTCGATCACATTCAGGCTGCTTCCCGATGCAATAGCTTTGCAAACGGCACATTCCCCGCAGGGATTGCCGTCCTGGGGATTCTCACAGTTTACGCTTTTCGCAAAGATCTTGGCAATGGTGGTCTTTCCGGTGCCACGGGTACCGCTGAAAATATAGGCATGGCCGGTACGCTCATGGCTGATCTGGTTCTTCAGGGTAGTGACGATGGCGTCCTGTCCCTTTACATCCTGAAAGCCCATTGGCCGGTATTTACGATAAAGTGCTGTATATGACATCTTATTCCCCAGAACTTTCTTTAATCACCAAAGCTGATGCCCAGTGATTTTGCTTCTTTGATGATGGAAGATTCCGGATCTACCATTTTCAGCTTTCCGGCCACATCTTCCAGCGGGACCTTCACGATCTCCCGATTGCGAATGCCCACCATAAAACCATATTCTCCCTTCAGGATCAGAGAACCTGCTTCCGCGCCCAGTCTGCTGGCAAATACGCGGTCATAGGGACAGGGTGCTCCACCTCTCTGGGTATGTCCGGGTACGGTAACCCGCACTTCCTGTCCGGTCTTCTTGGAGATCGCTTCCGCCAGTTCGTAGGAAACGGACGGATAGGGATAATGGCTTAATTTTTCCTTGTATTCCTTTTTGGAGAGCTTGGAATCTTCATGCGAAATGGCGCCCTCTGCCACTGCCAGGATCGTAAACCGGCTGCCTCTCTTGTTTCTGGCCTGGATCGCCTCCACAACCTTGTCGATCTTGTAGGGGATCTCAGGGATCAGGATGATATCCGCTCCGCCTGCCATACCGGCATTTAACGTCAGCCAGCCCACCTTGTGGCCCATGACTTCCACGATAAACACGCGTCCATGGGAGGATGCTGTCGTATGAATGCAGTCGATACAATCGGTTGCGATATCCACTGCGCTCTGGAAGCCAAAGGTCATATCGGTTCCCCACAGATCGTTATCGATGGTCTTGGGAAGGGTGATGATATTCAGTCCCTCTTCCCGCAGAAGATTCGCTGTCTTATGGGTTCCGTTTCCGCCCAGGATCACCAGGCAATCCAGCTGCAGCTTGTAATAGTTCTGCTTCATGGCATCCACTTTATCCAGACCGTTCTCATCGGGATCGCGCATCTGTTTAAAGGGCATACGGGAGGTTCCCAGGATCGTACCGCCCTTGGTCAGGATACCGGTAAAATCCGCGCCGGTCAGCATACGGAAGTTGCCATAGATAAGGCCCTTATAACCATCCAGAAAACCGTAGATCTCCAGATCCTTCGTACTGCAGGTAAGACATTTCACCACGCCGCGCATGGCCGCATTCAGTGCCTGACAATCGCCACCGCTTGTAAGCATACCAATTCTAAGCATAGAAAACCTCCTTTATTCTGTTTCCATGAACCGTTACAGGAACGCTCCGATTCGTTATGTTCAGTATAGCCTATTCCCCCTCCAAATTAAAGCCTTGTATGTTGACTCAAAATAGCCGAATCGCTATAATAGAACAGCATGCAGAGATACTCAAGTGGTCCAAGAGGAGGCACTCGAAATGCTTTAGGCCGGTTTCCGGTGCGTGGGTTCGAATCCCACTCTCTGCGTTTATCTTGCAGCATTTGCCCCGGCAGATGCGAAAAAGGAGTTGTCAGATCCCTGACAACTCCTTTCTTATTATCTGTTCTCTTCTTTCCCTTCAGGCGATCATCATTTACTGATGCCGGCCGTGTCGGATGCTACCCGGTTGCTGTACTCCTGTACCTCAGCGGATACCGTATAATTGGAATCCTCAAAGAGGAACTGGTGCAGCCATACTACATTGTCGGACAGATCTCTGGGGATGACGCAGCTTCCCTTGGAGCCAACCGTTCCGGTCGTTAACAGGTTCATCTGCGGGAATCCGTCCATGGCAGTGATCTGGTACTTGTTGACTTCTCCGATCATCTCCAGGATCTCGGAAAGATCCAAGGAAGTATATACTTCATCAAAGAGTTCATTGGCGATCTCATTTAACTGGGATACGCTCATGGTCTTACTCTTCTCAAAGATCTGATTTAAGACGGTACGCTGCCTCTCGGTACGGCCAAAGTCGTTGCCTACATAACGGATACGGCAATATGCGGTAGCCTGTAAGCCGTTTAAGGTCTGCAGACCGGAATGGGTTACTTTTACGATATTTTCATTTAAGGCACCCACACCGCTTTCGCTGACAAACATGGACCGCTGGTAGTCGTTCAGATAACTGATCTCATTTTCCTGGATATCGATCTCAACACCACCTAAGGCGTCTACTACATCGATCAGGCCCTGGAAGCCGATGGTCACAAAGTCCGTAATGTTCAGGTCCAGGTTCATGTTCAGCATATTGATGGCCTGCTCGGGACCACCCTTGGCATAGGCTGCGTTACATTTATTATAGGAATCGTTGCTCAGGTTTAAGTAGGTATCACGGTATACGGAGACGATCTTCATGTCGCCGGTATCCTGATTGATGGAAAGTACCATGATAGCATCGCTTCGGGTATTGGATGTCAGATTGTTCTTGCTTCTGGTATCCACACCGAACAGTGCGATGTTACGATAGCCTTTCATTTCTTCGTTTTCCACAACATTGGTGTTCATCTTGGCTACGATCTCTTCATCGTTCAAAGAGACCTTCCCCACCTTGGTGCCGGTATGGATCACATAGAAAACAAAGAGTAATGCGAACAGCAGAGCGATCTCTGCGATCAGAAGCGCTACTTTCGCGGTACGGGAATTCTTCTTTTTCTTCTTCTTTTTGGACTTGGATCTTGTCGACTTTCCGGAAGATGTCTTGCCGGAAGAAGAACTCCTGGGCCTTGTTACGACCTCTTCGTCATCATATCGCGTATGTTTTGCCATTCTAAATCCTCATTTCATTAACAAAAGTACTCTGTATGATACGCTGACAGAATTAAAAGCAGACCATACAGAGGCTTAATATTTTCTTAATAAAATTAACTGCACTGCAACATCTATATACTATACCATATTTCTCCAAAAAACCAACAAGAAAAAAGAGACACCCTTTGTGTGTCTCTTTTGTGACCATTGGTATGCTATTGTTAATTCAGCAAATAAAACTGGGGAGTTTTATATAGGGAGTGAGGACGCACAGTCATCACTCTTTTTCTTTGTCTTTCAGCCTCTTTCGTGCAGGTGATCGATCACTTTATAGAGCAGCGTATATAAGGTTGCTGCCTCTTCTTCGTTCAGCGCTCCCATCATGCAGCCTGCCATTTTCCCGGGAACACACAATGCGCGATCCTGGAGTTTTTCTCCTTCCGGCGTTACCGTCACGTTGAGCACCCGCTCATCCTTCTTGTCTCTGCTGCGCTCAATGTAATGCTTGCTCTCCAGCTTCTTAAGGACCGGTGTGAGCGTACCGGAATCCAGGTACAGATAGCTGCCCAGTTCCTTCACGTTCATCTGTTTCTTCTCCCACAGGACCATCATGGTGATGTACTGCGTATAGGTCAGGTCCAGATCATCCAGCACCGGCTTATAGTGATTGATGATCTCCTTGGAGCATGCATATAAGGGGAAACAAAGCTGATTTTTCAGTCGAAGGGCTTCATATTTGTCTGCCATAATAACCTCTATTCTCGAATCCATGAGTTTGCTTCAATTAAATTTTATGCAATCTATATCCATTTGTCAAGAGCCCACGCCGGAGAGGCACAGGCTCTAGTGGTTATCGTTCTTTGCTTTTTTTCTGCTGATTTAAGAGGCGGTCAAAGTCCAGTTCCCGCATGGGCTTTGCAAAATAGAAGCCCTGGACCTGTTCGCACCCCAGCTGGTCCAGGAAATCCACCTGCTCCCTGGTTTCGGCTCCTTCAGCCACCACAGGGATCTGCAGAGCCTTGGCCATGGCAACCACCGAACGCAGGACGGTCCGACCTCTGTCATCATCGCTCTGCCTTATGAACAGCATATCGATCTTCAGGATATCCACCGGCAGTTTTCCGAAGATATTAAAGCTGGAATACCCGCTTCCGAAGTCATCCATCATGATCTTATAGCCTTTTTCCCGCAGGGAAGCCACCTTATCTTCTATACGGAAGGACTCCTGGGCAAAACTGCTCTCCGTGATCTCAAATTTGATATCATCGGGCTGTACTTTAAAGTCTTCCAGAATCTGGAGAGTCTGCTCCGTAAAATCTTCCATTTCCAGATCTTTCCTGGATACATTCACGGAAATGGGCACCTTTTTTCCGCCACCTGACGTGAGAATGCTCTGTCTGCGGCAAACCTGACGCAGTACAAAACGGTCCAGTTCCGTGATAAAACCGTTTTGCTCAAACATGGGGATAAACCGGTTCGGAGCGATCATTCCCCATTCCGGATGATTCCAGCGGATCAGAGCTTCCGCGGAAATGATCTCCCTTGTTTCCAGGTTGAAGATCGGCTGATAATACAATTCAAACTGACCGTCCTTTAAGGCCGGGATCATCTCCTGCTCCAGCACCCTTTCCATGGACAGTTCCTGTTCCATTTCTTCGGTGAAATACACCACATGCTGCATATACTGGTCGTGTATCATGTTCAGAGCATATTTCGCCCGATCACAGATCTGCTTGATGGGCATGGATGTGTCTGTAACCCGGTAAACCCCGTAAAAGCACGGCACAACCGTCTGCGCTCCCGGAACCACCCTGCTGACGGAGAACTCCTCCGCCACGCCGGTAAAATACTTCTCCGGCATACACATCAAAAAGTCGTCTGCATGCAAGCGTCCGTAGGTTCCCACTCCACTGACCATGTTCTGGATATCCACCGCCGCCAGCCGCAGGATCTCATCGCCCACCTTGTCTCCGTAGCGTTCGTTGATCTGTCGGAATCTGTGGAAATCCACATGCACCAACACATATTCCCCATTCTCTGCCTCAGAGAGAAGGCCCTGGGTTGCCCGGCAAAAACCGTTCTCGGAATAAATGCCGGTCAGCGGATCATAGGTATGATCCACATAGAAAAACAGAATGACAAAGATCAGCTGTACATAAACCATACAGAAGTTGGAGATCGCCACATTATTGTTCAGCACTTCCACTACTTCCGCCAGGATCTGGCACATGAGGATGAAGCTGTAGATCGATAACCGGTTGGATCCGATCAGTTCCCTTCTTCGGATAAAGAAGACCAGGCTGATCAGGTTATAGATCACCCAATTGATCATGACCAGCAGAAATGCATTGGCGAATACCGCATTGATAAAACTATCTCCATCGGTAAATCCGATGTTGAAGGGAAGCGCTACCAGCGCGATCGCCTGCAGGATGATGGACGGGAGATAATGGATCAAACGGCGGGAAGAAGTGGCTTTTACCACCGTCATCCCGTAAATAAAATCAAAGAACCCGGCAGGATACAGCAAAAGCATCAGAAAGTATCCCAAAAACAGAATGTTCCACAGCAGGTATCCCGACCCCAGTTGAAAAACATCAATGAGCATCAGGATATCAAAGAGGATAAAATACAGATTCATCCCCAGTAACACCTTCAGAACATTACTGTGGTTGCGGATCTGTTTGGGCAGGATCCGCATCATGCTTCCCGATACCAGCAATACTGCCAGACTAGCCAATTCCAGCCTTAAGTCCATGTAAATCCTCCGGCATACTTAACTTCCAGTTTCTCTACAGCCGCCCCGCCTTCCGAAAAATAGACCATGGCATAATTGTCCACCGATACCGCAACGTCGAAGGTCACTTCAGCTACGGCACTCTTTCCTCCCGTGGGGCGCATGGTGATCACACCTTTTACATGATTATTTATATAAACTGTTACGGGAACCTGCGCAAGCTCCCGGGAATCCAGCTTGTAAGTGATGGCAAAGGTATAATTTCCCCTTCTGCGTACCAGAAGCCGATAATTGTTCTTATCACCTTTTCTGGTGGTAAAGCCCTTTAACGGCAGAGACGTGATGTCCTCCTTGATCTCCACCGTTGCCAGCGGCTCGGCGATACTGCTTCCGCCTTCGGGGCGATGGATCTCTTCAAAGGGTTCCGTTTCCCCCGCTACTTTCTTCATGGCCGGTGTCTTCATCAATGCAGAACAGATATTGGCTGCATTTCTGAGAAGCTCCGCCCTGGTGATGCGACCTTCCGCAAGGCCAGTTTCCGTATCATCGTCGTTGCTGTTGGAATCCGCATCGGAATTACACATATAAACATCGTTCTGGGCACGGACCATGGCAGAGGTAAAGTTTCGCTCCACCTTGCCGCTTCCGTCGGAGACTTTGGTCCACCAGTCTGTCATTACCAGACCGTCATAGTGCCATTCGTTTCGCAGAATATCGGTAAGAAGCTGGATATTGCCTGCCGTCCAGATCCCGTTTACCGGTCCGTAGGTAGACATGATACAGTAGGCTTTTCCCTGCTTCACTGCCATTTCAAAAGGCTTCAAATAGATTTCCCGAAGGGCTCTGGCACTGATCACGGAGTCTGCCGTGGAACGGCCGCTTTCCTGATCGTTTCCCACAAAGTGCTTGATACATCCCGTCACGCCTGCTTTATGGAAGCCCTTTAACATGGCAACGGCCATTACGCCGGTCAGATAGGGATCCTCCGAGCAGTATTCAAAGTTTCGTCCGTTTAACGGAGACCGGTGCATGTTCAGTCCGGGTCCCAGGAGCACATCCACCTGATTGATACGCATCTCCGCTCCGGTCATGGAGTAGAGCTTCGTTGCCAGAGGTGCATTGAAGCTGCTGGCAATGGAGGTTCCGTTGGGAAGAGGAAATGCCATGGCGCCGCTGTCCATACGGATACCGGAAGGGCCGTCTGCACAGCACAGGGCGGGGATACCGAATTCCTCCAGACGCTTCGTGATACCGCCGATGGCACCTGCGGTTCCCGGGGTCACCTTGGGAGAGCACATGCCTTCTCCTCTGGTCAGGCAGGCCAGATCATGATCGGATAACTGGGCAAGAAATGCCTCCATCGTAGCCTTTTTATCCCGCACATCCTTTAAAAGGATCTTCTTTCCCTTCGCCTTCGTTCCTTCCGAAAGTTTATAGAGTGTCTTGCTTTTCTCCATGAGCAGACGGTCCGGAGATTCCTTTAAGGGGGTCTCTTCCTTAACAAAACGTCCGCCTCGCAGCGCCAGTCTCTCATAACTTCTCTTCGGGGCAAGGGCGTCGGAAAGCTGCCGGACCTTTTCCAGAGAAAAGTCCAGAGATCCTGCCTTCTTCGCGCTTCTTACATCGCCGCCCACATAGAAGGTATAGGTTCCCTCCTCCAGAAGAAAGGCATACCTGTATTTTGTGACACCGCTGTCATCAAAGGAAGCCAGTTCCTGTTTCCCGACTTTCAGGGTCAGCTGCTGGCTTTCTCCGGGAGCAAGTACACGGGTTTTCCCGAAGCAAACCAGGCATCTGGAAGGCTGTCCCAGTTTGCCCTGTGGCTTTTCCACATACACCAGCACCGAATGCTTTCCGGCAGTTTTTCCTGTGTTTTTCACCGTTACGTTGATGGTTACCGCATTCTTACCGGCTGTTTTTTCCAGGGAATCGGTCTTTACGGAAAAATCCGTGTAGGATAAACCAAATCCAAAGGGATACAGCACTTTTTTCTGCAGCGCGGGTGTGGATTCAAAATAGCGGTATCCCACATAGATATCTTCCGCATAGTAATTGCGCTCCAGAGAACCGAAATTGGCGGTAGAAGGATAATCCTTGATGCCGGTTGCGATGGTATCGGTCAGGCGGCCTGCGGGATTTACTTTTCCGGTCAGCACATCTGCCGCACCGCGGCCACCCTCTGCACCACCCTGCCACATATACAGAACTGCCTGGGGGTTATATTTTTCCACCCAGCTCATATCAATAATATTGCCAACGTTTAAGACAACCGCTGTCCGCTTGAATACGGAGCATACCTGCTTTAACAGGGCTTCCTCTTCTTTCGTCAGAAGAAAGCTTCCCCGCTCTCCGGAATTGTCCTTGTCTTCCCCGGCGGTTCTGCCCAGAATAATGACAGCGATGTCACTTTCTTCTGCGGCTTCCCTTACCAGTTGTTCGGTTACAGGCATTTCCTTCTGGCACCAGGGTTCTGCTGCCCAGCCCACACCTACGTCAAAGGGATTTTCCTCTCTCCATTTCCGGTAGACCTCCGCCAGCTTTTCATTCACCTTGCAGCGTCTGCTCTGCTTCAGAGAATCATATAGATTGGTAACATAAGGAGCGTTGACCATTCCGCCGGAACCGGTCCCGCTCTTCTGGATATCAAACTGGGTCCGTCCGAATACGGATACCCTCTCTTCCTTTAATATAGGTAAAGCATGGCCATCGTTCTTAAGCAGCACGCAGCCTTCTGCCGACATCTGTCTGGCCGTCCTCTCATAGGTTTTCCAGTTCAGGGTCTGTTTCATGTTCCTTCTCCCCTTATAAGCTTGATTTTCTTTTATATTGCCTTGCTTTCCTCTGAAAAGCAATTGTTTTTCGTAAGTTTCGTACTTTTTTTCGCCGGATTGTGATAATGTTAGCTTAAACGTTTAAATATCTAGGTCGATCGGTCTCTTCCCATTGATCCGGAAAGGAGTATTCATGAAATTCAGCAACGGCCATTGGCTTGCAAAAGAGGGAGTATCCTTGTTTTCTCCCAGGGAAGCCTATTTTGTAGACGTTACCGACACATGCGTCACAATTTGTGCTCCTACCATCCATATCAATCACAAAGGCGACACTTTAGGAGGCATCAACCTGCGGATCACCATCACGTCTCCGGCACCGGATGTTTTCCATATCCGCGCTGCCCATCACAGAGGCGCCCTGCGGCATATGCCTGTCTTCGACCTGTTGCAGAAGGATGATCAGTCTCTTTCTGTGGAGGAGAGCGAAGACCTGCTTTGTATTACCAGCGGATCCACCACCATGGAGATCAACAAAAAACGGTGGTCTGTCCGCTATCTGCGAAACGGAGAAGAATTCACTTCTTCCCGCTCCGGGGACCTTGCTCTGGTAAAAACCGCCTGGACCGGTATGGCCTACGATGCCGCCGGCGACACGGAAAATACCTATATCCGGGACGAAGTCAATCTGGACGTCAATGAAACCATCTATGGCCTGGGCGAGCGTTTTACCGCCTTTGTAAAGAACGGCCAGAGCGTCACGCTGCGCCACGAGGATGGCGGTACCAGTACGGAACAGGCCTACAAAAACATTCCCTTCTTTGTTTCCTCCAAGGGCTACGGTGTATTTATCAACCATCCGGAAACGGTTTCTCTGGAGGTTGCTTCCGAGCTGGTCACCAAGGTCAGCTTTTCGGTAAAAGGCGGCTATCTGGATTATTACATCATGAACGGACCTTCCATGAAGGAAGTTCTGGAGAAATACACGGATCTGACCGGAAAGCCTTCTCTTCCTGCAGCCTGGACCTTTGGCCTTTGGCTGTCCACTTCCTTTACCACGGATTATGACGAAGATACGGTCATGCATTTCATCGATGGCATGCTGGATAGAGGGATCCCTCTTCGTACCTTCCATTTTGACTGCTGCTGGATGAAGGAATTCCACTGGACCGATTTTGTATGGGACAATCGGATCTTCCCGGATCCGGAGGGCATGCTGAAGCGGATCAAGGCAAAAGGGATCAACATCTGCTGCTGGATCAATCCCTATATCGCTGAAGAATCTGCCCTCTTTGACGAAGGCTGTGAAAAGGGCTATTTCGTAAAGCGTACCAATGGGGATGTATGGCAATGGGATATGTGGCAGCCCGGCATGGCCCTGGTTGACTTCACCAATCCCGATGCCTGCACCTGGTATCAGAGTTTTCTGCGAAAGCTCCTTCAGATGGGCGTAGATTGCTTTAAGACCGACTTTGGCGAGCGTATTCCCGTAGAAAACGTTGTCTACTATGACCATTCCAATCCGGAAGGCATGCACAATTACTATACCTACCTTTACAATCAGTGCGTTTACGAAGTGATCGCACAGGAAAAAGGCAAAGATCAGGCTGTTTTATTTGCCCGCTCCGCCACCGTGGGCGGTCAGAAATTCCCGGTTCACTGGGGCGGCGACTGTTTCTCGGATTATGTATCCATGGAAGAAAGTCTTCGTGGCGGTCTGTCCTTCCAGATGAGCGGCTTCGGTTACTGGGCCCATGATATCGGCGGCTTTGAAGCGACATCCACCGCAGATGTTTACAAGCGCTGGGTTGCCTTCGGCCTGCTGTCCTCCCATAGCCGTCTCCACGGAAGCAGTTCCTATCGTGTACCCTGGTTATATGACGAAGAAGCAGTGGATGTAGTCCGGTTCTTTACCCGCCTGAAGGCTTCCCTGATGCCCTATCTGTACGGCTCTGCCGTAACCTCGCATATGACCGGTCTGCCCATGATGCGCTCTATGGTCCTGGAATATCCCCATGACCTGAACTGCCGTTATCTGGATAAGCAGTACCTGCTGGGTGAAAGCCTCCTGGTTGCACCTGTTTTCAACGATCGTTCCAAAGCCCTTTATTATCTGCCTGCCGGTACCTGGACCGATTTCTTTACCGGTGAAGTGACCGTTTCCGATAGCGGTAAATGGGTGGAAGAAGACTGTGGCTATCTGGACATTCCTCTTATGGTCAGGGAAAACAGCATCATTGCCCTGGGCGATCACGATGATAAGCCGGATTATGCCTTTGAAAAGAATCCTTCCCTTCGCATTTATGCTTTGCAGGACGGCGCTTCTGCTCAGACCTTTGTTCCCAATGAAAAGGGAGAAAAGGTCGTATCGGTAAATGCTTTCCGCAAGGGAAATACCGTCACCGTTTCCGTGGATTCTCCCTTCGCCTATGAAGTCGTCCTGGTAAATGAAAAGGCTTCTTCCGTATCCGGAGCATCCTATGAAAACACGGATCTGGGCTGCCTGTTCAAAGCTTCCGGTTCCCAGACCTTTACCGTTACACTGGCCTGAGCCTTTTGGGCAAGGGCAAGCTTAGCCCTTTCTCGTATCACAACAAAAGCCTTCCGTGCATATCCCACGGAAGGCTTTCTTTCTGTTTTCGGATCTTTGCTTTTTACGCAAGAATGGAACGGATATAATCTGCAATGGCCTGATCCTGGCAGTTTGCGAAGAAGTACTCTGCAAACTTCTCACCGGATACGGCTGTCTTTAACAGATCCTGATCGATCTCCTTTAAGATGGTGAGCAGATCCTTTTTGGTCACCAGGTTTACCTGATCCAGGATCTTCTTGTTTCTCTGCTCGGGAACTACACGCTCCTTGGGATAACCCTGTCCGCTCTCACCGGTAAAGAGCTGGGTGAAGATATACTGCAGATTCAGTTCCGCGCCCCAGCCGAAGCCCTTGGCAAAAGGAAGGGCCACACAGTTTCCGTCGTTGATCTGTGCAAACATATAAGCATCCGAAGGATCCACTACATGACCGCAGATCACGCCGGGAAATGCATTGCAGGCCAGCATGGCACCTTCACCGGTACCGCAGCCGGTCACTACATAGTCTGCTGCTTTGGTATTTAATAAAATAGCGGCCAGGATACCGTTCATAACATAGGTCAGCTGGGTCTTATCCTCAGCAGAATACATACCGTAGTTGTAAACAGTATGGCCCATAGGCTCAACAACGCTCTTTAAGGTGTTACAGATCAGTTCGTTCTTGGCTGCCTGGCTGTTTTCATTGATTAATGCGATCTTCATCGATTCTCTCCTTTTGTTTGAAATGAACAAATTTGAAGGCCATAAAGCCCCGTTAGAGCTCATTTTATCATAATTATGCCAAATTGACATCCCGTGGCATCTTCTTTATAGTAAAACTATAATGCATACCGAGGTGTCTTATGACAGAAACAGAAGCACAGGAACTGGCCAAACGTTATTATAACGAGCCCGAACTCTACATCCTTTTGGCTCCGGAAGCCGCCAACATGGCTACCGGCATCAGCGTCCCTTTAATAGGGGTCATGAAAGGGGAGTTGCGGCTCATTTTTTTATTTACTTCCAAAGAGCTTGCCCGGAACTATATTGATTCCAAGGAACTGGATACGCCCGACGGGATCTATACCATTGCTGCGATCCAGAAGGATCATGAGCTCTTCGGTCTTCATGCCGTATGCAACGGTGCCCTTGCCATCAAAGTGGAAGGGATCTGCTTTAACGACGGGCAGCCGGATGCGCTGGCTCTCCCGATCCCCTTATTCCTGCAGATCAACGGCTTAAGACCGGAGCCTTTTAAAATGCTTATGGCCAAGGAACAGGCAGAAGCCTTAAAGGCCAAAGGGGACAAACCGCAGGTTCATATGAATCCCATGTCCATCTGTGATTTTACCAATCCCTACCGGATCTCCGATGAACGAAAAGAGGAACTGATGAATCTGCTCCTAGCCGACCGTTCAGAGGAATCCATGCAGCAGGCGCTTACGGATGCCTGTGAATTATGGGAAAACTGCTATCAGTTCGCCACCCTGCAGCTGAAGCATATTCAAAAAGCCCAGCGGGATTTTGATGCCAAGGGTCTGGACCGTTTTAACCGTCTGGCAGGGCTTTTACAGGATACCATTTTTTCCAAGCTGCTCGCCCTTTCCTGTGTCTTTACGCTGAAAGATGACGATACCGGCCTTTTTTACATTAAGAACAACGCCTGCTACCTGCTTTATACCGATCGCTACAAATATGCGGCGCCCCAGTCTTACATTCCTCTGTATAATCTGGAAGGTTTCGCAGGCTTTTTAAAGCGCAACGGGATCGAGCGGGTGATCGTCACCGACGGGCCCCATGACATTGCTCTGATCAGTGCCGCTAAGTTTATCGAACGCTATTCATGATTTCCAATAAAAAACAGGATGCCGGAAGCATCCTGTTTTTGTTTTGTTCTCTTATTGATCGGCCATCCGGGTCCGCTTTTTTTGCGGATCAGTTGGCACCGTCTATCCGGTTGGTGATATATTCCTCCATCTTGTCCTTGGGAATGTCCAGGGTGATGGATAATTCCGAGTACAGCGCATCTTCAGCCATGCGAAGATACCGCTCATCTGTTGTCGTTACCTTTTTCTTCTCTGCCAGGCGTTCCTGCCTTCTGAAGTATAAGGTCTTGATAATCTGTACGTAGCTTCTGCCTTCCCCCGTATGCATAGCTTCCTTGTAACGGGTTTCCCGAAGCTTTTCATTTGGGATCCAAAGCTCTTCCACATCCGGAATCTCATCTAACAGAGCATCTGCTTCTTCCCTGCTCATGATCTTTCTGATGCGAACCTTTTCAGAATCAACGGGGCTGTAAATGCTGCTGCCTGCGTCTTTTACCGGATGAAGGATATAATAGAGCCTGTCCTTCTGAGCTCCGGACATCTTAATGGTGGTAATGTCTTCCACTTTGCAGACTCCGGCATTTTCATAAACAACGTATTCCCCTTTGTTAAACATAGCGTCCTCCTTTCGAACAAGATCCGGACCGATTTCGACTCCCCTCAAAATCCCGGTCAGATTATAAACAGTGAGCACTTATTATTATATCATCAAAATTTTAAAAATGTCAGTGCGCCTCTCCAGCCCCTTGTTCTTCCTCTGTTTCCATATTAGAATAGGAAGTTGACGAATCATTTATTACTGAGGAAACAATCCCTATATGGCAAACAGTCTGGATCTTTCCTCCCTTTTACGAGGGGAGAGACAATTAAATACCGCAAATAAGATCTCTTTGGCCTGGACCCTGAGCGTTCCTGCCATTTTGTCCCAGCTCACCTCCATCGTCATGCAATACAGCGATGCGGCCATGGTTGGCTCTTTGGGCGCAGCATCCACCGCTGCCATCGGTGTTACTTCCACAACGATCTGGCTGTTCGGCAATCTCTACACCGCTGCCTGCTATGGTTATTCCGTTCAGATCGCCGGTGCAGTGGGCGCAGGAGATAAGGATCACTCCCGCATCCTGTTTCGCCAGGGCTTTACCTTTAATATCCTGTTTTCCCTGCTGCTGATGCTTTGCGGCGTTCTCTTAAGTACACCTCTTCCTGTGCTTCTGGGTGCAGATCCTTCTTTGTATGCCGATGCCAAAGCCTATTTTCTGATCTATTCCCTTGCCATTCCCTTATCCGACCTTCGGTTTTACGGCAGTGCATCCCTTCAGTCCAGTGGAAATATGCGCCTTCCGGGTATTTTAAATTCCCTGACCTGCCTGATCAATATCGTGTTTAATTTCCTGCTGATCTTTCCCTCCCGTACCCTTACCTTTGGGGTCCTTTCCCTGTTTATCCCCGGGTTTGGCCTGGGTGTTGCGGGAGCCGCACTGGGTACTGCTCTGTCGGAAGGTCTGATCGCTGTGATCATGCTGTTCTTTGCCTTTTTCCGCTCTCCCTACCTGTCAGGATCCGGCGCACGCCTTTCTCTTTCGTCCTATGTTCCGCAGCGATCTTACATAAAAAGGGCCCTCCAGATCGGTACACCTTATGCTGTCGAGCAATGTACACGAAATGTGGCCCTGATTCTTATTACCCGGATCATCACGCCTTTGGGAACCGCTGCGGTTGCCGCCAATTCTCTGGCTATCACAGCAGAAGCCTTATGCTATATGCCGGCGGTTGGTCTGTCTGCTGCCGCAACTACTCTGGTTGGTCAGAGCATTGGTGCCGGACGGAAGGACTATGCCAAAAGCTTTGCCTGGATCACCACCCTCTTTGGCATGTTGCTGCTGACACTGACCGGTATTCTCATGTATTTTGTATGTCCTTATATCTTTGCCATGCTCACGCCGGTTTCGGAAGTGCAGGCACTTTGCGTTCATATCCTGCGAGTGGAACTGTTTTCCGAGCCTCTGTTCGCTGCTTCCCTGGTAGCATCCGGCGCTCTGCGCGGTGCAGGCGATACCCTGATCCCCTGTATCCTGGCCTTGGCTTCCGTATGGGGCGTTCGCCTTACTTTATCCCTTTTGCTGGTTGGCCCTTGGGGTCTGACCGGTATCTGGATCGCCATGTGTATCGAGCTGTGTGTGCGCGGCCTGTTATTCCTTGCCCGCCTGCTTCGGGGAAAATGGCTTTATCCTTCCACTCCCCGGAGAGCCGCCTGAGGGACATACACCCGGGCGATCTTTAGCATCTCTTCCAGTTCTTCCTTCGATTTTGCCGAAAAACCGGGGCGGATCACTCCTTCGCTCTCCTCGTAGGATTGCAGGAAATAGGCTTTCGCTCCCCTGATCCACTGTCCGATCTTTTCCATATCATCCTTATCATGAAGTTCCTGCACCACCGTGGTGCGGAATTCATACTGCAGATCGCTTTCCATGAGCAGCTGGGCCGTTTCTTCCAGCCTTGCAATGTCCATGGTGGAAAGGCCGCAGGTTAACGCATATTTTTCTTTGGAATTCTTGATGTCCATGGCTACATAATCGATGCATTTTTCGTCCATCAGCTTCCTTACGATCTCCGGACGATATCCGTTGGTATCCAGTTTCACCAGAAGTCCCATATCCTTGATCTGTTTGATAAAATCCTCCAGATCCGGCTGCAGGGTGGCTTCTCCTCCTGTTACGCAGACGCCCTGGAGTTTTCCCACACGGCTTTTCAGGAAAGACAGCACCTCTTCCTCGGGAATCGTCGGATACTGTTCCGGATGGATCACCAGCTCCTTGTTATGGCAATAGGGACAACGGAAATTACAGCCTCCGGTAAAGATCGTCGCTGCAATATGTCCCGGATAATCCAGCAGGGTTAATTTACTCAGTCCATGTATCTGCATGTGGTCTCCTCTATCTTGTATAATCCTGTTCCCGTTTTCGGGAGGTCTGTTTTATTTTTTCCTGATACTGGCATCATCATAGCACGGTTGTTATAATAATGGAAATGAGCGCACGTGAAATCAAAGCGGCCATGCGACAGCAGGAGCCGGATCCGAAACAAGATGCATATTTTATGAAAGAGGCCTTAAAGCAGGCCAAAAAAGCCATGGCGCTGGGAGAAGTTCCCATCGGCTGTGTCATCGTCTATCAGGGAAAGATCATAGGTCGGGGGTACAATCGGCGTAATACTGATAAAACCGCTCTTTCCCATGCAGAGATCACAGCCATCAAGAAGGCCACCTCCTATATGAAGGACTGGCGCCTGGAGGATTGCACTCTCTATGTGACCCTGGAGCCCTGTCAGATGTGTTCCGGTGCCATCATCCAGTCCCGCATTACCCGTGTGGTCATGGGAACCATGAATCCAAAAGCCGGTTGTGGCGGATCGATCCTGAATCTTCTGGAGATGCCGGAATTCAATCATCAGGCATTTGTGACCCGCGGCGTTCTGGAAGAAGAATGTTCCCTGCTTTTGAAGACCTTTTTCAAAGACCTCCGCAGGCGCCTGAAGAATCCACTTGCGGAGTGAATCGGATTATTTTATACTATAAGAACCGTGCACCATCCGGGGTCGCTGTAAGGCTGCCCTTCGTAAGCGGCGTTGAAGTTTGGGTCTTACGCGATGGAAATCTACGAACCGTGTCAGGGCAGGAATGCAGCAGCACTAAGTAGAATCTTCCATGTGACGTGAGGTAGCCTGGCGGAGCTGGCTGCGGAGGTACCGCTTGCAGCATTGTGGCTTCGGGTGGCTGTGCGGTCTTTGTTTTTTATGAGGTATGTTTTATGGCTCAGGGCTGTAATCTGTGTAATCGAAACTGTAATGTTTCCCGGAATAACGGAAAAACCGGCTTTTGCCGGGAAACAGAGATTGTGCGCCTTGCCCGGGCGGCTCTCCATTACTGGGAGGAGCCTTGCATTTCCCTATCCTGCGGTTCGGGTGCCGTTTTCTTTACCGGCTGCTCTTTGGGCTGCATCTTTTGCCAGAATGCTCCTATTTCTTCCAGTCAGGTGGGACGAGAAGTTTCTGTCCCTGCCCTGGCCGATATTTTCCTTTCTCTGGAGCAGCAGGGTGCTGCCAATATCAATCTGGTAACGCCGACCCATTTTGTTCCTTCCATTATCCGGGCTCTGGATCTTGCCCGGGGAAAAGGCCTGGCCCTGCCCATCGTTTACAATACCGGCAGCTACGATTCTGTGGAAACCCTACGCATGCTGGAGGGCTATGTGGATGTCTACCTGCCCGATTGCAAGTTTGCGTCTTCTTCTTTATCTGCGGCGCTTTGTCATGCATCGGATTATTATGAAAAGGCGCTCTCCGCCATTGATGAAATGCTGCGCCAGACCGGCCCCTTTGTCTTTGACCCCTCTACCAGTGATGTCCCTGTACCGAAATACGCGGATCTGTCCTTTTTCTCAGAGCATACCGCCATGAAAAAAGGAGTCATCGTCCGCCACCTGGTATTACCGGGGCAAGTCGAAGACTCCTGTTCGATCTTAAAGGATCTCTATGCTCGTTATGGCGATCAGATCTTTATCAGCATCATGAATCAATATACACCCATGCGGGATTTTTCCTCGGATCCTTCTCTGGATCCCAAGCTGGCCGCAGCCCTTTCCCGAAAGCTGACCACCTATGAATATGAGAAAGTCCTCTCCTTTGCGAAGAAGATCGGCATTACCAATGCCTTTATCCAGGCCGGTCATACTGCAAAGGAAAGCTTTATCCCTGCCTTTGACTACGAAGGACTGCCGGATCAGTAATCTGCTTCCATGCTGTCCAGATATTTCATATAGTTCATGACCATCAGGGCGATCTGGAGTGTCAGAGCATCGTCAAAAATGCGAATATCCAGACCGGTATTCTGCTTTAATTTCTCGATTCGATAGACCAGGGTATTTCTATGGATAAACAGCTGTCTGGAGGTTTCCGATACGTTCAGGTTATTCTCCAGGAACTTGTTCACCGTGGTCAACGTTTCTTCGTCCAGTCCGTGGGGGCCGTCCGGTCCAAAGACTTCCTCAATAAAGATCTTGCATAAGTTAATGGGCAGCTGATAGATCAGCCTTCCGATACCCAGTGTGCGGTAAGCAACCACATTCTTTTCGGCATAGAAGATCTTTCCTACATCCAGAGCCATCTTGGCTTCCTTATAGGACTTGGATACATCCTTCAGTTCCTTTACCACACTACCGTAGGATACATGCACATTTAACAGGGCCTCGGTATTCATGGTGGAAACGATAGCACTTGCGATCTCATCCAGGGCTTCTTCCGAAGCATCCTCTTTTAACGACTTGATCAGGATCACATTATCCTCGTCCACAGCCGTTACATAATCGCCAGCCTGCTGAGAAAACATCCCCTTCAGCAGCTCTGTCACGTTTCCGTCCCGATCATTCTTTGCTTCTACCAAAAAGACGCTGCGCTCCTCGGCTACTTCCAGATGCAGTCTCTTGGCACGATTGTAGATATCCACCAGAAGCAGATTATCCAGGATCAGGTTCTGGAAGAAATTATTCCGGTCAAATCGCTCTTTGTATGCTACATACAGGTTCTGTAATTCACTGACGGCGATCCGGCCGATCATATAGGAATCTTCCGACAGTCCCTTTGCATCCAGAATGTAGATCAGTTCCTCTTCATCCATGATCTTCAGGAAATGATCTGCACCAACTACCTGACTGTCTGCAGGAGAATGCACAAATTCAGAGATCATCGCCGGCGCAATGTTCACCGTATCAAAGGTTGCGGCAATGACGTTCGCATTTAAATCCCATACGGCCAGATCGGTCTTGGTGATCCCTGCCAGTTCATCTATGGTACTTTGAATAATCTGAGAAGAAATCATTGGTTTTTCCTCGTCTTCTTGAATCTGCTATTAAGCTAATTATATAAATCGCGGAAACATCTCGCAAGTAAAAAAGGGGCATATGCATCATGCATATGCCCCCTAATACATTCTAACTAGTTGGTGATAGTCTGCTCGGTCTCTTTGTCGAATACGTGGATCTTTTCAACATCGAGTGCGAACTTGATCTTGTCACCAGGTCTGGATGTAGTTCTGGAATCTACTCTTGCAGTAATAGGGAACTGCTCCAGATCGAAGTATAAGAATACTTCAGCACCCAGAAGCTCGTATACCTTAACGGTAGACTCAAATACGCTCTGAGGAGATGCAGATACGAACATCTCGGAATCATATACGTCTTCAGGACGGATACCAAAGGTAACAGTCTTTCCAACATAACCACCGTCAACCAGCTTCTTAGCCTTTGCGGGAGGCATCGGAATCTCATGTCCGGCAATCTTCAGAGCAACGGTATCACCGTTCTTTGTAACTTCTGCATCCAGGAAGTTCATCTGAGGAGATCCCATGAATCCTGCTACGAACAGGTTGTTGGGCTTGTCGTACAGGTTCTGAGGTGTATCTACCTGCTGGATCACACCATCCTTCAGAACTACGATTCTGGTACCAAGGGTCATAGCCTCGGTCTGATCGTGTGTTACGTAGATGATGGTGGTTCCCAGATTCTGGTGTAACTTAGCGATCTCAATACGCATCTGTACACGCAGCTTTGCATCCAGGTTGGAAAGAGGCTCATCCATCAGGAATACCTTGGGCTCACGAACGATCGCACGACCCATGGCAACACGCTGTCTCTGTCCACCGGAAAGAGCCTTGGGCTTACGATCCAGTAAAGATGTTAAATCAAGGATAGCTGCTGCTTCACGAACCTTCTTGTCGATGGTTGCCTTGTCAACCTTTCTTAACTTAAGACCAAATGCCATGTTATCGTACACGGTCATGTGGGGATACAGAGCGTAGTTCTGGAATACCATCGCGATATCTCTGTCCTTAGGCTCTACATCGTTCATTAACTTTCCGTCGATGTACAGTTCACCGGAAGAAATATCTTCCAGACCTGCGATCATACGAAGTGTGGTAGACTTACCACATCCGGAAGGTCCTACGAAGATGATAAATTCCTTATCTGTGATGTCAAGGTTAAAGTCCTTAACTGCTTCGAATCCGTTAGGATAAACTTTACAAACATTCTTCAGCTGTAAACTAGACATTTCTGAATTCCTCCTCTTGTGTCTGTTAAACTAGATGGGTTTCCCCTGTATCTACGAGTATACGGGTTTTAACAAAAGAACACCATGCCACAATTTAACAAAGATTTTTACGTCGTTTATAAAAAATGCCCATAAGACTCGTGCTTCTTTTGGGCAAAAGACAAATTGCACAAGACCTGTGGGCATCCTATGTTGGTTTTTACTGATTGTCCGTGTCATTTTCTGCGGGATCTGCCGTCTGCGCCTGGGCTATAGAAGCTCCCTCTTCCGCTTCCTGCGGCTTCTCTTCAGATGCGGGAACCTGTACGGTAAAGTCCTCATCAGAAGTGATCTCCGTCACTTCTTCCGGCTCAAAGCGCTTAAAGATCTTGGAATACAGTGCTGCGCTTCCGAACGCCGGCAGGGTAAATCCGAACATGACGAGGAACGGTGTCATCTGAAACAGGGCAAGATACGCCAGAAACCAGGGAACCGCATTCATCAGGATCATCAGAAATACCTTGGGGAAATTGGCGATCCCCATGAGGAAGGCGTTCTTCAGCGTATTTTTTACCGTATTATCGAAGCGGGATAATACAGGGAATACCATGGTCATTCCGATCAGGGATAAGAAGATCACCACGCCCACCAGAATGGTCAGTACCAGCGGAAATCCTCCCTGCAACAATATGTAGATATCTCCGACAAAAACAAAGATCAGGACCAGCATCATCAGCCAGATGACGGTTGCCTGCAGGAAATTCTGCTTAAAGGAATTGAAGAAGCTTTTGGTGATATAGCCTTCTTCGTTGCGGACCATCTTCAGGCACACATAATGTGTCGCCGTAAGCGATGCCCCGATGGTGATAATGGGAATGCAGCAGATCAGGCAGAGGATGTTCAGCCAGATCAGGTCGGCCATCCGGCTTAAGAAACGCATTACCGGGCTGTCCAGGTTAAAAATCTTATCCATGTTGCTTTGTTACTCCTTACGTTCGTATTGCTCTTTCAATTGCTGATACTGATTGGTCAGTATCCTGTTCTGACCGCACATATCCCGTACTTTCTTAAGTGCCAGAGCGGTGATCTCCGTATAATTGGCATTGAAGGTTTCTGCCAGCGGCCGGTCCAGCTTTCCAAGATCTGCTTCTGTGAGGATCTTGGCCATGACGCCTACCCTATCCGGATTGTAGGCGGGATCTTCCTGTATCAGCAGCTCCGAAACCCGATCTGCCAGTTGCAGGATCTTCTGTTCCTGATCGATCTGATAATTTTTCAGCTGCTTGGGATATCCGGTTCCGTCCATTCTCTCATGATGGGCGGCTGCTATATCCACGATCTTCTGGCTCAAACGTCCGGCGCAGATCTTATTCATCAGTGTGATATGGGTCTGCAGTAATTCTTCGTCCGGTTGGTCCGGCAGTCCGATCATTCCGATGTCATGCACGATGGCTGCATAATACAGATGATCTCTCTGGGTATCTTCCAGGATCAGCTGATCACACATCTGCATGGCTACACTCATACAGCAGATGGTCCGGCGCATCACCAGATCATCCTTAAGGCCGATGACATAGACCAGCATTTCCATAAATTTCTTTTTATCGCTGTTGGTAAACAGCATATAATCCAAAGCGGTCTCCAGTTCCGGCTTGTATTCCGAAGAACGGATCTTGCTGACCAGGTCGTATTTGTTGGCACTTTGATACATCAGATCCAGGGCCTGGAGCGAAAGGTGCTTGCCACCCATCTTATGAAACATGGTCAGGTCAAACTGATCTCCAAGGGATGTGGAGTACAGATCTACTTTTTCCGCCAGGTTCAGCTGGGATGCCAGTTCCATCTCCGGAACACGCATGGCACTGAGCTGCTCGTAATCCATGTGATGAAACAGTACCGGTTTGGCCGCATCGCCGAGGGGAGAATAGTTTCGCAAAAACAGATATCCGTATGCGGAATGAGGAACGTAATCCCGTCCTTCATATCGGAGGCGATCGTTTACATCATCGGTGGCATAGACTCCCACATCATGAAAGACGGACATCATCACGATATCCGCGATCTCAAAGCCTTCCAGTTTGCCCTGGCTCTCCAGCATGCGGCTCATGATATAGCCCACTCTGCTGCCATGGCTCATAGGTGCCGGATTGATAAAGGATAACGCATCTCTGACCAGTCTGAATATATCTGCACTGCTGATATAGTTCATAGCTCTCATCCCTCCTCAAAGATCATGGGAGTGTAACGGATCCCGTCTCTTATCTCTTCCCTGCCTGTGTCTTTAAATCCGATCCGGTGATAAAAGGGTATGCCGTAAGGCGACGCAAATACCGTCAGCTTACCGGCGCCTGCTGTCTGATATAACGCGTGAACCAATGCTTTGCCGATCCCCATTTTCTGGTACTCCGCATCCACGAACAGAAGAGAGATGTGGTATACATTGCGCAGGGTGATCATCCCGATGATCTTCCCTTCTGCCTTAGCGATCAGCATTTTATATTCTCCCAGCAGAAACATCCTCTCCAATCTGGGGTCGGTTATAAAATCCAGAAAATTCCGGATCCCTTCTTCCTCGTAGTCAGCAGCTTCAAAACGCAAAAAGGTACGCCAGGCCAGGGCCATGGCATCATCCCAATCGCATCCGGCTGCCGTCATGATACGAAATCCATCCAACCTATCCATGCAGCAGTCCACTAAAGAAATCGGTAAATCGTTTTTGGATCCCTTCGAAAAATTCCTGTGTTTTCCGGCGGATCAGGTCATCTGTGGCTTCTTTGGGTTCCTCTGCCACATCTTCGGTAAAACTCTGGTAAAGCTCTTCTCCCTTGGATTCCAGTTCCAGATCCGGGATCCCGTTTTCCTTTGCATCCGAGAGCATACCGTCAAGGGATCCCCCCAGCGTTTCCAGGGAGGAAACTGCTTCGCTTCCTCTGCTCTCGATCTCTCCGGCAATGGTTTCCACCACCGCAGCATAGGAGCCGGCAGAAGCAGTTCCTTCTCCCTCATTGTACTGCAGGATCCAGACCACTACTGCGATCACCAGTAAAATTGCTATGATTGTAAATAATTTTCTTGCCACGTACGATCATTCCGCCTTTGCAAAGCGCATCAGCCAGTTATACAGGTCTTCGTATACCTGTTCCCGGTCCACTTCGTTCAGGATCTCATGGCGATCCTCCGGATAAAGCTTGCACTCGATGTTCGTCATGCCCACTTCCTTTAAGGACGCCACAGAGCGTTCCACTCCAGCTGACCACTCGCCCACCGGATCTTCCGCGCCGGACACAAACAGTACCGGCAGATCCTTGGGGATCTGGTTCAGATTCTTCTTGTCATAAAAGCGGATGATAAACTCTGCCAGTCCTTTGTATCCGTTTAAGGTAAAGGTAAATCCGCACAGAGGATCTTCCTCATATTTGCGTACATTCTCCGGATTTCTGGAAAGCCAGTCAAAGGGAGAAGTATGGTTGGGGATCTTCTTGAAATACTCCGCCGACGACAGATTGTTGAGGAACGTGCTCTTATGCTTGTCGCCCTGGAAGAGGCTTAAGATCCCTGCCATGGTCTTCAGGAGTTTGGCGGTTCCCAAAGGCACCATTCCGGTTCCCATGATGATCATGGCATCCACGCCGCTTCCGTAACGATACATATAATTACGCGCAATGAAGGAGCCCATGCTGTGACCCAGGATCACATACGGCACACCGGGATATTCCTGCTGCGTCATCTTCTTTAAACGATGTACGTCCCTTACGACCACCGTCGCAGGATCCTTTCTGCAAAAATATCCGTACACCGGATTATCTCCCACGGACTTACCGTGCCCGAGATGATCCTCGCCGCAGACCAGGATCCCTTTTCCTGCCAGATATTCCGCAAAGGGAGCATATCGCTCGATATACTCACACATTCCGTGAACGATCTGAAGGATCAGGACCGGTTTCTTCTCCGGGATCCAACGTACTGCATGGATCCTGGATTCGTTATCTCTGGAGTCATAGAATAATTCCTGCTTTGTCATGGTACCCCTCCTTAACATGCGCTTTGGTTCTATGGAACTCTTAGCAGATCTCTGCTCCGGCAGGCATCGGCTTTTCCGGTGTCATCAGTGCAAGGTTTCCTTCTGCATCTTCCGCACACAGGAGCATTCCTTCCGACTGAACACCGGCCAGGGTCGCAGGCTTTAAGTTTACCAGGACCATTACCTTCTTACCCACCATCTCTTCCGGAGAATAGTACTTCTTGATACCGGATACGATCTGCTTTACTTCATTTCCGATCTTCACCTGAGAACACAGCAGCTTCTTGGACTTCGGTACTTCTTCGCACTTGATGATCTCGCCTACCTGGAACTGCATTTTCGCAAAATCGTCGTAGCTGATCTCCGGCTTCTTTTCCAGATCGATGACCGTTTCTTCCTTGGCAGCTTCCTCAGCCTTTGCTGCAGCAGCTACCATCTCCGGATGCTTTTCTGCCATCTGTTTTGCTACCTTTTCCATGGTCTCTTCCATGTCGGCTCTGGCAAAAAGGATCTCCGGCTGCTCCGTTACCTTGTTTCCGGAAGGATACAGACCGAACTCACCCAGCCGGTCAAATCCGCGCAGCTGAGTATTTAACTGTGCTGCGATGCGGTCCGCTGTTTCCGGCATGAAGGGGGACAACAGGGAGGCACCGATGGTAATGCTCTCGATCAGGTTGTAGAGAACCGTAGCCAGGCGGTCTTTCTTTGCTTCATCCTTTGCAAGAACCCAGGGCTCTGTCTCGTCGATGTACTTGTTGCAACGCTTGAAGAGGTTAAAGATCTCCGTTAATGCATCGGCTACGCGGAGGTCATCCATCTTCTTTTCGACTTTATCGTAAGTGGAGGTTACCAGTGCCTTCAGGCTTTCATCCACATTTTCTGCTCCTTCTGCTACACCGACGCCCTTGTTTTCCACAATGCCGCCAAAGTATTTGTTGCTCATGGAAACGGTGCGGTTTACCAGATTGCCCAGGGTGTTGGCCAGATCGGAGTTCATACGCTCTACCATCAGCTCCCAGGTAATCACGCCGTCATTTTCAAAAGGCATCTCATGGATCATGAAATACCGAACGGCATCCACACCGAAGATCTCTGTCAGATCATCTGCATAGATCACGTTTCCTTTGGATTTGCTCATCTTGCCGTCGCCCTGCAACAGCCAGGGATGACCGAATACCTGCTTGGGAAGGGGCTCCCCTAAGGCCATCAGGAAGATCGGCCAGTAAATGGTATGGAATCTTACGATATCCTTTCCGATCAGATGAAGATCGGCGGGCCACAGCTTCTTGTACTGCTCGGTGCTGTTTCCGTCCGCATCATATCCGATCCCGGTGATGTAGTTGGTCAGCGCATCCAGCCATACGTACACAACGTGTCTGTCATCAAAGTCGACCGGGATTCCCCATTTGAAAGAGGAACGGGATACACAAAGATCCTGGAGGCCGGGCTTTATGAAGTTGTTGATCATCTCATTCTTACGGGATACGGGCTGAATAAATTCCGGGTGGCTCTCAATATGCTGTACCAGGCGATCCGCATACTTGCTCATACGGAAGAAATACGCTTCTTCCTTTGCAAGATGTACTTCCTCTCCACAGATCGGGCACTTCCCGTCCTTTAACTGGGAATCGGTATAGAAGGCTTCACACTCGGTACAGTACATGCCCTCGTATGCCCCTTTGTAAATATCTCCCTGCTCATAGAGCTTACGGAAGATCTTCTGCACCTGCTTTTCATGAGGTGCATCCGTGGTGCGGATGAAATGATCGTAGGAGGTGTTCAGGCAATCGCAGATCGCCTTGATCTCTCCTGCCACTCCGTCTACAAAATCCTTGGGGGACTTGCCTGCCTTGGCAGCTCTGTCTTCTATTTTCTGTCCATGCTCATCTGTTCCGGTCTGAAACCATACATCGTAGCCGTCTTTTCTCTTATAACGTGCAATGGCGTCTGCCAGCACGATCTCATAGCTGTTTCCGATGTGGGGCTTACCGGACGTATAAGCGATCGCTGTTGTAATATAATACTTTCCTTTATTCTGACTCATATCCTTACCTACTTAAAAAAGGCCGCCTTCCGTCCTTAAGGTCAGAAGACGGCCATTTCTCTATTTCATTATTTGCCTAAAAATGCCTTCACCTGCTTGTAGACACCGGGGCCGTCCAGTTCATACTTCTGAACCAGTGCAGCTGCGGAGCCGGACTCGCCGAAGATATCCTGCATGCCGATCTTGCATACGGGAACAGGGTATTTTGCAGACAAAGCATCACATACGGCGCTGCCTAAACCGCCGATCACAGAATGCTCTTCTGCAGTTACA
This sequence comes from Lachnospiraceae bacterium, assembly GCA_024689465.1. GTDB lineage: Bacteria > Bacillota > Clostridia > Lachnospirales > Lachnospiraceae > JAILDL01. The sequence goes on from JAILDL010000032.1 coordinate 32,278, forward strand.
ACCTTACCGGTCTTCTTTGCGCTCTTGATGATCAGGTCCTCATCCAGAGGCTTGATGGTGCAGATGTTGATGACTTCTGCGGAGATGCCGTCTGCTGCCAGCTGCTCAGCTGCTGCCAGAGCGCTGTCTACGCAGATACCGGTGGCAACGATGGTCACATCGGTTCCTTCCCGTACAACGCTGCCCTTGCCGATCTCAAACTTGTAGTCGTCTCTGTCATTGATCACATTGCAGGCTGCACGACCGAAGCGGATGTAAACCGGTCCGTTGTATTCTACTGCAGCACGTACGGCTGCTCTTGCTTCTACATCATCTGCAGGGCACATGACTACCATACCGGGAATGGTACGCATCAGTGCGATATCTTCCAGACACTGGTGGGAAGCACCGTCTTCACCAACGGTGATACCTGCATGGGTTGCTCCGATCTTCACGTTTAAGTGAGGATATCCTACTGTATTGCGAACCTGCTCAAAAGCACGTCCTGCAGCAAACATGGCAAAGGAGCTTACAAAGGGAATGTATCCGGTCGTGGACAGACCTGCTGCGATGCCCATCATGTTGCATTCAGCGATACCGCAGTCAATGTGCCGTTCCGGAAATGCCTTCTTAAATGTAAGGGTTTTGGTAGCATTTGCAAGATCCGCATCCAAAACCACCAGGTTGGGATATTCTTTTCCCAGTTCTGCCAGAGCGTTGCCGTAGCTTTCTCTGGTTGCTATCTTCTTAACTTCTTCTGCCATCAGCACGCACCTTCTTTCTCAAGTTCTTCGCCGATCTTCTCCAGATCTGCCATTGCTACGGCATACTGCTCATCATTGGGAGCCTTGCCGTGCCAATCTACGCTGCCTTCCATGAAGGATACGCCCTTGCCCTTTAAGCTGGTTGCGATGATCGCGGTGGGCATGCCCTTTGTCTGTCTTGCTTCCTTGAAAGCTGCCCGCAGAGCATCAAAATCATGGGCATCTACTTTGATCACATGGAAATTAAATGCTTCAAATTTCTTGTCAATGGGTCTGGGGGAACATACGTCGTCAATGGAACCGTCGATCTGCAGGCCATTGTTGTCTACGATCACACAGAGGTTGTCCAGTTTTCTGTGGCCGGCAAACATCGCTGCCTCCCATACCTGGCCCTCTTCGATCTCACCGTCTCCCAGCAGGGTATATACACGAAAATCCTTGCCCTGCATTCGTGCACCCAGTGCCATACCTACGGCCGTGGAGATACCCTGTCCCAAAGAACCGGTAGACATATCCACTCCGGGGATCTTCTTCATATCCGGGTGACCCTGCAGGTAAGAGCCTAACTTTCTCAATGTGGTCAGATCTTCCACAGGGAAATAGCCTCTGTTTGCCAGAGTAGAGTACAAACCGGGTGCTGTATGACCCTTGGACAGAACAAAACGGTCTCTGTCTTCCTTCTTGGGCTCCTTGGGGTCGATGTTCATCTCTTCGAAATACAGATAGGTGAAAATATCTGCTGCCGATAAAGATCCGCCCGGGTGGCCTGCTTTTGCGCTATGGACTGCGGTGACGATCCCTTTTCGGATGTCATTCGCATGCTTCTTAAGCTGTAAATTATCCATCTCTTTCTCCCTTCGCTATGATCTCACTTCTGAATGGATTTTCACACTTTCTAATGTAGCACATAATATGCCCCATGTCATATTAACTTTCCTTCTTCTTCCATGGATTCCACATATCCACGATCCCAAAGAAGGATCTTTAATTTGCGAGCCGCTTCTACGGCAGGCTGGGTAAAATACTGGTTGGTCATCACAGCCCCCACCATGCAGTCGTAGTAGTCTCTGCCGGCATAGGCTTCCTGTACGGCTCTCACCCCTACCGGCCCGTCATATCGCTTGCACTGGATCGCATAGGAAATGCCGTCTTTTTCTGCCAGCACATCGATCCCGAAATCTCCGCTTCCTCTGGTGACTTCCACTTCCTGAAACCCGCATCGTTCCAGAAGATGAGCACAGTAAAATTCAAAATCGTGTCCTTCCAGTTCATCCAGTGTAGGTTCTTCCGCCGGTTTTCTGAAAAGCCACAAACAAATGCCGGCAATTGCAATGCACAGTACCCCAAGGATGATCAGAATCTGCCAGATGGTCACGCTCATTGCATCTCTTCCTTTCGCTTTTGCAGATAAGCATAGATATCCCGTTTGGAAACGCCCCGGTCTGCCGCCACTTTTTTCATGGCATCCTTTTCTCCCAGTCCCCGGCTGAGGTAAAGCTGCATATGCTCTTCAATGGGCATCTCCTCCCAGCTTTTCTGCTCATCCTTTTCCTGCTTGCGAAGGTCGTATCCTTCGATCACCAGCACATACTCTCCTCTGGGTTCGTTTGTTTCAAAGTAGGTAAGCGCTGCATCCAGTGTCGTGGGCATCACGGATTCAAATTTCTTCGTCAGTTCCCGGCACAGCGTGATCCGGCGGTTTCCCAGGGCCTTCTGCAGTTCTCCCAGTGTACGGACCAGGCGGTGCGGAGCTTCATACAAGATGATGGTCCGGCTCTCCGTTTTTAATACTTCCAGGATCCTCTGTTTTTCCTTCTTTTCTTCCGGCAGGAAGGCTTCAAAACAGAACCTCCTGGTGGGAAGTCCGGATAGGGTCAGGGCCGTGATGCAGGCACAGGGACCGGGGAGGCTGGTGACCAGTATCCCTTCTTCCTGGCACATGCGTACCAGCACTTCTCCGGGATCAGAGATCGCCGGCGTTCCCGCATCGGTGATCAGGGCGATGTCCATTCCCTCTTTCATCTTTGCGATGAGCTCGTAGGCCTTTTCCACCTTATTGAACTCATGATAGCTGGTCATGGGTGTATGAATGTCAAAATGATTCAGCAGTTTTATGCTGTTTCTGGTGTCCTCCGCCGCGATCATATCAGCATTTTGCAAAGCTTCCACCACACGGGGTGTCATATCCTGCAGATTGCCGATGGGCGTTGCACATAAAATTAATTTTCCTGCCATAGTTGCCTCTCAGAAACCATAGTCTCGTTTGATCTCTTCTGTATAGCTTTGATCCGCATTCTGCAGGATCAGGGGTTTTTCCACTTCCATGCGGCTCCTGCCGCCGCGGACCGCTTCCAAAAGCACCATGTTGGGTTCCCGGTCCACATAAGGGTACACCAGGCGCATCCGCTTGGGCTCCAGTTTGTATTTCGTCAGGGTGCAGATCAGTTCTGCCAGACGAAAAGGTCTGTGCACCAGATAAAAATGTCCTCCCGGCTTTAAAACCGCCGCAGCACCCTTTGCCACATCTTCAAAGGTGCAGAGCACTTCATGACGGGCAATGGCCTTTGCATCCTGTGCGCTCTGCTGCCCGTGATCCGCGATCATATAGGGCGGATTGCAGGTCACCACATCAAAAACGGACCCCCCGAACAGCTCCTTTACGTTTCGGATGTCCCCCTGCACCACGGAAATCTTCTCTTCCAGGTGATTTAAGGAAACGCTGCGTCTTGCCATATCTGCGCTTTCTTCCTGGATCTCCAGGGCGGTAAAATGACCGGCCGCTGTTTTTGCCGATAATAAAAGTGGAAGGATGCCGGTTCCCGTACCCATGTCCAGGACTTCGTCTCCTTCCCTTGCATTTGCAAAGCCGGATAGAAGAACTGCATCCATTCCGAAGCAAAACCGCTCCGGATCCTGAATGATCCGAAGACCATTGCGCTGCAGATCATCTATCCTTTCATTGGCTTTTAATATGGTCTGTTCCATTACTCCTGCTTGTTGCCTTCTGCCTTCTTCGGTCTGTTTCCCCGATGGCCGTGATTTCTTCGTCTTCCCTGATTCTGGCTCTTGCCTTCCTCTCCTGCAGGTTTTTCTCCCTGCGCGTTCTTTCCGTTCTGGCCGTTTTGATTTGCTCCGTTGTTCCGGTGTTGGCTGCCGTTGTTCTGACCGCCATTGTTTTGACTTCCGTTGTTCTGGCCACTGTTATTTTGCTTTCTGTCCGGACGGTTTCCTTTATTCTGGCCGCCTTTTCGGGCAGGGCGTTCGTCCTTTTCATCCCGCTCGGATTTGTCCATCCGCTCCAGCTTCTCCAGTTCCTGCATCTCTCTGGCTTCTTCGGCGGATTCCTTTTTCTTACCCTTATTCTTCTTACGGGCGGAAACGATCTCGTCTGCCTTGTATTCCCGGAGTTCTTTCTCATCGTTGACTTCCACCAGGACCTTTACCAGCTGTCGCAGCACATTTACACTGCTGACTTCGCCTTCGGTTCCGTCCTGCATGGTCACGGTATCTCCCAGTCCGGGCAGATTCCGATTTAATTCCTCGTAGGTTTCTTCTTCGTTTTTCAGGCAGCACATCAGTCTTCCGCAAACACCGGAGATCTTGGTGGGGTTCAGGGAAAGATTCTGTTCCTTCGCCATACGGATGGAAACCGGTGCAAAATCCGACAGATAGGAATGGCAGCACAAAGGCCGTCCGCAAATACCGTATCCGCCGATGATCTTGGTCTCATCTCTCACACCGATCTGCCGAAGCTCGATCCGGGTCTTAAAAACGGCTGCCAGATCCTTTACCAGCTCCCGGAAATCAATGCGTCCGTCCGCTGTAAAGTAAAACAGGATCTTACTGTTATCAAAGGTATATTCCGCATCGATGAGCTTCATGTCCAGCTCATGCTTGCGGATCTTTTCCAGGCAAACTTTAAAGGCTTCTTTTTCCTTTTGCCGGTTGGTCTTTTCCTGTTCCTTATCCTTCTCGGTGGCAATCCGCAGCACCGGCTTTAAGGGAGAAACCACTTCGCTGTCTTCCACTTCCCGGACACCGGATACTACTGTACCGAATTCGATGCCTCTTGCGGTTTCGACGATCACGTGGTCGCCTCTTTTTATCTCTAAGGACAGGGGATCAAAATAGTACACTTTTCCGGCTGTCCGAAAACGCACACAAATTACTTTTACCATATAAAATCTATCAACCTCCGTTTTCCTGCATTGTCAGGAATAATAACTCCATGACGGTCTCGAAGCTTACATTTGCATTTAATCGTACTCTGGCGGTTTCCAGCCCTTCCAGGATCTCTTCGATCCCTTCATAGGTGCTGCGATCGGCCACTTTCTGCATGTAAGTGATCTCGTCACAGAAGATCAGACGATCCATGTCTCTGGTCGCCTTATACAGCAGAATGTCTCTGTACCACATGGAAAGCAGATCCAGGAAATCCCTGGGGTCTCCTTTTTCTTCCGCTGCCTCTGCTGTTTTTTCTTCTTTTTTGTCTCCGGCAATCTCTTTCACAATCTTGGTGATCGTAGCGATATCCATGCGATCCAGATTTTTTACGATGTTTAACATGGTATCTTTCAGCTTTTCAAAGGAATCGCTTTCTGCCAGGAGCATTGCACGCCCCAGATTGCCCTGGGCAAACGCGCAGCATATATCCGCCTTATAGTCCGTTACCTTACATCCCCGCATCAGGAAGGGTTTCAGGATCTCTTTGGGAACTGCTTTCATCGAAAGCAGAACGCACCGGCTTCGAATGGTGGGAAGCAGGCTGTCCGCCGATGTGGTGAGGATCATGATCACTCCGTAAGCCGGCGGTTCCTCCAGGGTCTTCAGCAGAGCATTCTGCGCTTCCTGGGTCATTTTTTCTCCGTCCGGGATCAGATAGATCTTTTTCGGTCCCTTATAAGGCAGGATCGCCATATCATTATTCAGTTGCTGCCGGATATCGTTTACACCGATCCCGGTTTTCTCATGGGTAATGGTGATCACATCGGGATGGTTGTCCGACAGGATCTGCTTACAGGAAGGACAGTTTAAGCAGGGCCTTCCTTCTTTGGCCTCGCATTGCAGGGCCATGGCATAGCGCTTGGCAATGAACATCTTTCCCGCATGTTTCTCTCCCTGCAATATATACGCATGAGAAGTCTTATTCTGGGCAATGGCCTGTATCAGATGTTCCTTTATGGCTTCCTGTCCGATGATATCATCAAATCCCGACATGGATGGTTCGATTTCCTTTCCGCAGACCTCTGTCAGGTAAAGATGTCCAACAAAAGCCCTTCAATATCACCAATACGTCCCAGGATGGCCAGATGATCCTTTTCTTCTTTCAGAAGCTCCTGGGCAAGTTCATCCAGATTCTCATCGATCAGTCGGATGATCCCGTATACACGATGTCTTCCCTTTCTGTCCAGAAAATTCTCTCTGGAAAAGGAATGGGACCTGGTAATGATCTCGTTTAAAAAGCTTTTTACCAGCGTGCGGTATTTACGCATGTCGGTAATATCCTTCTTTTTTCCGATCATCTTTCCCTGCATGGTGATCTCTTCCATCATGGAATTCAGCCTGGCCTGCAGGTCCTGGTCACTGATCTGGCTGGATAATATGAACTTAAAATCTCCGTTTGTCTGCTGGGGTTGCTGAACCTGCTGGGGTTTGGCTACCTCCTGGACCTGATTGATCTTAATATCCATCGTTTCTCCGCTTAGAAAATCTGTGCTTCCTTCAGATAACTGCGTATCTGGTCAAGGCATGTATCCAGGTTCTCATTGGAAAACCTTCTGGTGATATTTGCCCGTTTGATGTTTTCTTCGCTAAAGTCCTTATTATCTGCCAGAAATCTTCGGCACATCTCCTCGTATTTCGGTTCTTTCTCTTTCCGTTCTCTGGAAAGTGCCCGCTCAAGCCTGAGCCCGTCTTCCACTTCCAAAAGGATCGGCAACAGGTCAAACCTGGATAATGTACCATGGCCGCTTTCCTTTCCCTTTGCAATATAGCGTGCCGTCATCTCATAAGACTCCAGCGTACCGATCATCAGATAATCTGCATCCGGTGACATCCTGCTTTCATCAAACACCGTAAAGTATCGCCACAGTCCGTGGATGGTCTGGTAGTTTCGTACCTCGATGACCTTCCCTTCCTTTTGAAGCTTCTGGAACCCTTCTTCGTCGGTAAAATGGTATTCGACGCCTTCCGTCTCTCCTTCCCGGATGGGTCTGGTCGTATAGGGCACGATGGTCTTCAGTTTTTCTGCATATTCTTCCCGCAGGATCTTATAGATCGTATCCTTCCCGGAAGAACTTTTTCCCATCAAATATATAATCTTTCCCATAAAATAACCCAGTTAATCGTATCATATTTCCTAAATACCCGCAAACCCTTGGGCTTTCGGCAACTCTTCCTCTTCCTGCACAAGGACAGCGATCCCGGTATTTTCCTGTTCCAGTCCCTGGACATGCAGGCCCATGGAAAGGGACTGCTGCAGCAGTCCTATCTCCCGCTCACTGATCTTTTCGCCCGGTACAAGGATCGGTGCTCCCGGGGGGTACAGATATACGAAACGCGCGGCAATATGCCCGCAGGCTTTATCCAGCGGAATAATTTCCGCCTCCCTCTCCTGTGCCGTTTTCATTCCGCACCATTGCAGAGGCAGATCTTCTGCTTCCTCGGAATGGACAAAAAGATCTTTCTTCTCCCCTGTCATTTCCCCGCATTCCCGATCCAATTCCTGAAGGGCCGATATTAACCGCTTTATGCCTTCCTCCCGGTCCATGACCGTCAGCATCAAAAGTGCATAGGAATGGGATGCCATTTCCGGCTGAAGAGCATACCGGTCCACCAGCTGTCTGTACAGCCAGGTCCCGTCTCGATCCGTTCCTTTTACAGAAAGCAGGATCTTTCCCGGCTCCATGCCGTAGGCATGGCCCTTATCCGCTTCCTGGGCAATTCTTATATGATGCAGGTTTTTTCCTGCTTCCAGGATCTTTCTGTGACAAGCAATCAGATATTTTCCCAGCGCTTCTCCCCGCGTTTGCAGCAGACGGATGCAGGCATCCATGTTGGCCATAAGCAGGTAGGAGGGAGAACTTGTCTGCAACATCTCCAGCTTCTTTGCTACGGTATCTTCATTGATCCGATCGGAGTTTACATGGAGCAGCGCTGTCTGTGTCAGGGCAGGAAGGGTTTTATGAAGACTTTGTACCACCAGATCCGCACCCAGATTTGCCGCTGATTGCGGCAGTTCCTTCTGTACTCCGAAATACGCTCCGTGGGCTTCGTCCACGATCAGAGGGACCTTGTACCTGTGGGTGATCTCCGCAATGGCTTTGATATCCGATATCACCCCGTCATAGGTAGGCGATGTAAGGATCACCGCTCCCACCGGTCCCTGCGAAAGTGCTTTTTCCACATCCTCCGGCAGGATCGCTCCCCATATGCCGTAATTTTCAAGATATTCCGGAACCAGATACCGCAATTTTGTGTCCCCTTGTCCCAGAAGCGAAATACCGTTATACACCGCTTTATGGCAGTTTCTTGCGATCAACAGCGGATCCTTTCCGTTCCAGACGCTGGCGATGGCCGTATGGAGTGCACCCGTACTACCGTTTACGCAAAAGAAGGTGGCTTTTGTTCCGTAATAAGCAGCCGCATTATCCCGCGCTTTTTTCAGGATCCCCTGAGGATGATACAGTTCGTCAAATCCGTCGATCTCTGTAATATCCAATTGAAAAGCGGGCGCAAAATCCTTCAGTTCTTCTCCGGGGTCTATGCGTTTATGTCCGGGCATATGAAAAGGATATGCCTCAGAAGCAGCATACTTCCGTAGCATATCCACCAGTCTTTCTTCGTCATGCAGTTTATCAGGGTTTCTTTTTTCCTTCTCCATGTTCCTTGATTTCTTTGATCTTTTCCTCGAAACGGCCTTTGCGCAGATGAAGAGTTTCCCGCAAAGAACAATATTTATCTGCAGCAGTAACGACCCAGGATTCCTTGTATCTGGGCGGGATCACCGTTAAGGGCCACATGTGCTTCTTAATGATGTCCTGCTCCAAAGCGCTGAGTTTAAACTCTTTTCGGGCGTTGCGAAGGGCTACACCGGGATGATAGAACCCGTGCAGTTTTCGCTCTTCTCCTTCTTCCGCAGGGATGTGCCAGTCGTAAAGGAAAAAATCGTGAAGCAGAGCTCCGCGGATCAGTTCTCTTCGCTTTTTCCGCATATGGAAAAAACGGGAGATCCGGATACTGGCTCTTGCCACATCCAGACTGTGTTCCTTTACAGACACGGTCCCGTGCTGTACGTTTTCATCCGATGACTGAAAATTCAGGGAATCCAGAATATCCCTGCCGTAATATTCAATTTGCTCATCTTCCGACATGCGGTCGATTTCTTCTTCCCGAAGCAGGATGTATTTTTTCATCTGCTTTCACCCGGTCCTGTACTCCTTAATAGTAGCAGACCACAGGATACCCTTTTTCCATATATTCAAAAATATCCCTGGCTGCTGAGAGCGGAAGATTCACACATCCGTGTGATCCGTTGGTCAGGTAGATCTCACCGCCGAATTCACTTCTCCAGGTTGCATCATGCATGCCGATATTTCCGTTAAACGGCATCCAGTAATGCACATGCGAAACATAGGTTTCTCCTCTTAAGGTTGCATCCTTCTCCTTGTAGGTAATACCGTAGATCCCTCCGGGGGTGGTATTTCCGTTGGAAACATTTCCGGAAACAAAATCCGTCTCCAGCATCAGTTCTCCCTTTTGATACAGATACAGATGCTGTGCACTCAGATTGATCTCTACATAGGAATCTCCTACACCCTTTTGTCCCTTATTGTATCCTTCCAGGGAGTAAATGGGTGTCCTTTTGGCTTCCTGTCCTTCTTTGATCAGTTGAATCAGCTCTGCTGTTTCCTTATTCCGATCCGTCCGGAATCCAAAGGAATAGGAGGGAATACGCTTTTCTTCTCCGGCAGTGGTCTGGAAGTCATAGGTCTTTCCATATGTATCATATTCCCTTGCCTTATCTGCCACATATTCTGCAATCGCTCCCCGATCCAGCATCGCCGTATAGGGCCCCTGCTGTACCCATTGGGATATCTCTTTGCCGGATAGTTCCACCGTATCTCCCAGATAATCCGTAAAAATATCTGCCTGTACATAGGTATTCATGGCATTCAGATTCGCATTCAGATAAGGATCGTCCCGAGTGATGGTAGCATTCATATAGCAGCCGACCTCTTCCAGATCCAGGGAAGGTTCCATACGGATCAACGCATCATAGATCAGATCACTGGTCCGTTCCTTCTGAAGCGTCGTTCCATTATCTTCCGGGATCAGTGTATACCCATTGCGGGGATCATAGTCCGAAATATAAGCATTTACCGGTTCTCTTTCCACGTCCGGATTAAAAAAGGTAAGCGCATCAAAACGTCTCTCAAATAGAGTATCGTCCAGCTTCGCAGATTGATTCAGATAAAAAACATGGGTTTCAAAAAAAGAAAGAGGCCAGATATAAATGGGTTGACCGGATAAAATGTCTCCCAGATCGGAAGAAAAAACATAATGCAAGCCCACCTCTTCCCCGCAGATCTTGTCCTTTGCCTCTTCTCTACCGGTAAGAGATAACACATACGCATCAGTCGAAGAAGCGATCAGCACACGGGAAGATTCCTCATCCAAACAGGAAACATCCATATTCTGAATAAATGTATTGGGTAAAAAATGAGAAGAAAAATGAAACGCTATGGCACAGTAACATAACACCAACGCTGACAAAAGCAATATCAACACAGCAATGGTTCTTTTTTTCTTCATAGCACTCCTCTCATAAGAATGGATAAAACAAAGCAATAAAAAAGCGGCCCAAAAGCCGCTAACAAATGAGCCACTCGGGACTCGAACCCGAGACAACTTGATTAAAAGTCAAGTGCTCTACCACCTGAGCTAGTGGCCCATATTAAAAAATGCCCAAAGTCGGAATCGAACCAACGACACGAGGATTTTCA
>JAILDL010000034.1 GCA_024689465.1 Lachnospiraceae bacterium
TTTCCCTCTTCTTATATTCCCTGGGCGGTCTCATCTCCATCTTGTATGAGGACATCATAATGTCGAAGAATTCTCTCCATATCGAATCCCCTTTTCCACCCATAGACTCAATCACTGCATCAAGTGTTTTCCCGGAAGGACAAAAATAGTATTTCATAAACGGAACGACCATCTTGCCCAGCATAGGCAGAATAGGGCCATGCGCTATTCCTGACGGAACCAGAAGCAAGGCACTTCTTACATTCTCCGGATACATCCCGGCAAATGAAAGAAACATAGCGGAACTGTAGGAAGATACAACAAAGGATATCCGATCTTCTTTGTAATGATCCAGTACTTCCTTGATCCACAGTCCGTACTCATCCTTCTTGCTGTTTATATTTCTGTATGGATCACTTTTCCCCGGCATACCGATCACATCCGGTGCAATGATACAGTATCCTTGAAGCAACGGAAGAAACAATTTCAGATTCAACGTTGTGATTCCGTTTCCGCCATGTATTGTACATATCCTTGGCTTTTCAGGATCACCAACGAGAAGGCAATGGGTTTTGCCAAATGATGTATCAAAATAATCTTCCGAATATGGTACATCAAGAGATGCAAGGGTCTTATCGTAGAACTCATGCATCTTCTTCATGCCGTCTTCATTTTTATAAACGAACTTTCTTCTTTGGTGCCGGCAAGTCCTCATACATCGCCTCTACGAGTTTTCTCAGAAACTCTCTGTTATCAACATCATCCACAAGGATCATTTCTTTTGCTCCTTCATATGGAAGTTCCATATCCGCATCAGGCATCATAGATTTGGCAGACTTTGTTGGTTTCACCAGAAAGCGGTCATCATAGATACCGCCAAATACCTTGCCTCGATAATACAGGACATATTCACCCATCATCGCACGATGTGTTATATCCTCTAATCCCGACAGTTGCTCCAATATAAAATTCAGATACTCTTTACTCGACGCCATCTGTTAACCCCTTTTTCTGATTCGAACCATAAATGATTCATTCTCCTTTAGCAACTTTAAAAATCCACAACCACCTGGGACCCTTTTTGCGTCAGCACCTCCTGCAGCGTGCTTTTTACAATATCCGCATTCATAAACGAGCCATTTGCTGTCTGTGTGTCCAGAATTTCCCGGTAGCGATCATAAGACGCTTTCACTTCATCCTTCGAGGATGTGCTGCTCAGCGTGTGCTCAAAATAGATCCAGGAGAATGCCCGATCCAGCTCTTCATAATTTTCAGCCGCGTACTCATTTAGCCTGTAATCCCGTGTGGCACCTTCCAGCAAGTGGATGATCGTGTCGCCATCGACACCGGAACCGTTGGCATTTTCCTGATTCAGAACCTCTCGATAATCATAGATGCATTTATTGATATACGTTTCAAAAGAATAGTCTGTCGCTTCCATCAAAACCCTGCAATAGTTGTTGCAGACTCTGTAGGGCAGTTCGATGGGATCTTCGCCGATCAGCGTATCCGCAAAAAGAGAGTCCAGTCCCTCTTCCACGGTAAAACCATAGGTTTCGACGCAGAAATCCCGGATCGCGGTATAGCCTTTATAGTCAAAGTACAGGTTACTCAGCATATGACTGATCTCATGGGGAAGCAAAAAGTCCAAGGGCACGCTATTGTCTTCTTCGTTCAGGTAGATCATATGCTGATCCGGCATGAAGACGCCCTTTCCGCCCCCTGCGATGGCCACCATTTCCGCATTGGAAACATAGGCTACCTTTACGGTAGATAGATTCATATAAAACGGACGCAGATCAATGTTGTATCCGGCCGTTTCCAGCCGGTCCACATAGGACTCCAGATATCCCCTCACGGTATCATCCAGGTTTTCGTTTTGACGGATCGCTTCCCGCAGTTGATCATAGGATGGATTTTCCCGGTACTTGTCCGGCAGAAAATACGTCAGATGCTCCGCATCCTGTATTCGAATGGTCTTTAATGCTTCATCAACAGAATATCCCTCTTCCCAGATGAATTCATTTGGGTCAAAGGGATTTCCGGGCATTTTGATCCCGCTTGAGCCGCCGCATCCCCCCAGCAGCAACGCAGAAAGCATTATAAGCGCGGTGAGGATCGCGCCTCTTTTCACATGATCCCTTGGGGACGGGGTTAGTGGTTCATTTTTACAAATCATCTTGCATTTTCCTTCCACAAAGAATAAACTACAGTGTACAATCTTATATCACATCTCAACATTCAGGAGAATATATGCCTAGAAAACCACGTATTTTCAGTCCTACTGGCATATATCATATCATTCTTCGTTCTATTAATCAGCATATCATCTTCGAAGAGGATAACGATTATCAAAAAATACTTTACATCCTATCTGACTGCAAAAGAACATTTGATATTGATATTTATGCCTATTGTCTAATGGACAATCACATTCATCTGCTACTCCATTCCTCAGAAGAGCATTTAGCCTCTTTCTTTCAAAGTCTGGGAACCCGTTTCGTTCGTTGGTACAACACCAAATATTCACGTTCCGGGCACTTATTTCAAGATCGATATTACAGTATCCCCGTGATCAAAGAACAGCAATACCTGGCCACACTTACTTATATCCACAACAATCCTGTAAAATCCGCACTCTGTCGATATCCCTCCGAATACCGATGGAACAGTTTCAACGCGTTTTATGGACAAAAAAATCCTCTGGTCGACACATCATTTTCTTATAACGTGGCCGGCTCAAAGGATCTTTTACTGCAGTATTTTTCCAGCGCTTCTGCACCTTTCGATGACGCTCAGGTCATCCCTGCCCTGGAAAAAAGCAGGCAGTTTATGCCCGATAACGATGCGCTGGACGTTTTCAAAGAAGTCACCGAACTATCCTCGACCTCTGATGTGGTTCGTCTCCCCAAGCGCCTTCGCAACAGGTACATTAGCATTCTTCACGCGAAAGGACTGACACAAAAGCAAATCGCCCGCCTGATGGATGTATCGATCTCCACCGTAAAGCGGAATTCAAAATGACCCCCTAACCCCGTCCCCAAGAGACTATGCGCTGAGCCAGTTCCCGGGCGGGCACGGGCTTTGCGTAATGATAACCCTGCAGAAAATCGCATTCGATCTTGCGCATGGCTTCTACCATCTCTGCGTTTTCCACGCCTTCCGCGGTTACCGAGAAGCCCATATGCTTAAAGGCCTGGATCATGTTGGGCAGAATATCATCCGGCTCCTTACAATAATCCCGCACGATGCTCATATCCAGCTTGATATTGATAAAAGGACAGCGTTTTAACCGGGCCAGGTTGGAATACCCGGTTCCGTAGTCATCCAGCACAAACTGGAATCCCTTTTCACAAAGGCTTGTGATCTGTCTTTGCAAGAACCGCTCATCGATCATGACTTCTTCCGTGATCTCCAGATGGATCTGTGCGGGGTTGACGCCATATTTCTGTACAATAGCAGAGAAACGCTCTGCCAGATCGGTCCGCAAAAACTGCACCGGAGACAGGTTTACATTGATCCAGGATAAGCCCAGTTTCTCCAGTCCTTCCTCCTGAATGAACCGGCAGGCCCGTTCAAAGACCAGTTCGCCCAGTTCGTTGATACGGCCGGTGTTTTCCGCCACCGGAATAAAATCGCCGGGCATGATGATCTTTCCCTCTGCATCCCGGATACGGGACAGGGCTTCTGCACCGATCATCTTCTCCGTCTTTCCTTCTACAATGGGCTGAAGGTAAAGCTCAAACCCGTCTTCTTCAATGGCTTTCTCGATACACTGGCGGATCGCTTTCTCCTTTTCCGCCTGATGGAGATTCTTTTCATCCACCACAAAGGGTTCGCTGGTATCGGTTTTCCCCACCATCTCCAGGGTCCGCATCATGGTACTCATCATGATCTCCGGCGAATGCACATCCCGCAATTCTTCAAAGGTGGCAAAGGCAACCGACAGGTAGAGCTCCGCATTCTGGGATTTCCAGGGTCTGCTGAAGCGCTCTTCGATCTGCAGCCGTTTGTCCTCCAGAACCGGCCGCAGCTCCGGATGGATCATGATCACATATCGGCCGTTTCGGCAATAGAAGATAAGTTCTCTGGGAAACAGCTGTTTCAGATAACGGGAGATCAGAGCCAGACCCTCCTCCATTTGCGCCGAGCCGTAAATGTCCCGAATGTCATCGTAATTACGGATCACCATGCCCACTGCAAAGTGACGGAGGCTGTCGATATTTTCCTCCAGGTGCTGGCTCAGCCCCATCCGATTAAAGACATTTCCTCTGGAATCCAGATAAAACTCCGGATTTTCAAAGGCCAAAAAGACGATCAGAATCGCCATCAACACAATGGTATCCATGATCAGGTACTGCGGCCAGGACAGACGTACCACCAGCGCCACCGCTATGAGCAGATTATAGAGCAGGATGCCGTACTTTTCCCTTTTTCTGCGAAGGCTCTTTCGAAACAGAAACAGTGTCACCAGGGCCACCAGAATATAGAAGAACCCGATCACATACAGCAGATCATAGAGCAGCCCTTCATGATATCCGCTTCGGTCCACGTAATAGATCACATAAGGGAAGCGCTGTGACCCTGCCACTGCGGACAAAAATGCCATGAAGAGGCCAAAATACAGAGGCAGTGCAATAAGGTTTCTCGTAAGCACACGATCGTTGGGCGCCCCCTTTAATACACTGGCCGCAAACAGGTACATTACATAAGCCCTGACAAAATAGGCTTCAAAATAAAGCATATTTAAAACGTTCACAAGGAAAACCGGATAGGCGACGTATTGATTGTCCGCAATCGTTGCCGACATATCCAGAATAATGGTCACAACCTCAGAAAAGACCATCAAAAGAAACGCTCGATTCTTCCGGATCGGAATCCTCGGTCGTCCATAGTAGAATAATGAGACGATACAAAGTATGATCAGGCTCGGTACTTCAAAACTGTAGCTCCACATGGCTTGCTCCCCCCAGGTTGGCCACATTGCTCAGGCACGTTTTCAGTATCGGTGTATCTCTATCATATCTCTTATTGCCAGATTCCGCAAATTTAAAAAAGGTCCAGCATGCTGTCCAGATAAACGGCTTCCCGCACCTTCAGCTGATACTCCGGCTTTGTCAGGTAATACAGTAAAAGCTCCAGGATCAGCGCGCTCCCCAGAGATCGTCCCTCGATCTTATACTGGGTGTATCCTTCCGGAACATAAACGCTTTGGATCTCCTGTAGCCCGATAAACGCAGGGCTCTCCATGGCATCGGAAAAGCGGTATCCTCCCGAAGCTTGCGGGGACGTGCAGATATGGTCTTCGCAGGCTTCTCCCAGACTCTTTCGGCTCACATTTTCATAGCAGATCTTTCGCTCCGGGCAGCCAAGATCGCAGCACTCATTGCAGAGAAATTCCACCTTTTCCCTGTATGCCTTCGGCAGCTTCTTCCATTTTTCAAAGGCGTTGTTTAAGCGAAAGTCCGGTACCACATAGCGAAATTCCTCCCGGCTCAGCTCTTTTTCCAGATCTTCAAAATCCGTCAGCACCTTGGTGGTGGAGGAAACAAGATAAAAGTCCGGATATTGTTTCCGCAGATAGGAAAGGAGAAGTTCGGAGGTCAGGATCACACCGCTTGGCACCTGTCCGTTGTGCTCAAAAAGCCGGCACAGAGCATTGCAGGCAGGATCCGCCAGATGTTCCTCCCGTAGCAGGCTGTTGCTGAAGGTTAACCGGGCACTGATCCCATAATCTGCCATCAGATCTGCAACCTCCTTGGGATCTGCATCCCCGAAGCCAACACGGCCCCCTCCCCACAGGCAGTCTGCGGGCGCTCCGTAGATGGATGCGATCTCGCACCAGTCATAGAAATACTCCGGGTGTTCCCGGTACAGGGGCAGGAATATCTTATACAGTTTATAAAACTCAAAGAGGCCCGGCAGATGAAAGCAGGCTCTTGTCTTTGTTCCCATTTCAGATGCCCTTTCCATCCGGCAGGGACCGGATAAATGCCACAAGTTCCCGGGCTGCGATGGCATGGGATGCGGCCGAAGGATGATAGTCCGCCGCATATCCGTTCTTTAAGGGATCCTGTGGTGTCAGGCGGCATGCATAGACTTCCTTAAAGCCGCTTTTTTCCTTAAACATCTCCACGGCAGCTTCTTCCGCTGCAAACAGGGCATCACCCATCAGACCGAAGGCTGCGATGATCCGTGCCTGGGGCCGAATGTGGTGAACCTGCTCTAAAAAGCGCAGATAGGCTTCCCGGAATGCCTCCGTTTTCGCTGTATCCCCCTGCACATAGCTGTCATCGTTGGTTCCCAAATTTATGACGACAATGTCAGGTTTTCGTTCTCCGGAGAAATCCCAGGCACTATCTTCCATCTTCTGCCCCCGGAAGGTGTTGTAGGAATAGGCGAAGATCTCATAATAGGGCTGGATCAGTTCCCCTAACTTGGGCACGGAAGGGTCCGGTGTGTAGCCGGAGATCAATCCATGGCCGCTGTAGGATACGCAGCTGAAATCTGCTCCCAGTGCCTTTGCCGTTAAATACGCGAAGGCTTTGGCCGCATTTTCCGTCGTCGTAGAGAAAGGATGGAGCTCACTTAAGGTATCGATCCCGTAGCCGCAGGTAATGGAATCCCCGATAAATTCCATATAGGTCTCTGCTTCCGCTGCAGGCTTCGGTCCATCCTCTGCCAGGATGCGGATCTCTCCCAGACCTACGGCAGACATACGGGGTTCGGACAGTTTCAGGATCCGCACGGTATGGGGTGCTTCTTCCTGAGCGGGGTCTTCTCCATATACCACAAAGGTCTCCTTCTCCTTTTTGATCACCGTATCCAAAAAGCAGATCTCATCCACATAGACGGACACTCTGGCCTGATCCCTCCAGGGCTGGGGCTCATTTTCTTCCACCCGGGTGGTGGAGTCTCCGTAAAAGGTTACGGTCAGTTTCGTCCCGGTATAGGTAAATTCCACGCCGGATGCCGACAGACTCAGAAGTCTGCAATCCTCCAGCATCCGGGTCCTTCCCAGTACTTTCACATATTCTTCTGTAGGTAAAAAACGAAATTCTCTCAGCTTTGTCATAGCCTTTATTATACCTCATCTTAAGCCGCAAAAACGCGGCGCCTTTTTGTTTGGGCGCCGCGCTAAATTCCGGTTGGTTTGATCCGCTCTGCGAATTGGGCCTTATTTTTTCTTCCTGGATCTTCTGCCCAGAACCACGCTCTGCAGCAGGATGAAGAAGCATAACATACCACCGGTGGTGATGCTCTGCCACCAGGGATCGTTAAATCCGCTGGAAACAACGATCTTCTTAATGGTAGTAAGGGTCAGGGTACCAAAGAGGGTACCGATGACATTGCCCACACCGCCGGTCAGCAGTGTTCCACCGATGATGGAGGATGCAATGGCATTCATTTCCATGCCGGCTGCATTGGTGGCATTTCCCGCTCCGGTATGCATCATGAACACATAACCGGAAAGGCCGCTTAAGAGGCCGCTTAACACATAGCTCATGAACCGGGTGCGTTTTACGTTGATGCCCAGCATCAGGGCACTTTGCTGGTTTCCGCCGATGGCATAGAAGTTTCGGCCCATGCGGTTATACTTTAACATCACAAAGATCAGGATGATGCAGATAAACGCCACAACGACGCCCAGCTCGATCCGGGCCGGCACCAGGTTGCCGTTTTTTGCAACATATCCCAGCCAGGGGATCTCGATCTTGGTATCTCTGAGGAGCGTGAAGCCTTCATGCTCCGCCTTCTGGGGATTGACGGACAAAATGGTGGTCATACCTCTGGCAAAGAACATCCCTGCCAGGGTAACGATAAAGGGCTGGATCTCCAGATAGCTGATGAGGAAGCCCTGGCCCACACCAAAGCAAAGACCGATGGCCACTGCGATCAGCATGGATACGAACAGGTTTCCCCCGCCGTTTAAGTACAGAACACAGCTCATGACCACCAGAGAGGTCACTGCTCCGACGCTGATATCGATACCACCTCCGATCATGACGATGGTCAGACCGCAGGAAACGATGATCAGACTGGCATTGTCGTTTAACATATCAAAGATCTGCTGGGTATGAAGAAATCCTCCCTGTAAAAAGATCATGGCCAGCAGATACATCACCAGAAAGATGCCGATGGTAATGGTCATTAACAGTTGTGTATCGGTTAAAGGCTCTTTGCGTTTCATTAGATTCTTTCCCATGATCACTCCGCTCCTTTCACTGATACTGTTTTCTTATTGCTCATCAGTTTCTCCACCAGCTTGCCGAAGCGCTGCTTCACTACAGGCGATCCGATGACTACCAGCAGAATGATGACAATGGCCTTATAGGCCTTTACATCCGTGGAAGAAACCTTCATGGCATACAGGGTGATGGTCAGCATCTGAATGACATAGGCACCGATGATACTGCCACTGATCTTAAACTTTCCGCCGCCCAGATTGTTGCCGCCGATGGCAACTGCCAGGATGGTATCCATTTCCACATCCAGAAGAAGGGTCTCATGGTTGATCAGCCCCAGACGGCTGACACCGATGGTACCGGCAACGGATACGCATACGCCCAGAATGATAAAGGACAAAAGCTTGATAAAGGTGGAATTGATACCGTTTAAGCGTGCCGCACTTCCGTTTACACCAACGGACTGCGTAAACAGCTCCAGGGATGTAAAGTGGAACAGCAGTTTAAACAGGATGGCCATCAGGGCAACGATGAGCACCGGTGTCGGAATGGGGATACCGGGGATAAAGCTTCCGATGGCATTGATGATGGGGCTGCTCACCGTAGGGGTGGCACCGCCGTTGATCCAGTAGGCAATGGAGCGGCCGCAGGTATAAAGGATCAGGGTCGCGATCATAGGCTGGATCTTAAAGACTGCTACCAGCACGCCGTTGAAGGCGCCAAAGATCATGGCTACGATGCAGGCACTGCAAAATGCCAGGATCACGGTACCGCCGTTTATGGCAGAGGCAGATTTAAGCACCTTTACCAGGACGCTGCCCG
This sequence comes from Lachnospiraceae bacterium, assembly GCA_024689465.1. Taxonomy (GTDB): domain Bacteria; phylum Bacillota; class Clostridia; order Lachnospirales; family Lachnospiraceae; genus JAILDL01. The sequence goes on from JAILDL010000034.1 coordinate 8,988, forward strand.
CAATGGCAGCTGCTGCGCCTACGGAAATATCCTGTCCGCCGCAGGCTGCGGTGACCAGGGTCATGCCCATGGCCAGTACCGCCAGCTCGCTGGCGCCGTTGATGATACTGATCAGGTTTCCGGTCAGTACGATATTGCCGTCGTTGTTATGCATGACGGCGATCCCGAAAAAGCCGGGATCACGGATCAGATTAAAGATGACCAGAAGTACAATGGCTATCACAGGGATGGTCAGCTGTCCCAGACCGCCGGCAAAGAGTTTTTTATTCGTTTTCATTCTGCTTCTCTCCTCCCGCAATGGTCTTCATAACCTTGGCCTGTGTCAGATCCTGGCCCTTGAGTTCTCCCACGATATGACGGTCGCGCATAACGATCAGGCGGCTGCAGGTACGCAGCATCTCTTCTACTTCCGAGGAGATAAAGGTCACACTGACACCGTCTTCCGCCAGCTTCAGCACCAGTTTCTGAATTTCCAGTTTGGTTCCCACATCGATTCCACGGGTAGGCTCATCCAGGATCAGATAATCGGGATGGGTCAGCAGCCATCTGGCTAAGATGACCTTCTGCTGATTACCGCCGCTTAAGGAACCAACAGGGGTTTCCCGGCTGGCTGTCTTGATATTTAAAACCTTGATATATTCATCTGCAAAGGCTTCGGATTCACTGCGGCTGATGGGCTTAAACATACCGTTCATCACCTGCAGTGCCAGAATGATATTCTCCCGTACGGACAGATCCGCGATGATACCGTCCCGCTTGCGGTCTTCTGCCAGATAGCCGATACCGTGCTTCATGGCATCGATGGGATGGGTGATCTTCACCTCTTCTCCCTTGATCTTAACCTTACCGCCGGTCACCTTATCCGCACCGAAGATCGCCCGGACGCTTTCGCTTCGTCCGGAACCTAAGAGGCCTGTAAAGCCGTTGACTTCCCCTTTCCGGATGGTGAAGTCAAAGGGCATGGCATCGGAGCTGGACAGATCCCTGGCTTCGTAGAATACTTCGCCCTGTACACTTTTTTTCTCATCCACTTCGCTAAGGGCACTGAGTTCATCCAGTTCCTTACCGATCATCTTGGCCACCAGTTCTACCTGGGGCAGCTCACTGGTCAGATATTCTCCCACCAGTTCGCCGTTACGCAGAACCGTGATCCGGTCGCTGACTTCATATACCTGCTCCAGGAAATGGGTGACGAATATGATGCCAACGCCTTTGCTCTTTAAATCCTTCATCAGACTGAAGAGCATGTTTACTTCCTTATCATCCAGTGAGGAAGTCGGCTCATCCAGGATCAGTACCTTACAGTTCATATCCACTGCACGGGCAATGGCTACCATCTGCTGTACCGCCAGAGAGCAGCTTCCCAGCTGCTGGGTACTTCTGGCAGGGATCCCAAGCTGTCCCAGGATCTCATCTGCCCGTTCTTCCCGCTCCTTGTGTTTGATCCAGGGAGAATTTTCCCGGCCTATGAACATGTTCTCGCCAACGGTCAGGTTGGGGCAAAGCGTGATCTCCTGATACACCGTACTGATGCCGTGATTCTGGGCATCCTGCGGTGAGCGGATCGTAGCCTGCTCTCCCTCTACCAGGATCTCACCGCCGTCCATCTGATATACGCCGGTGAGGATCTTGATCAGTGTACTCTTTCCTGCGCCGTTTTCTCCCATGAGAGCGTGGATCTCCCCCCCACGCAACGTAAAATCCACGTTGTTTAATGCCAGCACTCCGGGGAATCGTTTGTCTATATGTCGCATCTGCAGTAAAGTGGCTTCCTGCATGTTGATTACCTCCTAAAAAGAGCGCAGCAAAGCTGCCTATACAGCTAAGCTGCGCCCTCTGGTCAGTTTTGATTATTCACCTAAACCGTAGGTATCGATGTCGCTCTGGGTCAGAGTCTTTGCATCAAATCCCTTTTCTTCGTTGATGATCTTCTTGGTGGAGCTGGTGGTGTTGCCCTTGATCAGGTCGCTGATGATCTTAGCCTGGAAAGGTGAGCACTGTCCATCGTAGTTCCAGTTGCCTGCCAGCAGTTCTCTTAAAGCCCACTTGTTGCAGTCAAAGCCCATAACGATAACCTTGCCGTCTACACCATGGGTGATACCTGCTTCATCCAGTGCTGCTACAGCACCCTTCGCCATACCATCGTTCTCAGCATAGATAACGTTGAAGTCTTCGCCGCTGTTGATCACGGATTCAACGATCTTCTTAGCTTCTGCCTCGTCCCAGGTAGCGGTCTGCTGAACAACCTTGTTCATGGTACCTGCTGCGAACTGAGCATCCAGTGCTCCGGTACGTCCGATCTGCGCGTCGGAACCCATAGCACCCTGGATATGGATGACATTGTAAACATCCAGCTTCTGATCCAGTAACCAGTTAACAGCTGTCTCGCCTTCTTTTGCCATGTCGGAAACAACGGCTGCTTCGTACAGGCTCTCATCTACATCGATCATACGGTCAAAGAGATAAACCTTGATACCTGCTTCTTTTGCTTTCTTTAAAACTTCGTCCCAGCCGGTTGTCTCAGCTGCAGAGATCAGCAGATAGTCAACGCCTTCTGTAATGAAGCCCTGAGCGGCCTGCAGCTGCTCATCGTTCTTTAAGGAGTAGGAAGTCTTCAGATCATATCCGTTCTCAGCGGAGAAAACAGACTCCATATCCTTTACGTTTGCTTCACGGTATCCGGACTCGGAAGGGGGATTGTTTACCACACCAACCTTGATGGTCTTGCTTCCGCCGCCACCGGCTGCCCCACAAGCCGTTACCACGCATGACAATGCCAATACGCCTGCAATTACTAATGCTCTTAACTTTTTCATTGTTTCGTAACCCTCCTTATGATTCCAGCTTGTCGCTGTCTAAAAGTAAGATAGCTTATTTGGAATATAAGGTAAATTAACGTTCATTTTGATTTAGTTCAAAATAATCTCGTCTTCGGGTCGATTTTTCAAAAAAGTTTATTATTTTTTTATTCCGGTTGATTTTGATACTGCACCCGATAGTCCGAGGGGGTCAGCCCGGTATTTTTCTTAAAGATATAACTGAAATAGTGGGCATCGTTATATCCTACTTCCCGGGCGATCTGCGAGCTGCGGATACCGGTGGAACGCAGCATTTCCTTGGCCTTATTCAGACGCAGGTACATTAAGTATTCGGTGAAGGTCTGGCCGTTTTGCTGGGAAAAGACAGTAGAGAACCGGCTGTTGCTCATACCCACCGCTTTGGCCACATCCTGAAGCATCAGATTGGGATTGGTAAAGTTCTGGGCCATGTAGAGCCTGGCTTCCTGGATCACTGAGGAGGATTTTGCATCCCCCGCCACTTCGCCCATTTCTCTTACCCCCAGGATCATGGCGCAATCCTCATCTTTCTCTTCCAGGATATGGCGGATGTGTCTGGCCGCCTTAAAGCTTTTCAGGATCTTCTCCGGCTCCTGGACAATATCGCCGATGCCTACCCGGACCTTCTCACACCGGGACCGTTCCAGTTCCCGTACCAGGGATGTGGCAAAGGCATAGGCTCTCTCCTCCGCATCCTCCGGAGTATTGCCAAGGACTAACAGTCTGGTACCTGCCCGGCTGGGAGATGCATGAACGATGCCTCCACTGCTGGACGCCAGGGCTGCGGCCGCTTCCACTCCTTCCGATTTCGGGACAAAGGCCGCATCCATCACCACGTAGCAGGGGGCCGGAACAGGACATCCCATACCGGAGAGCTGTTTTAACACATTGGCCGCATCCTCTTCTGCCGCTTCCTCGTTAAAAAGAGATCCGATGAGTTTTTCCTTGAGAAACTTCCCGTCATTGTTCATACGGGCCCGCAGGCTCACCGCATGTTCAAAGTTCTTTCGTTCATCCTTTAGCTGCGTGCTGACCTTGTCCAGTACATCCTTTAATTCTTCCGCATTGATGGGCTTTAGCAGGTATTCCCGCACGCCCAGCTGGATGCACTGTCTGGCATATTCAAACTCATCGTATCCGCTAAGAACGATGATGCCGATCCAGGGCATCTGGGCCCGGATGGTGCGGCACAGTTCAATGCCGTCCATAAAGGGCATCTTGATGTCGGTGATCACGATGTCCGGATTGGTGTCCCGGATCATGGGCAGGGCTACCTCCCCGTCGGGAGCTTCTCCCACCAGGGTATAAGGGGTATCGTCCCAGGGAAAGGATTCCCGGATCCCTTCTCTTACCACGATCTCATCGTCAACCAGAAACACTTTCATTTTCAAAAATCTCCTTCCGGGTTCTTAAGGGAACCTTGAATCGGACCGTTGTTCCCTCCGGATCACTGCTGATCTCCAGACCGTCTGTCTGGTTATAATACAGGCGGATACGCAGGTTTACATTTACCAGACCGAATCCGCCGCCTCCTTCACTGACGGAGGGCCGGCCTTTTTTCATACGGGCATTTAAGTCCGAGAGCTGCTCCGGCGTCATGCCGCAACCGGTATCCTGCACCGTAAAATATAAAAAGCCGTCTCTTAAGGCGCCGCTCACCTTGATGGTCCCGCCGCCCCGCTTGATCTTGATCCCGTGGTACAGGGCATTTTCCACCAGCGGCTGCAGCAGCAGCTTTAAGATATAATACTCTCCGATCTCATCGGGAATATCGATCTCGTAATTCATGATGTCCCGGTACCTGGTCTGCTGGATCTTAAGATACCCTTCGATGTGCTTCTTTTCCTGGCTGATGGGGATCCAGTCCGCACCGGAGGATAGGCTGATCCGGAAGAAATCGCTGAGGGCACTGGTCAGATGGATGACTTCATCCTTTTCCCCTGCTTCCGCCTTCCATACAATGGCATCCAGGGTGTTATACAAAAAGTGGGGATTGATCTGGGCCTGCAGGGTCCGCAGCTCTGCCTTTCGAAGTTTCCGTGCGTCCTCGTTGCTCTTTTCCATCATGGACTTTAAACGGTCCGCCATAATGTTCACCTGGGTGGTCAGACGACGCAGCTCCGCCACATCGGTTTCCGCCAGACGGGCGTCCATGGTTCCTTCCGCCAGTTTGGCGGCCACCTGCTCCAGGTTCTCAATGGGCTGGCGAACGGACGAAGCCGTCCGTTTTACGGAACGGTTCCGATACCAGAGCGCCACCAGAACGATGATCACCTCCGCAATGGCAGTCGCCAGAATGACGAAGCGCAGGGACACGCTCATGCGGGCGGTGGATTCGATCTCCCGGGCAATATATTCATTCAGCATGCTGTCCACCAGGGCAGCCACATCCCGGACTTCCTCCAGCTCGGCTTCACTTTGTACCACCGGCACCTGGGCATTGATGTTGTCCCGGATCCGGTCCACATAGTTTTCCAGTGTCTGCATGGTGCGGCTGGCCACGATGAGAGAGAGTCGGTTTTCCTGTCCCGTCCGCTCCGTGATGGTATCAATGGTTTCATTGACCTCATGGATGGACCGATAGATACCGCTGCTCTCCAGGGTGATCTTTCCGCTGATGATGTTCCAGGCGGTGCCCGGGATCTCCTCGGACACTACGGTTTTCAGATTGGCGATGGTTTCCATACGAACGATGGAACTGTGATATTGCTCTGCATAAAAGAGCATCAAGATCAGGCTGATGACGATGGGTACCACCAGCATCAGCACCAGTCTGTGACTGAGATCTTCGATCTGCCCCAGAATACTTTTCTCTTTTTTTACCTTCCCCATATCTCCTGCCCTCAGACCTTTAATAACCTCTGGGTCCAATGGTAGACGTGTCCATCTCATCGCTGAAGACCTGCTCCTCCGGATGGATCAGTGTTTCCACCTCTTCTCCCGCCTTCAGTTTCAAAGCGGTCTCCATCAGCGCCTTCCCCAGTTTTGGGGTACACTCTACGACACAGTTGATCTTACCTTCTTTTAAGACATCGATGGCTTCCTGTCCTCCATCGATGGAAATGATGATGATATCGCTTCCCGGCACCAGACCTGCTTTCTCGATCTCGGGAAGGGCCCCCAGCGTCATCTCATCATTATGGCTGAATGCCACGTCAATGGAATCTCCGTAGGTATCCAGAAGCTGCCGCATGCATTCTGCGCCCCGGCTCTTTAGAAAGTCCCCGTCGATACTCTCTAAGACCGTCATCCTGGGATCACCTGCGATGGTATCGTAAAAGCCCGCCTGACGCTGCCGCATGGGCGTGGAATTCTCCGTACCGGTGATCTCCACAATGTTCACCTGCTCCAGCCCCAGGGCATCCGCCTTACGGATCAGGTACTCTGCTGCCATGACGCCTTCCCTGTAAAAGTCCGCGCCGATAAGGCAGGTGGTGAGATCCTTTTTCTCCGTACGGATATCCCGGTCCACCAGGATTACCGGGATCCCGGCGTCCTTTGCTTCCTGCAGGACATTGTCCCAGCCCTCCTCCACAATGGGAGAAAAAGCGATGACATCCACCTTATAGGCGATGAACCGTCGTATGGCCGCGATCTGATTTTCCTGCTTCTGATTGGCATTTTCCATCATCAGGCTGACATCGTAAACGGCAGCCTGTTCTTCGATATCCCTTGTATTCCCAATACGCCAGGCGCTCTCCGAGCCGATCTGGCTAACCCCCATAAGGAGCCTTGGCTGTTCCGGTTCCTGCTCCGGCAACGCACACCCCCATAGTGCACCTGCCAGCAGTAAGGTCAAAACCGCCTGCCCCAACCTTCTGATCTTCATGCTTCTCCTCTCAGCCGGTCTTCTTGTTCGCTCCGTTAAAGCTATCCAAAGATGCCAGCTTTACAAAATCGGCATATAACCCTTCATCCCGCACATACACCACATATTCCCTGGTCCCGGTCAGGTGCAGCCGCAGCTTTTCCTCCGAGATCCGGTCCACCTGCAGTTCCCAGACCTGCTCGTGGCAATTGAATTTAAAGGTAACGGACTCTGTCGCCTGTGGATCATCCAGGGTAAAGTAGCCGCGGGTCTTTTCCACCAGGGAATAAAAAGCCCCCTGGTTTTCCTTGGATAAACGCACCAGCCCGTCCGGGCCCTCTGCCATGCAGACAGAGGATTCGCTGGATAAAACAAAAATATCCACCTTAAATTCTCTGATCCGCACAGACTCCCGCAGTGCCAGCGCAATACCGATGACGGTGCAGATGCCCAGTACGATGACCAGGATCACCCAGCTCCATCTGCGATTGCCCTTCCAGATTGTTGTCTCCATGTTCAAAATCCTCCTGTTTCTTTGGTTTTACAGCACTTTTTCCCCCAAAAAAACAGTATCCTGCACATGTATATCATTCATACTCAGTAGGTAAAACGATTCCCCTCGAAATCAGTATAAAGAGGGATGTCCCCCTTGGCAACCGGATTATCCAGTACTGTATGGAGAATTCCCTCTGCAGACTCATCCGGTGATACTTTTCCCGTGGTATCTTCGTAGCCCCGCATAAAGGTGCGCACATGTCCCGGATGCATCTGGATCACCGTACCGCCCCGCTTTTTAAACCAGTTGTGGACCAGCGCTCCCTGCATGTTGTTGGCCGCTTTGCTCATGCAATAGCCAAACCAGGCATCCCTCGTGCACTCCGAGATGCTGCCTGCTTCGGAGGAGATATTGACGATCAGCTTCTGCTCCCCCTTAAGGAGCAGGTCGATCAGGGCGCAGGTTACCCGCAGGGTTCCCAATGCGTTTACATTAAAGACCTGCTTGATCTCCTCAAAGTCCGGATGATCCGCTACCGTCCTTGTCATGTCTCCCAGGATCCCCGCATTGTTGATCAGAAGATCCAGCCGGGGAAATACCTGCTCTGCCCTTTCCCGGATGGTTTCCACTTCTTCGTCTTTTCCGATATCCGCTGTAACGATGGTGAGCTTTCCCGGATATTCTGCCATCAGGTCATCCACCGTATGCTCCTCCTTGCGGATGCGCACCGCCAGTACCTGATACCCTCTTATTAACAGTTCCTTTACCAGAGATAACCCCACGCCGTGGTCACAGCCGGTCACTACTGCGTATTGGCTTTCTTCCATCGCTCCGTTCCTTCCCTTTCCCGACGTGTTACTTCGTTTCCTGTCCTGTGCCGTAGGATAAGACGTTCAGCAGAAATCTCCGATAGTTCGGCTCCTCAAAGACCGAAACCAGATGTCCGGGCATGGAAACGATGACTTCCCCGCGTCCCACCTTACGAAGGTACGCTCCCACATGGTCCCCGCCGGTCTTTGAATGGGTGGTAAACAGAACCTGTACGTCCTTTGCCACGATCTCACAATTATAGTGCTCATCCCGGACGGTAAAGTCCGATACGCCTGAAAGAAGGGGATGCTCCGGCATCTCCATGTGTGCCTGCACGTCACATCTGGCGGGATGGGAGATAAAGTAGTTCCCCACCAGGTCGATGTAGACCTGATTGGGTGCTTCGATCTTCTCTTCCCTGCCGGTGGTCTTCATAAAGGCATTTCCGGAGTGCAGAAAAAGGACCTTTCGTCCCTTTTCCACGTAAGCGCGCAGATCCTCCGGCGAAAACTCTGTCACCCCATCCTCAAACCATGGATTTTCGTTGGCCGCGCTGATGTTGTTGCTCTTTGCGCAGATCACAAAGTCATACCGCTCCACCATCTCCGGATTTAAAACATCCTTGGCATCCTTTACAAAATCAAATGCATACCCCTCTTTGGCATAGGAGGCAAAGCCCCTTTCCAGCACTTCCGCCGGATGCCAGTAGTCATCACAGATCACCAATACCTGTTTCATGTTGTACCCCCTTATTATTCCTTTCCTGTTGCATCTTAGTCGATTTGTCCCGAATGATTCGTTCTGCCCTTTCGGGACAGTATCTTCATGAACTTATTTTTCGTCCCTGCCGGTCGTACCAGTTCTTTCCGTCTGTCAGCACATAGTCTGCACCTCCCCGGATCCGGTCCATATAATCCTGCAGGTCCTTCAGCGGTGTGGGGAATGCTACCCCTCCTCCGAAGAGACTGGTCTCATGCTGGTCACTTCCCGCTGTTCCGGGAAGATGGTTCTCGTTGGCCAGTTTCACCGCTTTCGTGTTCCAGATGCTGTTATCCGCAGCACCCTCCTTGTGGGGCAGATGGGCCGCATTGAACATCTCGATGCCGTCCACATACTGCTCAAAGGTCTCCACTTCGTCCACGTAGCTGGCTTCCCGGTAGGGATGGGCCTGGATCACCATGCCCCCGCAGGAATGGATGAGTGAAAGCTGCTCCGGAATGGTGGCATCGTGCAGCTGAGGGTGGGCTTTCATCCAGGGAATGGTAAATCCGTAGATGAGGAAATCGTGGCCGCAGCCGTGGGTTGCCTCATACCCCAGATAAACGGGAAAGCCCAGCTTATCCCCCTCTTCCTTGGCATGAAAATAGCCCTGAAAGAACTGATCGATCCATTCCTCCCAGGGCAGACTTTTATCTACAGCCGTATTACCGCCCCAGTTGTGATCGGTGACGATCACCCCTGCATAGCCGGCTTCATAATAGGCTCTGACCATATCCTTTGCACAGCATTTGCCGCACTTGCTGCCTTCTGCTGTGTGCATATGGGTTTCGTATAAATAAGGATATCCCTCTATTGTTTTCATATGTTCCCCCTTCGTTTCCCCCATTCCCAATATAGAGGAAAACGGCGGGCTCTGCAATCTCCGTGCAGGGCTCTCAGGAAGGATTTTTCATGGCGGAAAAGGAAGCATTCACCAGGAGAGGATAATCCTCCCCCTCCACTTCCAGCAGATCCATGGTGCCCGTTACGACTACGTAAGCCCCGTCTTCCGGGAAATCATCGGGATAAACATAATCCGCCAGCGGCACAAACTCGATCCCCTGGGCACAACATGCTGTAGCATCCTGAATGATGCAGGCATAGTAATTGGTATCCAGCTCCTCGTCGTAAAAGATCGCCAATGTCCCGTCCATTTTGATCTTCTGGCCCTGAAAGGATGCGGGGTCACAGACCATGTTGAAAACCTGGGCATACACCAGGGTAGCGGACATCACCGTAAGGTCCAGATCCACGGAAGGATCTGCCAAGCCCTGCTCTTCCTCCGGGAAAGGGGTTTCTTCCGGGATCGTGTTTCCGGTAGTCTCCCCTGCATTTTCTCCTGTGTTTTCACCTGCAGGCGCCTGTCCGGTCTGCAAGGCCGGATCGCTGTTTCCTTCCAGCTCTGCGCCCGCCTGCCGGACCAGTTCCATGGCAGCTGCATCGCCCTCTTCCACTTCCACAATGGTGATGCCGGAGGTTTCCTTCCCATCTGCCCCACTAGTCGCTCCGCAGCCTGTCAGCAGGCTTTCCGCTGCCAGCAGCACCGCCAGCAGGATAGCTCCTGCGGGATTTGTTTTCCTTCTGAAGCTTCGTCTCATGCTACTCCCCTTCGGATCTGTCCTGCCAGGGCGCAGATCCCATAAAATAAAGCATCCACCGCTACGATGGTGGATCCCACCGGTGTTCCGGCCAGGATGGCGATGAGCAGGCCCAGCAGGGCACACAGCACCGATAAAACGGCGGCAAACACCGTCACGCTCTTAAAGCTTTTAAAGATCGCCATGGCAGAGAGCGCAGGAAAGATCACCAGCGCCGAGATCAGCAAAGATCCCACCAGATTCATGGCCAGGACGATGATCACCGCAATGATCACCGCGATGAGCAGATTATAGTATTTTGCCGGCGTCCCGGTGGCCCGGGCAAAGGTTTCATCAAAGGTCACGGCAAAGATCTTTTCATAAAACAGGATAAAGATCACCACTACCACCAGGGAAAGAATGCCGCACAACCAGACTTCTCCCTTGGTCAGGGTCAGAATGGAGGTAGATCCAAAAAGGGTGCTGCACACATCTCCCGATAAATTAGAGGAGGTGGAAAACAGGTTCATCAGTAAGTAGCCGAATGCCAGGGCACCCACCGAGAGCATGGCGATGGCCGCATCCCCTTTTACCTTGGCATTCTGTCCGGTGCGAAGGAGCAGCACGGCACACAGGATCGTCACCGGCATCACCAGGTACATGTTGTTTGTCATCTTTAAAACAGAGGCAATGGCCATGGCGCCGAAGGCCACGTGGGATAAACCGTCTCCGATATAGGAAAAACGCTTTAGTACCAGTGTTACGCCCAGCAGGGATGAACACAGTGCGATGAGCACGCCCACGATCAGGGCGTACTGTACAAAGGGATATTGCAGATAAAAAACCAGTTTCTCAAGCATAGGCGTTTTCTCCTTTCCGGCGGTTTAAAAACATGGCTCCGGCGTTACTTTCCCGGTAGGCTTCTTTGGTCCCGTAAAAGATCTCTTCTCCGATATGCAGGATATGGGATGCGTACAAGCAGGCTGCTTCGATATCATGGGAGATCATGATCACGGTCACTCCCTCCTTATTCAGGGTTTGGATCAGCTTGTACATTTCCATCGTCACCTTGGGGTCAAGCCCTGCCACCGGTTCATCCAGCAGGATCACCTTTTCGGTGGCGCACAGGGCCCGTGCCAGGAGCACCCTCTGCTGCTGCCCGCCGGAGAGTTCCCGGTAGCAAGCATTGGCCATTGGCAGGATATCCAGCTTCTCCATCCACTCCTTTGCCCGCTCTTTTTCTTTACGGTTATAGAAAGGGCGTATACCACAGCGTCCCTGGCATCCGGACAATACGATCTCCCGTACCGATGCAGGGAAATCCTTCTGTACCGGGGTCTGCTGGGGCAGATAGCCGATCTCATTGGCCTGCAGGTCATCCCCGTAGGACAGTTCTCCTCCCAGAGGTTTTATGAGCCCCAACAGGGTTTTCATCAAAGTCGTCTTTCCCGCACCGTTTTCTCCCACGATGCACAGATAATCCCCGGGGACGATCTGAAAATCCAGTTCCTGTCCGATCACCCGCTTCTCATATCCGACGGTCAGTTTCTTCGCTGTGATATACGCCATATGTTTCTTTCCTTTCCAGACAGCTTTCCGCTGCCCTTTGTCACGATACCGGCAGGATGCCTCACGCTCCTGCCGCCTGTTTATCGCAGTGCCTGCTTCAGCACTTCCAGATTGCCCTCCATCACGGATAAATAGGTGGTACCTGCAGCCACATCTTCGGATGTAGTGGCCTGCATGGAATCCATGGTCAGGATCGTCTGGTCCTTACTCTGTGTGTTTTCCACAATGGTCTCTGCGATCCGGTGGTTATCCCCTTCAATGGTCAAAACGCTTTTAAGCCCCAGTTCATCCACCTTTCCGGACAGGAAGGTGATGGTCTCAAAGCTGGCTTCCGTCTCCGCAGAGCACCCTACAAATGCTGCATAATAGCTTAAGCCGTAATCATCCACCAGATAACGGAAGGGGAACCGGTCGCCGAACAGCAGGGTCTTCACATTTGCTCCCTCTACGGCCGCCTGGTATTCTCCATCCAATGCGTTTAACTTCGCGATGTATGCAGCGGCGCTCTCCTCATAGGAATCTGCGTTTTCAGCATCAATCTTCTCTAAGCCTTCTGCGATCACCTGTACCAGAGTTGCTGTATTTCTCAGAGACAGCCATACGTGTTCGTCGTACTCTACTTCTCCTTCTTCGTGATGATGTCCATGCTCTTCTTCCTCGTCATGGCCTTCTTCGTGATCGTGATCCTCTGCATCCTCGTCATGATGCTCTTCTTCGTCTTCATGGTCATGGTCCTCATCCTCATGATCGTGGTCTTCATCCTCATGATCGTGACTGTGCTCGTGTTCATCCTCCTGCATGCCTTCTACCACTTCCTCGGCCTTCACCTGATCTCCAAGGCTCTCCAACAGGTTGATCACCACCATGTTGGGATTGACCGCTTCCTGCAGGGCATCCTCTACCCATTCGTCAGATTCGCCGCCTACATAGATAAAGAGATCACAGGTGGAGATCTTCATGATATCCTCCGCCGTAGGCTGAAAGCTGTGCAGGTCCACACCGTTATCCAGCAACATGGTCACATCGGCCCCATCTGCCTTTTCTCCCAGAACCTCCATGACCCAGTCATATTCGGGAAAGATTGTGGTTACGATCTGCAGGCTTTTTTCTGCTTCCGCTGTATCCGCTGCATTTACTGTATCTGCTGCACTTGCTGCTTCCCCTGCGCCTTCTGCCACTGCTTCATCGGTCAGGGTCGTAGGATCCGCCTGCGCACTGCTTCCACAAGCCGTTAAATTCGCGATCACCAGGATCGCTGCCGTACATAATGCCAATAATTTTTTCATCATTACACCTCATGTTCTGTTTTTTTCACGCGAAAATACAGTGCATCCATCCGGATGCGCGTCAAAAAGAAACCATGCCCCCATAACAGGGCACAGTTTCCCCACGAGGTGATTCAATTGTTCAGTCGGACTTTAAAAGATACGGGCGTCTCATCCGGAAGAACCGGATGGATAACCTGCGCCATAAAGAAAAAGAACGATAAGGGGAGCAGAACGGCGCAAAGAGATACAATGCCATCCCCCATCTGCTCCAGAGCCTGCTGGCAAACCTCCAGGCAGGCACAGATCGGGCAGTCTTCTCCGGAGCAATCGTGTCCGGTTTCTGCCGCAATAAAACAGGAGGCAGATGCTACCATGATCACCAGAAGCAGGGCCAATATGGCTGCCATATATGTATGAAGCTGTTCTGTTCTGCGCTCTCTCACAGATCTGCCTCCTTTCTCTCCAGTAGGATGGTTTTGGTTTGGATCGATTTCATGGAAATAAACGGGTCACCTGCAATCCTCACAGACACCGTAAAATACCGTGCGTCTGGGGTCTAAGCGGAACTTATGCTCCTGATCCAGGTGCTCTGTCAGTTCCTCTACTTCTTCACAATGCAGATGGATCAGTTTCCCGCATTTCGTACATTTACAGTGAAAACAGGTTTCTCCGTTTACAGGATGTTCCTCTCCCAGGTATTCATAACAGGCGGGACATCCGGGCTCCACGTTGTACTTCACCAGGATCCCTTCCTCCACCAGACTGTCCAGCTGACGGTAAACGGTAGCCTGGGCAATGGATTCGCCTTTCTCTTTCAGATATTCGCAGACATCCCCGGCTGTGATATGCCGTCCCGGAACGGATGTAAAATACTCCAGCAGCCGCTCCCGCTGTCTGGTCTTGTACTTCGGTCGGATCGCCATGTTTCCCCCTCTGAAACGCAAAATGAGAACCGTTCTCAATTTTATAAGCAAGGCTCTCCCTTGTCAAGTAATTTGAGAACGATTCTCATATTTATTTCAGCTATCCTGTTTTCCTCTTTAGAAGGGCGTTTCTTTTGTTCCTCAGAACGCCTCTCCCACAAAGATCTTCTTTCGTACAAAGATCTTTTCCAGCAGTTCTTCCTTTCCTCTGACCACCGTATCTCCCCGAAGCAGCGCTTCCTCTAAAGAGATCACGCCGCAGCACAGCTGGGATAGGGCCTGAATGGAGACGGACAGATCCGGTTTTTCGCCCATCACCTTCTCTGCACAGCTCCCTGTCACCCGGTAGGTTCCGTTATTGTCGGGAATCTGATCATCCCCGGTAACCTCGATGACAAAGGATGCATCCCCGGGCTTTTCCATTATCTCCAAAAGTTTTGCGGCATTGACCGCCCGTACCATAAAGGCAAACCGTCTGCTACAGGACACATCGTAGGTGGCTCTGCTGCGGATGATCCGGTGCAGGTCGATGCCTTCCGGCAAAGGCAGACGCACGGTGCCGTAGTCGGATACGAATCTTTCCAGAAAGGCCAACACAGCCCGGAATCCTTCCGGACAGGTCCAGGCACATTCGTTCACATCCAGGATCGCCATGGGATCGTGTCGGATATCCGTAAAGATCACATAGGCCAGGTCCTTACCGTCTTTGGACAGCAGATAGGAAAACTTGCGGTCCTGATAGGGTTTGTCCACCTTCATGTGATCCAGCATCCGCTTTTCATCCCGGATGGCTGCAAAGTTGTATCCCTTTGTAAAGGTGTTGTAGATGGCCAGATAAGGCGCTACATCCTCTCCCATGTTCCATTTTTTCACGGTCCCGTCAAAGCTGTAGCCGGACAGTGCGGAAGGGGGCATCTCATAGGTATTTCCCATGACAACGGTTTCATATCCCTGTTTTCTGTAAAAGGAATGGCTGAAGGGGTATAAAGTGGAGATCACTTCTCCCTCCTCATAGGCTGCCTGCAGGAGCTCCTTAAAGATCCCCGCAATGCAACCGTCGCTGCGATATTCCGGCAGGGTGGACACGGCTCCGATGCCTCCGGTCTTGACCTCCTGTCCGTCGATCACAAAAGTATACCGGTTGTTCAGAATCCGGGCCATGATGGTGCCGTCTTCTGTAAAGGCACCCCAGTCTTCGGTGGAATCCGCTTCCTGCTCTTCCCTCTTTGCTTCCACGTCATCGATGCGATTGTGGAAACAAAAGGCAGAGATCAGAAAGGCTTCAAATTTATCTTCTTTGGTCAAGCGTCTGATCTTCATGATTAAAACTGATTTCTCCCCTTAAATGTATTGTAAGGATCGGCGACCCACTTGGGATCGATGCCTTCTACCGCCTTGGCCGCGGTGATTACCTGATCCTCGTGATCGATGTCCACCAGCTGATAGCGGTCGTGTCCCATGCCCATTTCCTTCATGTAGGAGAGCTGGCGGAAACCGTGACGGCTCTCCACGCGGTCGATCATGGCCTTTCCACCGCCACCGGGCAGGTTATAGAGCAGGTCGATGCAGGCCTGATCCGCTGCCAAAATGTCGTAGGAAGCCACGATGCCGATATCCGGTGTAACCACCGGCTCTGCATCCGCACCTTCACAGTCACAGGAAACCGACATGTTCCGCATCACATTGATGTAGGAAATGTGGCCGGCAAAATGGGTAATGGTGGCTTTGGTGGATTCGGTGATCCGTTCCATCAGCCGCTCCTTGTCCACATCCCACTGGTTCTGCTTTCCGGTATCGGAATGGATCTCTCCCTTGCCGATGCGTCCGTCCGCACAGCCGATGCCCAGGTTCTTGTTGGAACCACCGAAGCCGCCCATAGTGTGCCCCTTAAAGTGGGTCAGGGTCAGCATGGAATCGTAGCGCAGCATATGATCGCCTACGTGCATCTCGTCAAACCACTTGCCTCCGGGAACCGGAAGGGCCGCTACGCCGTCTTCGTCCATGATGTCCACGGGGCAGAAGGTCCAGCCGTTGGTTTCCAGGGTCTTTCGATGTTCCTCTGTGGTATAACGGCTACCGATATAGTAGGTATTGGTTTCCACAATGGTGGCATCCGGCAGTCTGTCCTCATACAAGGCCCTCACCCAGGGTCTGGGAATGATGTTGGGACCTTCTGCCTCTCCGGTATGGAGCTTGATGGCGATCTTGCCGGTCAGGCCTTCCGATACCCGGTCGTAGATCTTCTTAAGGCCTTCCGGGGACAGATCTCTGGTAAAATAAACCACCGCTTCTTCGCCCTCACGACTGTCATAGGGCACATACTTTTCACCGCCGGTACCCGGCTTTGCCATTTTAATGCTCATGCCTTCCCTCTCTTTCTGATCTGTTTCATTCGATCTGTTTCACGTGTTACCAACGAGTTCCCAACTTGTTATCGATTTTTCTGTTTTTATGTACCTGCCATGGGGCATCCTAGGGTTTCTCTGCCACAGCCCGGATCTGCTCCAGCAGATCCATATAGTCACTGCAATAGGTTTCGTAAATGGGCAGGATCGCCTTCTGGAACTTATCCAGCTCCTCCTCCGACAGGGTGATGATGGTGCAACCGTCATCCAGCACCTTCTTTCTGGCCTGCTCTTCCCATTTTGCCCAAAGTTCCCGCTCATAAACAGCAGATTCCTGGGCACATTCCCGTATGATCCGCCGTTCATCCTCTGTCAGACGATCATAGGTGGACTGGCTGATCAGCTGCAGCTCCGGCACGCGGGTATGCTCATCCAGAATGTAATACGGGGCTACTTCGTTGTGTCCCCTGGATTCGTAGCTGGGGAAATTGTTTTCCGCACCGTCCACACGGCCTACCTGCAGCGCCGCATAGATCTCATCGTATTCCAGGGCCAGCGGGATCGCTCCCAGTCTGCGGATCATATCCTCCATGATCACGGAATCCTGTATACGGATCACCTTATCCTTCATATCTTCCAGAGAGTAGATCGGTTCCCGCATGTAAAAACTGCGGGCGCCGGAATCGTACCAGCTTAAGGCTACCATCCCGGTCCCTTCAAAGGAGTCCATGATGGTCTGTCCGATGTCTCCGTCCAGAACCTCCCACATATGCTGGGAGCTTTCATAGAGATAGGGCATGACCAGCACGCTGGTGGTGGCATTATACTGGGTAAGGCCGGAGAGGGAAGCACGCATAAAGTCCACGCCTCCGTACATCAGCTCCTTGTACATATCCGTTTCATCCCCCAGCTCCGAATCGGTATACACCCGGATCTGAATGGCACCTCTGGTACGCTCGTGCACCGAATAGGCAAAGCGAAAGGCCGCCAGGGAGGTGGGAAAATCTGCGGATTGGTTCTCTGCATAGGTAAAGATATACTTCGGCTTTACCTGGGCAAAATCCGGACAGATGGTGGCGGAAGTATCCGCTTCCGCTACGGCATTATCCGTTCCCGCTATGGGCTGCTGTCCGCAGCCGGATAAAGTCAGCAGGCAGGCAGAAAGCAGGAACGCAGCCGCCCGTCTGTATATCCCGGGCAATCTATTCATGGTCTTTTTTTCCTTTCAGAAATTCGTACAGTTTCCTCTTATCCTGCTTTGTGATCCGGTCCGGCAGGATATACCCGTGGGCTTCGTCGGGGATCAGAAACAGGTAGGTGGGACGCTTTAAGGTATTGCGATACTTCGTCCAGGGAATGAACTGGTTGTGCCCCTTTACGGAGATCATCATCCCATCCTCATCCAGTACCAGACGGGTATCCACATCGCCGATCAGTTCCACCTGCTTAAAGGAACGGATCAGCAGCGCGATGGGCTGGATCACCAGAAAGATGGAGAGTCCGAAGAGCATCACACTTCTGCCGAAGGGGCCGGACGTCTGCCATCTGCTGATCATCAGGGCGATGATGGAAATGATGAACACCACATTGATAAAGCCCGTCCATTGCAGGTAAATATGAAAGAAAAAGTACTCCCAATAGTCTTTTACGGTATTTCGGTAGGTATATTCAAAGCGCATAACAAGTCTCCCTGTTTATTGTACACAAAAAAAGCTTTTCGTGCGAGAAAGAGCCCGGCGAAAATGCCGGGCTCTTCAAGTTGTTTTTCTTGCCGTTCTTTTTGGATTTTTAGTATCCCAGTGCACGGGGGATCAGCAACGCGATCTCCGGTACAAAGGTGATCAGCAGCAGCGCTACGATCATCATGAGATAGAACGGGATCTGTGCCTTGACCACTTTTTCCATAGGCATCTCCGCAATGGCAGAGCCGATGAACAGTACCGCACCTACAGGAGGGGTGAGCAGGCCGATACCACAGTTTAATACCAGCATGATACCGTACTGGATGGGATCGATACCGATGGACGTTGCGATGGGCAACAGGATCGGGGTAGAGATCAGGATGATGGGTGCCATATCCATGATCATACCCAGAACAAGCAGGATCAGATTCAGGAGCAGTGCGATCACATAAGGATTTCTGGATACTCCTGTGATGGCTTTTGCTGCCAGCTCCGGTACATGCAGCATGGTCAGACAATAGCCGAATACATTGGATGTTGCGATCAGGATCAATACGATGGACAGTGTGTCCACGCACTTGGTCAGCTCGCCCCATACATCCTTCCACTTCAGTCCTCGGTAGATGTAGATGCTGACCAGCAGAGAGTAGATAACGGCGATCGCTGCAGACTCTGTGGCGGTGAACACACCGGCAACTACGCCGACGACTACAATGAGGATCGCGGACAGTGCCCAGATGGAGGTTGCCAGCTCATGCAGCAGATGCTTTAAACTGAACTTATCTCCCTTGGGATAATGACGCTTCTTGGAGATGATATAAGAACCAACCATCAGGGAGAAGGCCAGAACCGCACCGGGAAGGTAACCTGCCAGGAACAGCGCACCAACGGAAATACCGCCGGCTGTGGTGGCGTAAATGACCATGTTGTGAGAAGGCGGAACCAGCATACCTTCTACGGAGGAAGAAATGGTTACGGCTGTGGAGAAATCCTTGTCGTAGCCACGATCCACCATCATGGGGATCTCCAGAGATCCCAGGGATGCGGTATCAGCCGCTGCAGAACCGGAAATACCGCCGAAGAAATAGGATGCCACGATGTTTACCATGGCCAGTCCGCCGGTCATCCAGCCTACGCAGGCATCCGCCAGATTTAAGAGTTTTTCCGATATACCACCGGATCCCATGAGGACACCCATGGTGATAAAGAACGGAACCGCCATCAGCGAGAAGGAACTGATTCCCTTCACCATCTGCTGGCACAAGGTTGCCAGGGGAAGTCCCTGATAAGCGAGACAAAGTATGGAAGAAATCGCTACTGCATAAGCAATCGGGAAACGAAGGAAAACCATGACCAGGAAGCTGATGAGCAGCAAGGCAATGGCTGCTGTATTGTATGTCATATCTGGTCCCCCTTTCCCCCAAAATACTGTTCAATGTTCACGATGATACGTTCAATTTCAAAGAAGATCATGGCAATTCCCGCAAGCGGAATGGGGAAATAATACCAGAATTTGGATAAGAAGGGCATACTGATGTAAGTGCCCTTGGATCCGATGTTGATCGCATAGCTCCAGCCGACGGACAACATGATGATCGCCAGTACCAGGACGGCGATGTCCGCAAACAGATCCAGTGTGATGATCAGTTTCTTCGGCAGATAGCGGTCAAAGGACGTCATGCGGATGTGCGCATTGCGTTTAATGGCCAGAGAAGCAGATAAAACTGCCATATACGCCATCAGCGTAAGGATCAGTTCCTCGCCCCAGTTGGGTGCGGGAATGACCGTGATGTAACGGGCCAGAACGATCCATCCCGTTATGAGAATGTCGGCAACCAGCAGGATCTTGCAGATGTTCAGAAACACTGCATAGACGAACTGGTAAACCGGCTCCACCTTGCGGAGCTTCAGAAAAATTGTAGGCATGTAATAACCCCCGTTTAAATTGTACATTCCACCTGAAAAAAGAGCCTCGGCCTGTTGCCGAGGCTCTCTCAAAGGCCTGATTATTTTGCCATATCCAGGATCTGCTGATACAGATCAACCAGATCACCGGTTACATACTGATCAACGATAGGAGAGCAAGCTGCCTGCCACTCGGACTTGTCAGTAACTTCAATGACGTTACGTCCGTCAGCCTTCAGCTGTTCCAGAACTTCGTTTTCCTTCTGCTCGGAAACTTCACGGCAGTAGTTGGAAGCGATCGCACCTGCTTCGGTGATAACATCCTGCTGTGCAGGAGTCAGCTTCTGCCAGGAAGCGTCAGTGATGATGGTCATCATAGCGCCCAGTGTGTGGCCGTCCAGTGTCAGGTTAGGACCAACTTCGTCGAAGGAGTTGCCCTTGTAGTTTACTGTAGGCTGCTCAGCACCGTCGATGGTACCGTTCTGCAGGGACTGATAAATTTCAGCCATGGAAACGGGAGAAGGTGTAGCACCTAAGTTCTCAACCATAGCGGTCATAACAGGGTCGTTGGAAACACGGATCTTCATACCTGCCATATCAGCGGGAGAAGTAACGGGCTTATCAGCAGCGGTGAAGAAATGACGGAAACCTTCTTCGCCGTAGTACAGGCCACGTACACCAAGGCCGATCTCCATGGACTGGTTCAGGAATTCCTTAGCCAGATCGGAGTTAGCGAATGCCCAGTAGTGATCTCTGTCCTTAAATGTGTAAGGCAGGGAAAGTAAGGTAGCCTTGTTGCATCCGTAAGAGTTCAGAGCGAATGCGGAGATACGGCTAATGTCAACGGTACCGGTTCCACCTAACATACCATCCAGGATATCAGCTTCTACACCGAGAACACCGCCACCCTGCAGGTCGATGGTGATAGAACCACCGGAAATAGCTTCAACAGCTTCCTTGAACTTTAAGTCCATGGCACCGCAAGTGGTACCTTCCAGAGGATTAACTTCTGCCATTGTTAATGTGATGGCAGGATCAGCAGCTGCAGTCTCATTGACTGTGTACTCACCGTTTGTTTCAGCTTCTGCTGCTTCCTCGGTAGCTGCTTCGGTTTCGGCAGCGGGAGCTTCCTCAGCTGCTGCCTGTGTCTCAACTGCAGCAGGAGCACTCTCTGCTGCGGGTTCTGCTGCGCTTAATCCACAACCGGTCAGCATGGAAACGACCATAGCGGATGCAAGAACAACACTTAATAACTTCTTCTTCATAATTACCACCCTTCTTAATAATGTTCTGCCCATAAGCAGAAATATCTTGTTACGGTTTCATTATAGGGTGGGCGCAAAGCTTCAAAAATGGGAATTTTCAAACATCTCTAGTAATATTTGAACATATTCGGATTATAGGCGGGAAGCCCGATATTCACTGGGACTCATGCCCATGATCCGCCGGAAGACTTTGGTAAAATAATTGGAATCCGCATAGCCTACCGTCCGGCCTACATCCTTTACATTGACTGCCTCATCCTCCAGAAGCCTCTGGGCCTCCCGAATGCGGTAATGGGTCAGGAAGCTGACAAAGCTTTCTCCGAAATGCTGTTTAAAGAGCTTGCAGAAATACACCTCCGAATAGCCGAAATGTTCCGCCATGATGCCGATGGAAAGGTCCTCTGCGTAGTGCAGTTCGATATAATTTCGCACCGCATCGGCACGGGAACTGTGGAGGGCGTCCTCCTCCTGGATCTGTTCCGGAACCCCCGGCGCTTCCTCTGCCTTATACGATACGTATTCTTCCCGTTCTCTGGCGATCCGGATGGCTTCCTCCACCGACAGGATCAGCTCCTGGTCGTCACAGGGTTTCAGCAGATATTCCAGGGCATGGACGGATACAGCCTTTCTGGCATAGTCAAATTCCTGAAAGGCCGTGAGGAAGATGATGCTGCAGGGCTTGTTCCACCTGCGGATCTCTTCTGCCGCTTCCAGACCGGATACCCCCGGCATCTCGATGTCCAGGATCAGCAGATCCGGCATCTCCTCTCTGGCCAGGGCAATGACCTCCCGGCCGTTGGACGCCTGACGGATGGTGCAGCGATCCTGAAAGTTCTGACGCAGCTTCCGGTCCAGGACCGTCCGCTCTATGATCTCGTCGTCTGCGATTATGATCTTATACATATCCTTACACTCCTACTCCGTTTCCGGCAAAGAAATGGTGATCTTTGTCCCGGTTCCGGGCCAGCTCTCCACCTTCATGGTGCCTCCGGGTACCAGGCTGGTCACCCGATGATATACATTCCGCATGCCGATGCCGGTGTGATCCGCATGGGGTGCGTGTTTTTCTCCCAGTTCCATTTTCTCCAGCGTTTTGGAGGGAATCCCCACGCCGTTGTCTTCCAGCACGATCTCGATATTCCCCAACTTACGGGAAACCTTCAGCCACAAAGCGCCTCCGTTTTCCTTGCCGGAAAGTCCGTGGACCACCGCGTTTTCGGCAAGGGGTTGCAGCATGAAGGCGGGGACGGAAACGGTGCCCGTATCCACGTCCTCTGCGATCTCCGGATAAAACTTGATCCGCTCGCCGAAACGCATATGCTGCAGATACATATAATCCCGGATGACGCTGATCTCCTGGGAAAGGGATACAAACTGCGCCGTGGTATGCAGGTTATACCGGAAGATGTGGGCCAGAGAGCCGGTCATCTTTTTGGTGATGTCCGCTCCTTCCAGCTCCGCCATACCGGAGATCATGTTCAGGGTATTAAACAGAAAATGGGGATTGATCTGGCTTTGCAAAAGGTCCAGACGGGCCGTTTCCAGCTGTTTTTCCATCTCCACGCGCTCGATCTCGTCCCGATGGACATGCTCGGTCAGCTCCCGGTTCTCCAACATGGCCTGTTTCATATGGTTGAAGGCATGGACCAGTTCCCCGATCTCGTCCTGATTGTCCACCTGTACGTCACCGCCGCTGAAATCTCCGGCTGAAAGAAGCCGTACATTTTCTGCGATCCGCCGCAGAGGCCCGGTAACGGTGGAAGAAAGGATCCGGGAAAACAAAACAGTCACCACAATGGCTGCGATACTGAAGAAGATCAGCAGAAAAGGCAGACGACTGAGCATGGGAAGCTTCTGCTGATAGGTGACAGAGCCTTCCTCCACCGTGATCTGCAGCAGTTCCTGCATGTATTTTTCCAGATAGCCCTGCATATCGATAAGCTTATAGAGTCGCTCGGAACGGGAAGCTCCCCTGTCCGCATCCAGCACCAGTTCCCGCTGGTCGGAATAAACCCCGTAGGCACTGATGATCCGCCAGGTCCTGGTGTAGCGCTCTGCGCCGATCTCCTCATAGGCAAAGGGCAGACGGTCAATGGCCTGCAGCATGTGATCGCAGGCCTTCTCATAGGTGGAGAGGTTTTCCTCGGAGCGGTTCCGCAGAAGACGGTTTAAGGCATCCTCTTCTCCGCGGAAGGCGGAATAGACGTTCTCACAGCAGATCATATCGTTTAAGACTCTGCCCATGCTCTGCAGGGTATCGTTGACCACATAGATGTTAAAAATACCCACGAAAGCCGTTATTAAGATCAGCACAATGGCGTAGGATCTTGTTTTTCTCTGGATCGGCAGCTTCAGCCACCGGCTTTTGATCTGGTTCATATTCTACTATTTTCCGATGAGACCTTCCCCGTTATAATGAAGTCATCCGATACAGGATTACCATAGAAAGGAGCTACTATGAAAGACGATCGTTGGGTCTTCTATGACAGCATCACCCCGCAGGATCAGGGTAACGGTGTGATCCGCCGTGTCCTGGCTTATGACAAGGATGTGATGACCGTGGAGAACACTTTTGAAAAGGGTGCCATCGGTGCATTACATTCCCATCCTCACACCCAGATCACCTACGTGATCAGCGGTGCCTTCGAATTTAACATCGATGGGGAAAAGAAAGTGGTACGCGCCGGAGATACTCTTTTAAAAACAAACGGAGTACAGCACGGCTGTGTATGCCTGGAAGCAGGAAAGCTTCTGGATATCTTCACCCCTTACCGGGAGGATTTCGTCGAGGATTAAGAGAAAGAGACGCTCATGCAGCGTCTCTTTTTTTCTGTTTTCCCGTATAACGGACCAGGAACAGCAGCAGGAAGAAATCGACGATCACCACCACGGCAACCGAACTCATGCCCATGTAGATGCCTGCATTCTCCGCAATGTGTCCGATGACGGAGGGCATCACGATGGAACCCAGGCTGGCCATGGTCAGCACAAAACTCCAGGCCAGGGAATACTTCCGGATCAGGTCTCCCGTAAAGGAAACCACCGTGGGATAGATCCCCGCCATGGAAAAACCAAAGCCCATAATGCATACAATGATCAGGGCTGTATTTCTTGCAAATAACAGCGCAATAAAGAACAGCACGATGCCCGCTCCCATAAAGGGAAGGAGCTTTCTCTTGTCCATCCGGGTGGACAGATGGGCGGTAAGGAGTCTTCCGGCCAGGATCATGATCCATAAAACACTGGCCGTGATCTGACTTAAGTTTTCTCCGATAAAACCGGTGTCCTTAAAGTAGGTCACCATCCATCCGATAACGCCCTGTTCCGCACACAGATAGAAGAATAAGGACAGGACTACCAGATAGAAGATCCCCTCCTTTAAAAATCCGAAGCCGGAATCCTTCACCAGTTTTTCCTCTTTGCCGCTTTCCTCTGCCACGGGACGGATCTTGTCCGGGTCCGGGATCAGGGCATAAAGGAGGAAGCTCAGGATACCTGCGATCAGCATAAAGACAATGGCCCAGATATAGCGGCTGTCGTCTCCTCTTGTGATCAGAAGGAGCAGGATCGGGAACGTAAACGCACCTACGGAAAACATGGCATGGAGGCCGTTTAAGGCCGCTGCCTGTCCGGGAGCCAGATCGTTCACCACTGCATTACAGAAGTTACTGGTGGCTCCTCTTGCAAAGCCGGTGAGGAAAAAGGCTGCTGCCAGCACCGGTCTGCTGCTTCCCACCAAAAGAAGCAGGAAGGATATGGCAAAAAAGCAGTTAAACAGAAGTACTCCCTTCTTTCTGCCAAAGGCGACTGCCGCAGGGCCCGCCAGAAAGCTGGAGATCAGATTTCCGATGGAATGAAGGGAAACTATAAGGCCCGCAAATACGTAGTCCAGCCCTCTTGCTTCCCGGATAAAGGGAAGAAGAGACCCGATGGACAGGGCCAGCATACCGTTTAATACAAATACGCCGTAGCAGGTCTGCAGCTGGCGTTTTGCTGTTACTGAAAATGACTGATTCATAGACTTCACCTGATTTTACCTTTCTTTTTGTTAGTCTAGTCCAATTCCCGGTTGCTTGAAAAGGGAAAATCCGATGCTTTAGGGGGAATTTTCAATCCTCAAAATCAATGGAAAGCCCCGGGGTATGCTCCATGGCTTTCCCGCACATCTTCCGAAGGTTCTTCATATATTTTTCCATGCACACCTGTGCTTCCGTGTAATTTCGGAAGATCAGATGCCAGTTTTTTCCCATCTCCGTCAGTACGTCGTAGAGGGCATCCAGATTTTCCCCGTAATAATCCGGGAGGGGCAGGATCTCCTCTAAGAGTCCCTGGAAGTCATCGGCGCTGTATACGCCGTTCATGTCAATGATATAGGTTGTCTTCTCACTCATTTTCGCAATTTCTCCTGTGTTTGCGCTTATCTCCTGTATTTCTCATATCGGGACCTTGTCATCGTATTCCTTTCGGCTTCGGATCTACTCTACGGGGCCGTCCGCATCATATAACTGGGTAAAGCTCTCGTAATGATCTTCTGTATAATAGATGTTTCCCGCATCGTCATAGACCAGACGCTTTGCCCCGCGACTCTTTTTGCCCATGGTATCGATGTCGCATTCTGTGTAGTTTCCCTCTTCCGGAAGGATACCTTCATAATTTCCGAACCGGTCTCCGCCGATCATCTTTCCGGGAGCGTATGCTTCCAGAGAGCCCCCTTCCCAGCCAAGGGCCTTGGCTTCCTTCTTGGAAATGTAATTGTCCGGCAGTTCCCCATAGACGTGGATATACAGGGCAACCTCCTCCTTGGAAGTGTAGATGCCGTCCTTGGCCAGATCCTTGTTATCGTCTCCGGTACTTTCTGTTTCCGCCGCTACTACTGTTTCTCCGGATCCTTCTGTTTCAACCGCTGTTTCCGGTTCCGCAAATGCTTCTTCCGATGCCGAAACGGCTTCCGGTATATTCTCTGCTTCTTCAGAACTATATGTGATTTCCTGCAGATCCTCTGTCTCTCCGGATCCACCGTCTGCCCCCTCCGTGCGCAGGATAAAAAACAGCAGCAACGCTACAATGAGCAGCAATGCATAAGCTGTCATCTTATTCGGTTTGCGTTTCATAAAATCCCCTCCGACACACCGGCTTTTTTCCGGCGTGGCATCTTCGCGACATTGTCCTTATATCGTCTAGTGTCATCATATCGTTTTTTTCCGAATTATCCAACCTTCTCCCGCCTCTTTTGCAGGCCGTTTTGCCGGCTGCCCCTTTCGGACACATTTTTCTCAAGGTTCCAACACACTCTGGACACAATTGGCCCATATACTGGGAACCATACAAGGAAGCACCGGTGCCCCCGATGCTTCCCACCCTGAAAGGAGCGTACTTTATGAAAAACAAAACCTTAAAAAAGATCTTATCCACGGCTGCTGTTGCTGTGCTTTGTGTATCACTGACCGCCTGTTCTTCCGATGCTGCTACGGTTACGGACGAAACGACCGCCGCAGAAACGATCATGAACGAAGAAGCAGCAGACAAACCCGAGGGTGAAGCTCCCGGCGAAAAGCCGGACGGGGATGCACCGGACGGAGAAGGCCGTGAAAAAGGAGGCCACGGAAAAGGAGGTCCCGGCGAGGACGGCTCCGGAAAAGGTGCTCCCGGCGAAGGTGGCCCCGGCGGATTTGGCGGTGGCAATAGCAGTGCGGATATTGACTATAAAGGTGCTACCGAGATCACAAGTGCCGACACCCGGGATGGTGAAACCTACAGCAGTACCACCGCGGACGAGAGTGCCCTGTATATCAGTACCTCCGATGCAGTCACCATCTCAAATGCCACGGTAACCAAAACCGGGGATTCCGATGGTGGCGACAACTGCAACTTCTACGGTTTAAATGCCGCAGTCCTGGTAAAGGACGGCTCTACCACCACCATCAGCGGTGCAACCATTACCTCCGATGCGGACGGCGCTAACGGCGTCTTCTCCTATGGCGGTAACGGTGCAAGGAACGGCGGAGAAGGAGACGGCACAACGGTGATCATCTCCGATTCTGTCATCACCACAACCGGTGACGGCTCCGGCGGTATCATGACCACAGGAGGCGGCATCACCAAAGCCTCCAACCTGACGGTCACCACCAGCGGCCGGTCTTCCGCAGCCATCCGTACGGACCGGGGCGGCGGAACCGTTACGGTAGACAGCGGCAGCTATACCACCAACGGCCTTGGCTCTCCTGCCATCTATTCCACCGCAGACATCACCGTTTCCAATGCGACACTGACTTCCAACTTATCCGAAGGCGTCTGCATTGAAGGTATGAATTCCATTACTTTGGAAAACTGCAACATGACCGCCAACAATACCCAGTGTAACGGTAACGCAACCTTCTACGATACCATCATGATCTACCAGTCCATGTCCGGTGATGCCGACAGCGGAACCTCCACCTTCTCCATGACCGGCGGATCTCTGACCAGCAAAAACGGCCATGTATTCCATGTGACCAACACCAATGCGGTGATCAACCTGCGTCAGGTAAAGATCACCAACGAAGACGCCGACAAGATCCTGCTCTCCGTTTGTGACGACGGCTGGGAGGGTGCTTCCAACATTGCCACCGTAAATGCCGACAGTCAGACGCTTTCCGGCACCATCCTGGTAGGGGATAACTCCGCCTTGACCTTAAATCTTACAAACGGATCCTCCTTTACCGGCTGCATCAGCGGTGCTATCACCAATGCCAAGGGAGATACAGTTTCCTCTGAAGTTGGTGAGGTAGCCGTTACTCTGGATTCCTCCAGCACCTGGACGCTGACATCTGACACATATGTCACAAGTTTTGACGGCGATGCATCCTGCATCATCGCAAACGGCTATACCTTATATGTAAACGGTACCGCTCTTTCCGGTACCCGATAAATCCATCGGTAGTTTCTTTTTTCATATTACTCTCCCTTATGCCACCCGTGTCCGCAAGGCACGGGTGGCCTTTTTGCGCTTCTATACTTTTTTGTCTTTTTCCCGTATAATGTAAAATGTGTCACGGGAGGTTATCCATTGAAACGAAATGACCTTTATAAACGCGTGGGCTGCCTGGGATTATCCCTTGCTCTTGCCCTTACTTTAAGTGCCTGCGGAAACAGCGCACCTTCAGAGGAAGTGCCTGCTTCCCAGCAGACTGCAGATTCTGCTTCCACGGATCTGGTGTGGGAAACCATCCCCGCCGATGAGATCCCTTCGGAAACCGAAGAAACGGTGATCGAAGAGACCGAACCGGAAGAAAACCACGACGGGCAATACCGAAGCGAGCTGACTAACGAATGGCTGGATGAATCCATTCAGAACCAGCGTCCCATCGCTGTCATGGTGGACAATGAGTTATATGCTCTGGATCATTACGGACTGAATCAGGCGGATATCATCTATGAGATGATGAACAGTACCGCCAACGGACGGATCACCCGCCTTATGTGTCTGGTAAAGGACTACGCAAAGCTGACCCAGTTTGGTTCGGTGCGAAGCGTCCGCCCCACCAACTTCATGATCGCCGCGGAATACAATGCCATCCTCTGCCATGACGGAGGCCCGTTCTACATCAACGATTATGTGGGCAAGTACTATACCAACAATTTAAACGGCGGTTTTGCCCGGTTCAGCAACGGAAAGGCCGTAGAGTTTACGGAATACATCACCTACGATACCTACACCAATCCCACCACCGGCAAGACCTATGACGGCTTAAAGCAGCGTTTGGAAAACTCCCGCTACAGTATCGACTACAATGACAACTATGAAGGACCGCATTTTACCTTCTCCGATGAGAAGCTGGATCTGTCCTCTTATGATAATGTAAAGGATGCCACCTATGTGGATCTGCCTTTTCCTCATAACAGTTCCGAATTAAACTACGATGCGGATACGGATACCTACGGGTATTATGAATACGGGGATGCACACATCGATCCCCTGGATGACAGCAACATCCTGCGCTTTACCAATCTGATCGTTTATTCCTGTGATTTTCATCAGTACGATGAAAACGGCTATATGGTCTACAACGTGGTATCCAGTGGCGAAGGTTACTATATCACAGGCGGAAAGGCCATCCCCATCACCTGGAGTAAATCCGGAGAAGCAGCTCAGACTGTATTCAAGGTAAAAGCCACCGGCGAAGAGATCGTTATGAATACCGGCAAGACCTACATTGCCATTGTTCCCTCCGATAAGTGGAGCGAGCTGGGTATTCAATGATATATACGAAAGAGAGGAATATTTTTTATGCGTAAAAGAGGGTTATTGGCACTGCTTCTGGCTGCAGCTATGTTCTGCGCTACCGGCACCAGTGCACTTGCTGCTTCGGAAACAGCCACACCGGAGCAACCTGCCGAAACCGTGGCAGATCCCCACGAAGGGATGTACCGCAACGAGCTGACCGGCGAATGGATCAGTTCCGCTCTGGCGACTCAGCGTCCCGTGGCCATCATGGTAGACAACGAAAAAACAGCTTTGACTCACTATGGACTAAACCAGTCCGACATCGTTTATGAGATCATGAACAGCACCAAGAACGGCCGTATCACCCGTCTCATGTGTCTGGTAAAGGACTATGCCAAGATCACACAGTTCGGTTCCATCCGAAGCGTACGTCCTTCCAACTTCATGCTGGCAGCGGAATACAATGCCATCCTGATCCACGACGGCGGACCTTTTTACATCAACGATTACATCGCACAGCCCTGGAGTGATAACTTAAGTGCCGGCTTTGCCCGCTTTAACAACGGCAAGCGTACCGAGTTTACCGAATATGTAACCTACGGTTCCTATACCAACTCTGCCAAGGGCAGAACCTATGCAGGTCTTAAGACCCGCCTGGCTAACTCCGGTATCACCAAGACCTACAATGAGTACTATCAGGGTCCCAACTTTATTTTCTCTGAAGCACCCATTACCCTGGATGCCGAGGCAAATGTGATCGCTGCAAATGCTGTCAGCCTTCCTTTCCCTCACAACGCTTCCAAGCTCAATTACAATGCCGCAACCGGCACCTATGACTACTCCGAGTACGGAAAGGCTCATATCGATGCCCTGGACGGCAAACAGACCACCTTTAAGAACGTGATCATCCAGAACTGCTCCTTCACCCAGTACGATCCCAACGGATACATGGTTTACAACCTGGTAACCGGTGAGAACAGCTCCAACGGCTACTACCTGACCGGCGGAAAGGCCATCCCCATTACCTGGAGCAAGGCCGCATCCAATGCAAAGACCGTATACCGCAATGCAAACACCGGCGAAGAGCTGGTAATGAACACCGGAAAGACCTACATCGCCATCGTTCCTTCCGATGTGTGGGGTGAACTCTCCATTCAATAATAGGGGATTTGAATGTACAAAAATAAGCCTCCCGGATCAATATGATCCGAGAGGCTTTCTGTATTTTACAGTATCTCATCCCTGCTTCGTCAGGATCTCCAGGGCATGCTCCACACTTTCCGGTGTGGGGGCCGGTGTATCCTTCAGGGTGTAGGGGATTCCCAACTGTTCCCATTTGAAAACGCCCAGGGAATGATAGGGTAATACTTCCACCTTCTGTACATTGGACAGGGTATCCAGAAAGCTTCTGAGCTTCTGTAAATACCCGTCATCTTCGGTGATCCCCGGGACCAGCACATGGCGGATCCAGACGGGCTTTCCGATCTGTGACAGATAGGTGGCACAATCCAGGATGTTGCGGTTGGTATGACCGGTCAGCTTTTGATGCTCGGCATCATCGATGTGCTTGATATCCAGCAACACCAGATCCGTGAGCTCCATAAGCTGCTCAAACTTTCCGAAGAAAGGCTGCTCCCTTGTAAAGGGCTGGGCGGAAGTATCCAGACAGGTGTTGATCCCCCGTCTCTTTGCTTCTGCAAACAGCTCTAAGAGAAAATCGATCTGCAGCAGCGCTTCTCCGCCGCTGACGGTAATACCGCCTTCTTCTCCCCAATAGCTGCGGTAACGCTCCGCCTTGTCAAGCAGTTCCTCCGCAGTACGCAGATCCGTTGTTTCCGGATCCCAGGTATCCACGTTGTGGCAATAGCGGCAGCGCATGTTACAGCCTTTTAAGAAGATTAAATAGCGGATCCCCGGCCCGTCTACCGAGCCGAAGGATTCCACAGAATGAATTCGACCTTTCATTACAGTCCTTTGTGGCAGGTTCTTGCAATAACGTCTAACTGCTGTTCTCTGGTCAGGTTGATGAACTTAACCGCATAGCCGGATACACGGATGGTGAAGTTCGCATATTCAGGCTTCTCAGGATGCTCCATGGCATCTAACAGCTTCTCGGTACCAAATACGTTCACATTCAGGTGGTGTGCACCGCGATCGAAGTAACCATCCAGTGCATGCACCAGCGTGATCTTACGCTCTTCGTCGTTGTGTCCCAGTGCATCAGGGCTCATGGTCTGGGTATTGGAAATACCGTCCAGAGCATACTCATAAGGCACCTTTGCAACAGAGTTCAAGGATGCCAGCAGACCGTTCTGCTCTGCACCGTAGGACGGTGAAGCACCGGGAGCAAAAGGTGTATAAGCCTTTCTTCCGTCCGGAGTTGCACCGGTTGCCTTTCCGTATACCACGTTGGAGGTAATGGTCAGGATGGAAGTGGTCGGCTCGGAATTACGATAGGTATTGTACTTCTTGATCTTCTTCAGGAAGGTCTTCAGCAGCCATACACCGATCTCGTCTGCACGATCGTCATCGTTACCGTACTTGGGGAAGTCTCCTTCGGTCTCAAATCCGGTTGCAAGACCGAACTCGTCACGCAGTACCTTTACCTTTGCGTACTTGATGGCGGACAGAGAGTCGATCACGTGAGAGAAGCCTGCAATACCGGTTGCGAAGGTACGTCTTACATCGGTATCGATGAGAGCCATCTCAGCTGCTTCGTAGTAGTACTTATCATGCATGTAGTGGATCAGGTTCAGGATGTTGACATACAGTCCTGCCAGCCAATCCAGCATCAGGTCATATTTATGGATGACTTCGTCATAGTCCAGATAATCGGAGGTAATGGGAGCCAGTTCCGGACCGCACTGCATGGGATTGCCCTGCTTGTCCTTGTGCTTCTCATCCTTACCGCCGTTGATGGCATATAACAGAGCCTTCGCCAGGTTTGCACGAGCGCCGAAGAACTGGATCTCCTTACCGGTCTGCGTCGCGGATACACAACAGCAGATGCTGTAGTCATCACCCCAGATGGGCTTCATGACATCATCGTTCTCATACTGGATGGAAGAAGTGGTCACGGAGATCTTAGCCGCATATTCCTTAAACTTCTTGGGAAGCTTGGAGGAATATAATACGGTCAGGTTGGGCTCGGGAGAAGGTCCCATGTTTTCCAGGGTATGCAGGAAACGGTAATCGTTCTTGGTTACCATGCTGCGACCGTCCATACCGATACCGCCTACTTCCAGGGTTGCCCATACGGGATCGCCGGAGAATAAGTTGTTGTAGGATTCGATCCGGGCGAACTTCACCATACGGAACTTCATGGTCATGTGATCGATGAGCTCCTGCGCCTGTACTTCGGTGAGGGTTCCTTCCTTTAAGTCACGCTCGATATAGATATCCAGGAAAGTGGAGATACGGCCAACGCTCATGGCTGCACCGTTCTGGGTCTTAACCGCTGCCAGGTAACCGAAGTATAACCACTGTACGGCTTCCTTTGCGTTCTTTGCAGGCTGGGAGATATCAAAGCCGTATACGGCAGCCATATCCTTCATACCGCGCAGGGCACGCATCTGCTCTGCGATCTCTTCTCTCTGGCGGATGATCTCTTCGGTCATCTCACCGTGTCCGCAGTTGTTAAAGTCTTCCTTCTTCTTGGCAATGAGGAAGTCGATACCGTACAGCGCTACTCTACGGTAGTCGCCTACAATACGGCCACGTCCGTAGGTATCCGGCAAACCGGTTACGATATGGGTGTGACGAGCCACCTTCATCTCATCGGTATAAGCATCAAATACTGCCTGGTTGTGTGTCTTGTGATATTCGGTAAAGATCTTCTGGAACTTCTCATTGGTGGTGTAACCGTACTGGCCGGCAGCTTCGGTTGCCATCTTGATACCGCCGTAGGGCATGAATGCTCTCTTTAAGGGCTTATCTGTCTGCAGGCCCACAATCTGTTCCAGATCCTTCATGCTCTCATCGATATATCCAGGGCCGTAAGCAGTCAGGGAAGATACGATCTCGGTTTCGCACTCTAATACGCCGCCCTTTTCTCTCTCCTGCTTCTGCAGCTCCTGCAGTTTTCCCCAGAGCTTGTCGGTCGCTTCGGTCGGTCCTGCCAGGAAGCTCTCGTCTCCTTCATAGGGGGTGTAATTGTTCTGAATGAAATCACGCACGTTGATGTCGTCATTCCAATGTCCGGCTTTAAAGCCTCTCCACTCATTTCTCTCCATGTGGGTCTCCTTTTCTATTTATACATATTAAATGGTTTATGTGAAAAAATTAACTAAGTAATCTTACCGAAAGCTAGTTTAACTTGACCCTTTCTTTGTGTCAACGAAGTAACCCCCCTTTTCTTTCATGTTCCTCATTAAGTACAAAACCCCCTTTCCGTCCTCATAATATTGCACATAGAAAGTTTTTTATCCCGATTTTTTATATGCAAAATTACTCTCTTGCAATATACCCCCTAGGGGTATATAATCCCTTTTACCGGAAGTACTCTTCCGGAATAAATATGCATTGAACCCATTTCATCTATAGAAAGGCACGTATCATGAATGAAACCAAAAACAGTTGCTGCGCCTGTTCTGCAGGTAAGACCAAAGTCCGCTCCGAGGAGGAATACAAAGACCTGATAAAGCGCTTAAACCGCATCGAGGGCCAGATCCGCGGGATCAAGGGTATGGTGGAAAACAGCGCCTATTGCCCGGATATTCTGACCCAGGTCAGTGCTGCCACCAGCGCCTTAAACAGTTTTTCCCGTGTGCTTCTTTCCAGCCACATCCGCACCTGCGTGGTCAATGATGTGAAGGAAGGCCATGAGGAAACCGTGGACGAACTGCTGGATACCCTGCAGAAAATGATGAAATAAGAAAGGATCCGACATATGGAACAATACACTGTTACCGGCATGACCTGTGCAGCCTGCCAGGCCCGGGTGGAAAAGGCGGTTTCTTCTCTCCCCGGCGTGACCTCCTGCTCCGTCAGCCTTCTTACCAATTCCATGGGGGTGGAGGGTGATGTCCCTCCTTCTCAGGTCATCGCCGCCGTTGAAAACGCCGGCTATGGCGCTGCGCCCCGAACTGCTTCTTCCGGGGCGGATGCTTCCCGAAAGAATCCATCCTTCGACCGGATCGCAGCAGAGGAGGACGCCCTGAAGGACAGGGTCACACCGCTGTTAAAAAAGCGTCTTTTGACCTCCCTTGGTTTTCTCCTGGTCCTGTTATATTTTTCCATGGGGCACATGCTGTTTGGCTGGCCGCTTCCTCCCTTCTTTGAGGGAAACCATGTGGCCATGGGCCTGCTGCAGCTTCTGCTGACGGGGATCATCCTGGTGATCAACCAGCAGTTCTTTATCAGTGGTTTTAAAAGTCTGCTGCACCGCTCTCCCAATATGGATACCCTGGTCTCCCTGGGTGCATCCGCTGCGTTTCTCTACAGCACCGTCGCTCTCTTCCTTATGACAGGAGCCCAGGTCCGGGGAGATTCCCAGGCGGTCATGGGCTTTATGGATGAATTCTATTTTGAATCTTCCGCCATGATCCTGACACTGATCACGGTGGGAAAGATGCTGGAAGCCCGCTCCAAGGGAAAAACCACCGATGCCTTAAAGAGCCTGATGAAGCTTTCTCCCAAAACCGCCACCCTTCTGGTGGATGGAAAGGAAACCACCGTTCCCATTGAAGAAGTGCAGGCAGGGGATCTCTTCGTGGTCTATCCCGGAGAAAACATTCCGGTGGACGGCATCGTTACGGAAGGAACCAGTGCGGTTAACGAAGCGGCTCTGACCGGGGAAAGCCTTCCCGTGGATAAAGGGGCGGGGGATAAGGTTTCCGCCGCTACTGTCAATCAGTCCGGCTTTCTCACCTGCAGGGCTACCAGGGTAGGAGAAGACACCACCCTGTCCCAGATCATCCGCCTGGTCTCCGATGCGGCTGCCACCAAGGCCCCCATCGCCAAGATCGCCGATCGGGTTTCCGGGGTCTTTGTGCCGGTGGTCATCGGCATCGCCCTGGTGACCTTCCTGATCTGGCTGCTTACCGGTGCGGACTTTGGCTTTGCCCTTGCCAGAGGCATCGCCGTTTTGGTGATCAGCTGTCCCTGCGCACTGGGTCTGGCAACTCCCGTAGCCATCATGGTAGGAAACGGTCTGGGTGCCAAAAACGGGATCCTGTTCAAAACCGCCGCTTCTCTGGAAGAAGCCGGCAGAGCACAGATCCTTGTTCTGGATAAAACCGGTACCATTACGGCCGGGGCTCCCGCAGTGACCGATCTGCTGCCGGCGCCGGGCGTAGCTACGGAAGCGCTGCTTGCAACTGCGTTATCCGTTGAGCAGCGTAGCGAACATCCTCTGGCCAAAGCCGTTACTTCCTATTGCGAAGGAAAACAGCTCCGGTCCCGGGTTCTCACCGATTTCCGGGCGCTTCCCGGAAACGGACTGATGGGCTCTTTTGAGAATGCCACCATCTATGGCGGAAATGCCGCCTTTATCTCCGAACAGGTTTCCCTTCCGGAAGAAGTAAAAGCGGAAGCTGCTGCTCTGGCTATGCAGGGTAAGACGCCTCTCTTCTTTGCGATTCATGCAAAAGATGAAACGCCCCGGTATCTGGGCTGCATCGCCGTAGCGGACGTCCTTCGGCAGGACAGTCCCGAGGCCATTCGTCAGTTAAAACATCTGGGCCTGCATGTGGTCATGCTCACCGGTGATAACAGGCAGACCGCAGACGCCATCGGCGCTTTGGCCGGTGTGGACGAAGTGGTCGCCGGCGTTCTGCCGGAAGGCAAGGAAGCGGTGATCCGCTCCCTGCAGGAAAAAGGAAAGGTCATCATGGTGGGAGACGGCATCAACGATGCACCGGCTCTTACCCGTGCCGATGTGGGCATTGCCATCGGAGCAGGTACCGACGTGGCTCTGGATGCTGCCGATGTGGTGGTGGTAAAGAGCCGTCTGCGTGATGTGGCCGGAGCCGTCCGTTTATCCCGGGCAACCTTACGGAACATACATGAGAATCTGTTCTGGGCCTTCTTTTATAATGTCATCGGCATCCCGCTGGCGGCCGGTGCTTTTATCCCGGCTTTCGGCCTTACGCTGAGTCCCATCTACGGCGCTCTGGCCATGAGCTTATCCAGCTTCTTCGTGGTTTCCAACGCCCTTAGGCTGAACCTGTTTAAGCTGCAGGATCCCGCAAGGGACAAACCACTGAAACATGCCATCCGTTTACAGGATGGCAAAACCCTGATACAGGACACACTGCAAACAAAATCTATGGAGGAATCAAACATGTCTGAAAAGAACACCAAAACCATTGTCATCGAAGGAATGATGTGCGGCCACTGCGAAGCAAACGTCAAGAAAGCACTGGAAGCACTGCCCCAGATCGCCGAAGCCACCGTCAGCCACGAAAGCGGCACCGCTGTGGTCACCCTTGCAGGGGACACGCTGGACGAAGCTCTGGTAAAAAAGACCATCGAGGACAAGGACTACAAATTTGTAGAGATCAAGTGATCGTCATAGGCCACGGATCGTTTTCTCAAAAGAAAAATTTTCTCAAAAGAAAAGGCTTCCTGTTCATACAGGAAGCCTTTTATACTATCGGAACCGTCCGAAGAACTCTGCCATGGGTGTAACAACATCATGGAGACTCTGGATGGATGTATTTAAGGTATCGATATCAATGGAGTTGATCCGCTCCATGGCCCCGGTCAGATCCGAGCTGGCATTGGCAAGATCCGTGCTGGCGCCGGCAATGAGATCATCCAGGCTTTGAAGGGTATCCCCGATCTTCGCCTCCCGCAGCTCATTGGAAACCACTTCCAGGTTCTCGCTGGTGACGATGAGGGTATCATAGAGGTTATTAAACTTCGGCATAAGCGTCATGGCCACAACGGCTATGATCAGGAAAGTACACAAGGCGGAGCAGGCCGTCACGATCATGCACAGTTGCTGCCGCTTCATCATCTTTAATTGTTTCTCCTGAAAATCATCCATTTTTATCCCCTTCCCGGTGTTTTTCTTTCCGAAGTTCACCTACCGTTTCATTCTAGCATTCTCCCTTCCATCCTGCAAATGTGCGCATTTATGCTGGATTTTCCGTCAGATAGATTGCGCGAAATATTTTTGCACAAAACTGTTGACAGGAATTTTAGATTGTGCTAAATTTAATTTAGCTCAAGAGAGCAACCGAACTTAAAACAGAACACCAAAACCAAACGCACAAAGCAAACAATACTGTATGGCAGCTTTTGCTGCAGAAGGAGAACGACATGGGATTTTATGATTACGCTGTAAAGAACACAGATGGTGAAGATGTATCCATGAAGACATTCGAGGGCAAGGTGGTCCTGGTTGTGAATACCGCAACCGGTTGCGGGTTCACTCCTCAGTACAAGGATCTGGAAGATATGTATGAGCAGTTCCACGAGCAGGGACTTGAGATCCTGGATATCCCCTGCAATCAGTTCGCAGGACAGACTCCCGGAACCGACGAAGAGATCCACGAGTTCTGTACTCTGAAATACAAGACACAGTTCGAACAGATGAAGAAGTCCGAAGTAAACGGAGAAGGCGCACTTCCTCTGTACACCTACTTAAAGAGCCAGAAGGGCTTTGAAGGATTCGGCAAGAGCCCCGCAGCTCTGGCCATGAGCGTTATGCTTAAGAAGATCGACAAGGATTATAAGAACAACCCCGACATCAAGTGGAACTTCACAAAGTTCGTGGTAGACCGTCAGGGGAATGTCGTAGCACGTTTCGAGCCCACCGCTGATATGAAAAAAGTTGCAGAGTGCGTTCAGTCTCTTCTGTAATTATCTCCCGGGGAGCTATACAATAGAAATGCAAGGAGGTTTTAACCTATGGAACGTTATGATATCGCGATCATCGGTACCGGTCCTGCAGGACTTTCTGCAGCCATCACGGCAACCATTCGAAATAAAAAGATCATCCTGTTCGGTAGCAGGGATCTGAGCAACAAGCTGGCAAAGGCTCATACCATTAAGAACTATCTGGGTCTTCCCGAAATCTCCGGAGCCGATCTGGGCAAGGCCTTTACCGATCATTTAAAGGCCATGAACATCGAGATCACAGAGGAAAGAGTCAATGCCATTTATTCCATGGGCGATTACTATACCCTGCAGATGGCAACGGAAGATAATAAGATGTATGAAGCCTCTTCCGTTATCCTGGCAACCGGTGTAGTTGCCGGAAAGCCTTTCCCCGGCGAAGAAGAACTGCTGGGCCAGGGCGTCAGCTATTGTGCGACCTGTGACGCCATGCTCTATCGCGGCAAGAGCACTCTTGTGATCGGCTACAGCCCCAAGGAGGAAGCCGAAGCAGAGTTCCTTTCCGAAGTGGTGGATCAGGTATATTACATCCCCATGTATGCAGACGAACTGCATCTGCCCAAAAAGGTTCAGGTGATCCGGGAGAAGCCTCTGGAGATCCTGGCAGATGGTATGAAGAAAGTAGTCAAAACCGACCAGAACTCTTATACTGTAGATGGTGTATTCATTCTCCGGGATGCCGTATCTCCCGGACAGCTGGTACCCGGTCTGGAGACCGAAGGAAGCCATGTTAAGGTAGACCGCAGCATGAGCGCTTCTCTTCCCGGCTGTTTTGCCTGCGGAGACATCGTAGGCGCACCCTATCAGTATATCAAGGCTGCCGGGGAAGGAAACATCGCCGCTTTATCCGCTGTTTCCTATCTGGATCAGCTGAAACGTCAACAGGCTTAAACAGCCTCTCAAAGAAAGGATATCATTATGGTAAATATCGTAGAAAATAACAACACAGAAGCAATGAACGCAAGCGAGTACGCACTGGTAGATTTCAATGCTACCTGGTGCGGTCCCTGCAAGATGTTAGGACCGGTTGTGGAAGAACTGTCCGGTGAGTATGCCGGAAAGGTGGATTTCTACAGCGTAGATGTAGACGATAACCCCAAGCTTGCAGAGATGTACAACGTTATGAATATCCCCACCCTGGTGGTGTTAAAAAAGGGTGAGAAGGTTGCCCAGACCGTAGGCTTCCAGCCCAAGCCGGTTCTGGCAAAATGGATCGAAGGTGCTATGGCATGAAAGTAGCTGTCCGTTATTATACACAGACCGGTAATACCCGGAAGTTATGCGACGCCATCGCTTCCGCTCTGGGTGTGGAAGCAAAGAGCGTAGAAGCTCCCTTAGAGGAAACCGTTGACCTGCTGTTTCTCGGAAGCAGCGTTTATGCCGCAGGTGTAGATCCTGCCATCAAGAAATTCATAAACGACCTGGATCCTTCCAAGGTAGGCAGCGTTGTAAACATCTCTACCGCAGCGCTTCTGCCTTCCACCTACAATCAGGTAAAGAAGCTCCTGACCGCAAGGAACATTCCTGTATGCCCGGAAGAGTTCCACTGCCGTGGTCAGTTCCATGCCCTGCATAAGGGTAAGCCCGATGCAGCAGATCTTGCTGCTGCCGTATCCTTCGCAAAGAAAATGACCGGAGCCCAGTAATCTGGGGCTCCGGCCTTTTTTTGTTTCAGGGTATCTCTTTAGTCCGCTTCTCCTGCATCCGCAGTTCCGATGTGTTCTCCCTGTTTGGCCTTACGATAATATTGCAGCTGCGTAGAGAACCATTCTTTCTCTTCATCGGGAATATCGTGCTCGATGATGCCATACTTTGTCATCACGTAATAATTTTCCTCATTCTCCAGGGTATCAAAGGCGTTGGGCTCCGGATCGAATAAGCTGGTTCCCAGGAAATAATTGGGCGCCGTGATATCCAGATAGTCCAGCAGAGTCGGTGCCATGTCCAGGCTGTTCCTGCCAAAGACATTCACCTTCTCCGGCTTCATTCCCTTGTAGTAAAACAGCAGCGGCATCTCATCCACGATGGAAGCCTTTCTTACATAGTCGGGAAAAGCCTTGTCAAAGTAATAATCCTGATAGGTACAGTGGTCCCCGGTAAATACCAGCAGGGTATCGTCTGCCAGGGGACTGTTTTCAAACTTCTCCAGAAAAACGCCCAGCTGATAATCCACGTCATAGAACTTGTTCAGTTCCGAATCGCTGCCATCACCGAACTTCTCATCTACAGAATCCAGCGTGGCGTGGGTTCCGAAGGTATAGATGGCGGTAAAGAAGGGCTTCTGTTCCTTTTCCTGTTCCAGACAGGTCTCATACAAAAGCTCGTAGGCTTCCTTATCCGAAAGATAATCCACCTGTCCGTTTTGGATATCCTCTTTTTTTCCCAATAGCCGGTCAAAGTCCATCCAGCTTAAGTAGTCGGTAAAGTCCGCATTGTTCGGCTCGGTATTGATAAATGCCGTGGCATATCCCTGCTCCTTTAAAATCTGCTGCAGGGAAATGAGGCCGTTGTCTTCCATATCCAGATGCTGGTAGCCGGAATACAGCTGGCCGATCAGTCCACGGTAGGTGGCAAAGGTATGATTAAAATAGTTGTTAAAATACAGGGATTTTTCTTCCAGCGCCAGCAGATTCGGCATGATCTGCCGGGGATCCTCCGGTATGTTCTGGGATACTCCTTCTGTAAAGATCAGGATGATATTGGGCTTTTCCGAAAGGGCCGCAGGTTTGGACACCCCGTCATAGATCCCCTCCTTGTAAAACATGGGTTTTGCTTCCTCGGTGGATACGGATGCTTCCTTTCGCATCTCCCGCTCGTCCCGGATCAGCTCCAGATAGGCGGAATAAGGGGTGTAGCCTGCTCCGGTCAGCGCAAAGGTCAAAAACAAAAACGCTGCCAGCACCAGAGACAGGATCCGTCCCTCCCATGCCTTGTTTATTTCTACCCGTTTTACCGGCAAAAAGGTGATCACCAGCACCAGAAGGGATGCACCGATGTAGATCCCTGCTTTTCCCTGAAGATCTTCAATGGAAGCCAGATTGCTCAACATGACCGTACTGACGTAGGTGGTACCAAAGAGGAGAACCGCCTGCTGGATGTTAAAAAACAGGAGCAACAGTCCGTTGATCACATTGCCAAGCAGCGGCTTTACCAGCAGCATGTTGGAAAGCAGCGCGATCACCAAAAGCTCCAGAACCGATCCCAAAAGATACTTCTTTACATGCATGGCATTCCATACCAGCAGCATCAGTACCAGAGAGATCCCGTATTTGATCACCATAGGGGCGTATTGTTTGATCCATTCTTTTTTCATACAAAGATTCCTTTATTGTTCAAAGTCTCTTTAACCCTACACCGCTCCCCATCCCCTCGTCAAGAAAAGCATAGGGGGTGGCGGGATCCCCCCGCCTGCTCTATAATTGGAACAGGATGATCTTCTTTCATCCTTGTTTGACTGACGTATCAAAGGAGTTCCCTATGCAGCATCCCTTCGAAGAAACCCGGACATTTGGAAACAGCGGCCTTCATGCCGATTCTCTGTGCGATCTTTTTTCTGCCGGTGGCAAAAGCACCAATGAAAAAGCGCTATCCTGCGGCAACTGGAACCTGCGCAGCACAGATCCCGCCGATCAGCCTCCAAAAAAGGTGACGGATGCAGGGATCTATGTCACCGATCCCAGAGATGTTCTGATCTGGAAAGGCACCGTTCCCCGGGAAGGGATTTACCGGATCACCGTTACGGTTACCGCTGAGGACGCCATCGATGATATGGTCCTCTTTGCCGGTCGCCGTAATAAGGTTGCCCGTAATATCCAGATCCCTGCGGGAGCTACCTGGGAAAAGACCTTTTACAGCAGGGTCGCTCCCTATATCCCTGCCATGGATTCCAAAGTCCTTTCAGACCTTTCCGTCACGGTGAGCGTCACCGGAAAAAACGCGGGGCTCTCGGAGATCCGCGTAGAGGAAGTCACAGAAGATCTGCCCGCCACCGTGTGGATCGGCGGGGATTCCACCCTGACGGACCAGAATGCCGGCGTCCCCTATTATCCTTACGGGAGCTGCACCGGCTGGGCCCAGGTGCTGCAGCAGTACCTGCCGGACAATCCGGTGTACAATCTGGCCCACTCCGGCCTGACCAGTACGTGCTTTCGGGACGACGGACATTATGCCATCGCCATGGAGCGCATCCGTCCCGGGGATATCTTTTTGTTCCAGTTTGGCCATAACGATCAGAAACGGCGAAATCTCTCAGCCTTTGGCGGATACAGCGCAAACCTGCGTCGCTATGTGCGGGAAGTCAGAGAAAAAGGAGCCTATCCGGTCCTGATCTCCCCCATCAGCCGTATCCCCATTAAAGACGGGGAACGCTTTGCATCCCTTCTGTCCGCCCACGCACTGGCTGTGCAGGAAGTAGCCTTCGAGCTGTCGGTTCCCTTTATCGATCTCCACGCAGAAACCTTCCGGTTCCTCTGCGGAGGCTATGACCACGCTGCCGATTATTTCATGCCCGGGGACATTACCCATACCAACGAATACGGCGCAGAGACCATTGCTTCCATGCTGGTCAAGGACGTGCTGATCCATCCAGAGAATCCTCTCCATGCCATTGCCGACTGCAGCAGACTGCCCGGCTTTATGCCCTGGCAGGATACCCATGAGATCCCTGCGGGAAAGGGGCCTGCACCGGCTCCCCTCCCTCTGCCCTATGTGGACATCCAGGGTATCCCCCAGGTGGATGCCCTGAAAAAGGCCATGGACTACGGCCTTTTAGATCCCTGTGTCCTGTATCTGCATCCTGCTTCCACGCTGCCCAGAGCGCAGCTTCTCATGGTCTATCTGCGGGCGCTGCGGCTAAACGCCATCCGTCCTTATGAAGGAGCCTTTTCGGATATTGCCCGCTATGAATGGGATGCCGGCTATGTGGAAACCTGTATCCGGGAAAAGCTCATTGATCCTGCTACGGTTTCCGGCACACGGTTTCGTCCCGATGATCCGTTAACAAGCGCAGAATTTGCTTCCTTTGCCATCCGCGGCATCACGCCCCTTCCCGAGCGGGATGGGCTGGACTTTGCCACCTGTTTTTCCATGGCAACAAAAAAGGCCCTGCTCCCTGTAGGG
Source organism: Lachnospiraceae bacterium (assembly GCA_024689465.1). Taxonomy (GTDB): domain Bacteria; phylum Bacillota; class Clostridia; order Lachnospirales; family Lachnospiraceae; genus JAILDL01. The sequence goes on from JAILDL010000034.1 coordinate 52,397, forward strand.
GCAGAGCCGGATGCTCTGATCTGCCGGGCCGATGTTTACGCCGGCCTGGTCCGTCTCATGGATCTGTTACAAAATCAGGACAAAGCCCTTCCCGCGGATGCAGAGATCCATCCGGTGGGCTGATCTAAACCGCTTCAAAATGCTTCTTCCACTCCATAAACCGGTGGATATCTACCGGTTTGGAGAAGTAGTAGCCCTGGAAGGAGGTACAGTAAAATTTTTCCCGGACATAGTGCAGGGTTTCCAGGTCTTCCACACCTTCCACGCATACCCGCACCGACAGTTCCCGGGCGCAGTCCGTAATGCCCTTTAACAGCATCTGCAGGGATTTTTCCTGCTGTATGTTAATGAGGAAGGTCCGGTCGATCTTGATCTGATCCACCGGCATGTCAAACAGCAGGTTCATGGCAGAGTACCCGGTTGCAAAGTCATCCAGGGAAACCTGCATGTGCTGCTCCTTGATGAACTTCATCTCCTGCTTTAAGAAATCCGGATCCAGCAGCTTGCAGCGCTCCGTCAGCTCCAGCCGGACATTTTGCGGTTTTACCCCGCACTCTTCCAGGATCCGCATCAGGTCCTCGTTAAAGTCTTCCCGCTGCAGCTGGGTATAGGCGATGTTGATGTTCACCACAAAATTGGGGTTTTCTTCGATCAGCGGCTTTGCATCGGTCAGGGCCTGGCGGATGATCCAGTTCCCCAGATCGTAAAACAGGGGATCCTTTTCCAGCCATTCTATAAATTCACTGGGCGGCACATTTCCGGCCCGTTCTCCCTTCCAGCGCAGCAGCGCCTCCATGGCACAGAGCTTTCCGGTATCGGCAGCAATTATAGGCTGATAATACAGGTAAAAGCCCTTGTACTCTTCCACCACGCTCTCCCGGATCTCATCCAACGTATCCAGAAAGCGCTTGTTCTGATTGATCAGCTCGTTATTAAAGATACACAGTTCCTTGCGATATTCCGCCTTGGCTTTGCTTAAGGCAAACAGGGCACAGACATATACGGTATTTACATCCACGGAAGGATCGTTGGCATAGATCAGGCCGCCGCAGATATCCAGAGAGATCTTACGGCCTTCCATGATCAGGTCGTTCTTTAAATAATTCCGCATGGCGCGGAACATCTGCTGGATCCTGCCCACGCCGTTTTCTCTGGCATCCAGGCAGAAAATGAACTTGGTGCCCTCGGTACGGTATACGTCGCCCTCTCCGCGGATGCTCATGGCATACTCCGCTACCCGGTGCAATACCTTGTTGCCGATGACATAGCCATAGGTGTTATTGATGGTGTAAAAGTTGCGGATTCCCACCGTCATCAGAAAATAGGGATGGCCTGCTTCCTTCTCATGCTTCATCTGGTTCAGAAGGCCCTTACGGGTACGCAGACCGGTGGTGGGGTCAATGATATCATTCTGTTCGTGATTTAAGATCGAGCCGGTAAAGAAATCCGGTTCTTCCTGTTCATTGCGGATCATACGGCCAACGGTGGAGCAGGTGACATAATCTCCGTCTGCCGTGCGGATCCGATAGGCCACATCAAACTGATCCGTAGCACCCAGAAACATGGCCCGGGTACTTCGCTCAAAAAGCGGCAGGTCCTCCGGATGGATCCGTTCCTTATAGGCCTCCAGTGCTTCCTCCGTTTTCATGGTCTGAGAAGGCAGTCCTAAAAAGTCCACTGCATCCTTAGACCAGTAGACTTCATCGGATTCATAATCCGCCCAGTAGGAATACCGGCCGATGCCGGCATTGGACAGGATATCGAATACTTCATCGAAATAACGGCTTTTTTTCTCTTTGTCCATGATTTCCTCTGTGAAACAGGTCAAACGCTCACTATCATTATACTTTTTTTGGAGTGTAAAAGAAAGCGGATCTGCCTTTCATTGCAAAGATATGGCGCTTTTAGTACAATGAAGAGGGTTTAGCGTCGATTATTGTCTATGAGAGGGGGCAACGATGGCAGTATACGAAGATCGAATCATCGAAGCTGTTTTTTCCAACTATCTGCTGATCTATGAGGTCGACCTGGAAGAAGATTACATCCGGGTGATCTATGAGACCCCCGAACAGGGTACCTTCGGTATGCTGCGGGAGACGGTCTATTCTGATTTTATCCGCAAATATATCCACGAACGATGTGATACCGAATATATCAAGATCTGTGAAAAAGGCGCATCCATCAAAAACCTGCAAAAGGAACTGGCAAAGAAGGACGTTCTGGCCATAAACTATACCGTCAACTACGGCAAGTGGCGGAGTGTGGAATACCGTATCTCCGAGAAAAAAGAGGATGTCCCCACCAAAGCCTTGCTGTGCTTTCGCCGCATGGACGACGACCGGGCGGAAACCTTCCGTCTGCATAAGGAGCAGGAGAAAAACAAGGCGCTGCTGGAATACGCCCTACAGGAATCCAAGCAGGCCAACATCGCCAAAAATGCCTTTCTGGCAAATTTATCCCATGACATCCGGAAACCCCTGACCAGCATCGACGGCTATGCTTCTCTGGCCGTATCCAGCTTGGATCACAGGGATACCGCGAAAAATTATATTGATAAGATCCGTCAGGCCAACCAGCAGATGCAGCACCTGATCAGCAACGTGCTGGACATCACCCGTATCGAAAGCGGCCGCCTGGAGCTGGCGGAAAGCTCTGTCAATCTCCTGTCCATCGTGGACGAGCTACGCACCATCGTAACGCCCCTGGCAGAAGAAAAGCAGCAGGAACTGTCTCTGATCACGGACATTCAGGATCATGTGATCATCTGCGACCGTTCCAAAGTGGTTCAGATCCTGACCAACCTTTTGACCAACGCCATTACCTATACACCGGAGCATGGCTCTGTTTCCCTGCTGATCAAGCAGGATGTCCCTGCACCCGACGGATACGGTTCCTACGAATTCATCGTGGAGGACAACGGCATCGGTATCTCCAAGTCCTTCCAGAGGCGGATGTATGAGCCCTTCGAACGGGAACGTTCCATCCATGAGGAGACTGTAAGCGGCACCGGACTGGGCCTTACCATCGTAAAGCAGCTGGTCACCATGATGGGCGGTGCCCTGGGCTGTACCAGCCAGAAGGACAAGGGCTCCCGCTTCGTAGTCGAGGTGGAATTCAAACTGGCTTTCCAGGATGTATTCTCATTCCCTTCTTCCGCAGAGCCTTCCATTCTGAAAAAGCCCGAAAAGCCTGCCAGACGTAAGGATGCTGTTTCTCCTGTGATGCAGCCCATCTTTGCCGGTAAGCGTTTCCTGGTAGTGGAAGACGTGGAGACCAACCAGATGATCCTGGATGAGATCCTGGGACAGCTGGGCGCTGTTACGGAAAATGCAAACGACGGCAAGGAAGCCTATGACATGGTCAAGAGCAGTGCGGATTTCTATTACAATGCCATCCTTATGGATATCCATATGCCGGTGATGGACGGCTATAAATCCACCCAGAAGATCCGAAAGCTGGAGAACAGTATGTTAGCCAGCATTCCCATTATCGGCATCAGTGCCAACGCCTATAACGAAGATCGGCGCAAGGCACAGGATGTGGGCATGGATGCCTATCTGGCAAAGCCCATCAATACCAATGAGCTGATCCGTATCCTGAAGGAAGCCATGCTCTGACCCTTTCTTTGCATAAAAAAACCGGGAAGTCTAATGACTTCCCGGATACACGATCCCTTTGGAATTAATATAGATATGCCCGGAGATCTCCTCCAGGTGGTCATAGATCCGCCTTTGTTCCTCTTCCTCCTTTGCGAGGGTGGTGACAAAGTCTTTCTGCACCCCCGGATAGATCTGCAGACGCTGGTACCTGCTGTGGTTATAGCCGTAGAAACGAAGGCTGACCATCATGGTGTCCAGCGTTTTTTCGTTGAACCAGTAATTACCCAGAGAATACACAATGGGTTTTCCCCTGTAATATTCCATGCCCTGCAGGCAATGGGAATGGGCTCCGATCACCGCATCGGCACCTGCATCGATACAGGCATGTCCGGTACGGATCTGCGCCTCTTCCAGTGTGGTGGAATACTCCGTCCCCCAATGCACCAGCGCAATAACTACATCCGCCTTCTGCCTTGCTTCCCGGATCTTTTCCAGAAACAGGGTATCATCGTAGCACCTTAAGATCCCCGGCTCCGTATCGGTGGCCTGGGGCGTCATCTTTATCTTCTCTGCCCGGGATGCGTGAACGAACGCCACTATCTGTCCGTCTGCTTCCAGATAGACCGGCGCAGATGCTTCTTCCAGGTTTCTACCCGCTCCTCCGCAGGGTATCCCCGCTTCCTTCAGGGTATCCAGGGTATCCAGAAGGGCCTCTTTTCCGTAGTCATAGACATGATTATTGGCCAGCCCCACTATGTCCACTCCCATTTCCTTAAGGAGCCGTACATTTTCCGGATCTGCCCGGAAAGTATAGGCCTTGCCTGCAAGGGGCGTTCCCCGATCACTGTAGGTGAATTCATTGTTGATCCACATCAGATCCACGTCCCGCATCAATCGCAGATACGCGGGATCGATCACTGCTTCCAGGTCATCTCCCATTCGGTGGAAATAGGCCATGTTGCACCAGGAATCGTCAAAGTTGATATCCCCCGCAAATCCCAGGGTGAAGTCATATTCCACCAGCTCCGGTTTGGGAGCCGCCTTCCCCTGCAAACAAAAAGAGCTCCAAAGGCAGAGTAGGAGTGCCATAAACCATGACACCTTCCTGTTTACTGCCTTCAGAGTTCTCATACTGTACCTCACTTCAGGATCATTCCTGCAAATCTCCTGCCAGAGCTTCTGCGCGCTCCAGTGCCGCATCAATGTGGGCACAGAAATTCTCTTCGCCGATCTTCTCGACAAAGCCGGCCTTTTCCATGGTCCGTCTGGGCTGTTCGTTTACATGGGAGAAGATCAGAGTAACGCCTGCTTTTTCACAGCGCTCATGTAATCCTTCCAGAGCCCGCATGGCGGTGGCATCCAGCGCGGGAACGCCACGCATACGAATGATCAGACATTTGGTAAAATCCTTCAGGGTTACTTCCGCCATCTTATCGGCCACACCAAAGAACATGGGGCCGGAAATCTCATAAACCCGTACATGCTTGGGGATCTGCCGAAGCTCCGTGGCATCGGGATCCGTATCCGGATCGTAATAGGTCCAGCCATGTACGTCGGTTTCTTCACTCATCCGCTTCATAAACAGAAGACCTGCCAGGAGCATGCCTACCTCAATGGCAACCACCAGATCAAAGACAATGGTCAGAACAAAGGTGATCACCAGCACCAGGATGTCACTCTTGGGTGCGGTCTTGCACAGATGCAGGAACGCCTTCCACTGGCACATGTTATAGGCTACCACAAACAGGATCGCCGCAATGGTGGGCATGGGGATCAGGGCCGCATAGGGCATCAGGATCACCAGGACCAGAACCAGGACCAGGGAATGTACGATACCGGCAACGGGGGTCCGACCGCCGTTCTTGATGTTGGCTGCGGTACGTGCAATGGCGCCGGTCGCGGGAATACCGCCGAACAGGGCGGAACCGATGTTACCGATACCCTGTGCGATCAGCTCCATATTGGAACGATGATGGCTGGCGATCATACCGTCTGCCACCACGCAGGAAAGCAGGGATTCGATAGCAGCCAGGATGGCAATGGTAAAGGCATCGCTGGTCACGTTCCGCAGTGCGGAAAAACTTAATTCCGGCATGGTAAAGGAAGGAAGCTTATTGCTGATGGTATACAGGTCACCGATGGTATTGACCTGCATGTTCAGGAATTTCACCATCACGATCCCGACGATGACGGCGATAAGGGATCCGGGGATCTTGGCGCTGATCTTGGGCCAGATCACCAGAATCGCCAGCGAGATGAGCCCGACGATCAGTGCCTGCACATTCAAAGTGTTTAAGTACTTTCCGAATGCGCCCACCTTCTCCATGGTCTCAATGGTCACCGTTCCCGCAGGATAAGTCAGCCCGAAAAAGTCCTTCAGCTGTCCGATGAGAATGGTCACCGCGATACCTGCCGTGAATCCGGTTGTAATGGTATAGGGAATAAATTTGATCAAAGAGCCCAGTCGTAAAAATCCCATGATGATCAGGATCAGACCGGCCATAACGGTGGCAAGGGCAAGGCCGCTCATACCGTTCTTTGCAACAATGCCTGCAACAATCGTGGCAAATGCAGCGGTGGGTCCTGCGATCTGTACCCGGCTGCCGCCGAAGAAGGCAATCAAAAAGCCTGCCACAATGGCTGTGTACAGGCCCTGTTCCGGTCCCACACCGGATGCAAGGGCAAGAGCAATGGACAAAGGAAGTGCGATGATCGCCACAATGATACCGGAGATCACGTCCTTTACAAATTGCTCCCTGGTGTAGGATTTCATATTGGAAAACAACATGGGTTTCAGCTTATCTGGATGCATATTTACCGTCCTTTTTTGAAATCATGAAAACGCAACAGTAAACATTTTATGCCCGCCCTCTGTCATTTTCAAGTGGCAAAAAGCATAACTCTACAGGCTTCCCCCGTAGATTTCCTTTAATTTTGCCTTGTTTTTATACATTTCCTGATCCGCTCTCTTGCGGGTCCGGCCAAAGTCTTCGTCGTAGGGTCTGTACGCGGAATAGCCCAGGGCCATGTGGATCTGCACCGTTGTGCTGTTCCGGTTGTACTCTGCTTCCTTTTCCCGGAGTTGTGCCACATACTCTTCCACATCCACCTGAGAGGATTGGATGATGGTCACACAGAACTCATCTCCGCCGATCCGGTAACACTCCCCGATCCCGCCAAAAACTTCCTTTATGATCTGTGCGGCATCCTTGATATACACATCTCCCGCATTATGCCCGAAATTGTCGTTGCACTGCTTTAGGTCATTGAGATCCAGGAGTACATACATGATGTCCTCATAGTCCTGTATGGACTTTTCCCAGCCTTCATAGGCCGCCCGGTTCCGGAATCCGGTCATGATATCGGTGACTGCCAGCTTCTTGTAGAAGTTCATGCGCTCGTTTTCCTGCAGCTGCTTGTAAACATCCTTGCAGCTGATGACGATCATATACAGCACATAGACCAGCAGAACGGTCCGTCCCGCAAAGTCGGTCTGCATACGACCTGCCATAAAGCTGATCAGATTGTTTCCAAGGGTCAGGATAAAGGCCAGAATGGCAAAGATACACAGGGCCGCCGCCTGGTCCAGGCCATGCTGATAGGTATGGATGATGGTGCCGATGAGTACGTACAGAACACTGAGGATCAGGGCTGCCAGCCCGAAATTGTTGGTCATGCGGAAATCCATGATCCCCGTCATGTGCAGGAATAAGCGCACCACCAGGACCACTACGGAATAGGCATAGATCCCCTTTTCGAACAGCATGGGTTTCAGATTCAGAAAACGACGATGGAATAATACAAACGGTACCGGGATCAGACCGATACTCAGATAGCTGACCAGAGAGGCTGCGCCGCGGTTTGTGATGAGTGCAGACATGAGCTTGGTCTCATTGATGAGCCAGGTTCCCATTAGCGTCACAAACATACCGAAATAGCACAGCGTAGTAAACCGCTTGTTTCCGCGGCCTAAAACCAGATACAAAAAGATACAGAAAACGCCGGAGAGAAGACAGCAAAAGCAGACCACTACGACCAGCAAAGAGGTGGTCAGTACATTTCGCATATCCTCCAGACCGTAAGAAAGCCGGAAGGAAATATTGTCCGCGATCATGGTACTGTAGATCGGCGTACACTCCACACGGATCACCCGGTCATTGTCGGCCAGGCGGACATAGTTTACCTGTGTTCCCGGTGTCTTACCAAAGATGGAGGGATCCACATCCACTTCATAGATCAGTCGGTCATCTGCATAGACCTTGACCTGCTGATGGGAGCTTAAGAATTCCAGCGTTCTTCCCTTTTCTCCCATAGGCACATGAAGCCGGTAGATCACCTCACCGGAATCCAGAATGGTTCTGGAGGTCGGTTCGATCTCCTGCGGTCTGTCAAAATAATACTCCACAACCCGGGTGGAAGGGACCATGAACGATCCGATCACGTACAGAAAAGAGAGGATCGCAACCCCCAGATAGATTCCCCAATAAAATTTCGAATTTCGCATGCTCAGACTCCCCTGTAACAAACCAAACACTGCGACGACTCTTTAAGTGATACTCATTGTACCATACTATTCATCAATCCTATATAGGTAAAAATCATCAAAGGCTCCCCAGGCCTTTCCCGGCACTTTTACCACAATGCCTACTGTCACGTCGCATTCTCCCGCAACCGAAATATCCGTGATCTCCGGATTCTCCCAAACCTGCCATTTGGTCACAAAGGTATCCTGACGCCAGATCTGGTCTCCCTGCCGCAGATAGATGTAAAACTCCGGACTCTCTCCGGCGTCCCCGCCTTCCAGATAGCCGCCCAGACGATAGGTACCTTCTTCCAGGTGTACCACCTGGGTCACTTCAAAGTCCTGCTCCTGCTCCGCCCAGAATTTCAGACAGCCGTTTCCGCTGCGCACGTTGTTCAGATCGTTTTCTATGGCTACCGGATCATTGCCGCTGTTTACCGTGATCGTCCAGGATGCTGTCGACGTATCCTCGAATCCAGGATCTGCCAGGTAGTTTTTGGTATTTAAAATGGCCTGACAGGAAATATCCAGCATCTGCCCTGCCGCTTCATAGGTACCGTTAATGGTATAGGTACCGGCGCCGCCTTCTGCTGCAGCAAGCAGATCCTCTTCCTTCCAGGTGACCGGTACATCCTCTGCGGTACCATTGTTAAATTCCACGCTCACCGTTTCCGGCAGCGCCGGGATCTCTCCCGCCGGTCCCAAAAAGTCTTCCACGACTGCTCGGGTGACTGCAAGGGGTGCATTCGCACCTCTCCTTAGATATTCAAAGGTGCGCAGGGATTCCAGGGGATGCCCCTCAAAATCAAAGAGTGCCTGGTTATCGACGGCAGAACCGCCATAGTACATGGCCGCATCCGCATCGTAATCTCCGGAAAAGGAACTGGCCCAGCCGGAGCCATAGGTTTCCCAGATCTTCTGATTTTCCTTATAAACGCTTTCTTCTCCGTTCCATACCTGTACCGGGATCCAGGCAGGCTCCCAGTAAAAGATCCCGATGCCCGCTCCGGTGTCCAGAACGGCACGGGTGACTTTGGAGATCACATCGGCCTGTCCCTGCTGGGATACTGCATAGTCCCAGTCGGAGCCCACGGTCTCCTTACTCTCGGTATTTCCGGAGCCGTCCCCGTCCTCCCAGGTATACATATAGGAGGTCTCGGCCACCATCACCTTTTTATCGTAAGTATCCGCTACTTCCTTTAAAACCCCGGTCAGGTTCTCCAGCGAGCCGTGCCAGTAGGGATAATAGGAAGACGCAAACACGTCGTAGTCGATATGCTTGGATGCCAGCTGATAGGCAAAGTTCTTATACTTGCCGGCCCGTTCGGGATTGGCGAAATGGACCGCAATGAGGATATCCTGTCCCTTATCTTCTGCCACCTGCCGGACCGCCTTGCTGCCGGCATCAAAGAGCCTCAGCATTTTCGGCCAGCTGCTTTCTCCGGCCATTCCGCCGGTGGTCTCATTTCCCAGCTGGACCATGCCCACGTTTACCCCGTCATCCAGCAGAGCCTTTAAGCTCTCCGTGGTGTAATCGGAAAGGGCCTGCGCCTTGGTATCAATGTCCATGCCTGCCCAGGCTTTCGGTGCATACTGCTTGCTTGGATCTGCCCAGAAATCGGAATAGTGGAAATCGATCAGAACCTGCATGCCTGCATCGGAAGCCAGTTTCCCCATTTCCGTCACGTTTTGCAGGTCACAGTTTCCTCCGCCGTAGGCATTTTTCGCTTCATCATAGGGATCCACCCACAAACGCAGACGGATGTAATTGATCCCGCAGCGATGGAGAAATACAAAAAAGTCCTGAGGAGAAAGGGCGTTGCCCTCATAGTCGTAGAAGGTAACGCCGCTGTTGATCTCTGAAAGATAGGAAGATACATCCACACCGGTTATAAAATCTTCCGGCATATCCGCTATCTTTTCCACATAGATGGTGGACTCTGCCGGCTCGGCAGGCCATGTAAACTCCCGAGTCTCCGATCCGTCTTGCACTACCGTGCTCTGTGCCTCAGGATCCGCGGCGCTGCTGCTTTGTGCCTCCGTATCCGCAGCGGTGCTGCTCTGAGCAGCGCTACCGCATCCTGTCAGAAGTGACAGCGTAAGAAATGCTGCCAGAATGGATGAACTTCCTTTTCGCATGGTATTTGTTTCCTTTCTAATGCCGGTTGCCGGGCTATGCTCAGATGGCTTCCAGCGCCTGCTCCAGATCCGCGATCAGATCCTTCTTATCCTCCAGACCGCAGGAAATACGGATCATTCCTGCCGGGATGCCGGCTGCTGCAAGCTGCTCCTCGGTCATCTGTCTGTGGGTCGAAGTAGCAGGGTTCAGACAGCAGGTCCGTGCATCTGCCACGTGGGTTTCGATGGCTGCCAGCTTTAAACGCTTCATAAAGGCTTCGGCTCCTGCTCTGCCGCCCTTTACTTCGAAGGAAACGACACCGCATCCGCCCTTGGGCAGATACTTCTGTGCCAGTGCATGATACGGATCGGAAGAAAGCCCCGGATAGTTTACCTTGACCACCTTCTCATGCTGCTCCAGGAATTCTGCTACAGCCTGGCCGTTTTCCACATGCTTGGGCATTCTCACGTGAAGGGATTCCAGCCCCAGATTCAGGATAAAGGCATTCTGGGGAGACTGGATGCAGCCGAAGTCACGCATCAGCTGTGCCGTACACTTGGTGATGAAAGCGCCTTCCTTGCCGAACTTCTCCGCATAGGTGATGCCGTGATAGGAATCATCGGGCGTGCACAGTCCGGGGAATAAGTCTGCATGGGCCATCCAGTCGAATTTTCCGGAATCTACAATGGCGCCGCCCACTGCTGCACCGTGACCATCCATGTATTTGGTGGTGGAATGGGTCACGATGTCTGCGCCCCATTCTATGGGTCTGCAGTTTACCGGAGTCGGGAAGGTATTGTCCACGATCAGCGGTACGCCATGAGCATGGGCTGCTTTGGCAAACTTTTCAATGTCCAGCACCGTCAGGGCAGGGTTTGCAATGGTCTCGCCGAATACCGCACGGGTATTGTCCTTAAATGCCCCATTTAATTCTTCCTCGGTGCAATCCGGGGAAACAAAGGTTACTTCAATGCCCATTTTGGCCATGGTCACGGCGATCAGGTTGAAGGTTCCGCCGTAGATGGAGGAGGAGGCCACGATGTGGCTTCCGCATTCACAGATATTGAATAAGGCAAAGAAATTAGCCGCCTGTCCGGAAGAAGTGAGCATGGCTGCCGTTCCTCCCTCCAGTGCTGCGATCTTGGCTGCCACCATGTCATTGGTGGGATTCTGCAGTCTGGTATAGAAATAGCCGCTGGCTTCCAGATCAAAGAGCTTTCCCATGTCTTCACTGGTGTCGTACTTAAATGTGGTGGACTGGATAATGGGGATCTGTCTGGGTTCTCCGTTTTTCGGGGTGTATCCTGCCTGGACACACCGGGTGTCAATGCTGTAGTCTTTCATTTCTTTGCCTCCGATGGGTTTTATTTATTGATTCAGATCTGCTGCCAGAGCATTCGCCAGCGCTTCCAGGGCTGCCTCGTCTCCCGGGGCCGCGGTGGAGCGGATGGTCAGCTTCTCCGGCAGGATCGTCATATCCTTCATGGCTTCCAGGATCCCGGTGATCTCCTTTGCGGCAACCGGTGCCCAGGTTCCGTTCTCGATGAGGGCAACCGTGCGCTTGCACAGGTTCTTGCGCTTCAGTTCCAAAAGCAGTGTCTCCATAGCGGGGAACAGGCCTGCATCCAAGGTAGGTGCCGCCAGGACCAGATGGCTGACACGGAAGGCTTCCGCTACCAGCTCCGATACATGGGTCTTGGAAACGTCATACATTTTGATGTTCTTAACGCCCTTTGATGCCAGACGGGTTGCCAGGCAATCCGCTGCGTTTGCGGTTCCTCCGTAAATGGAGCCGTAAACGATCACCACACCCTTATCTTCCGGCGTATAGGAGCTCCACTTATCGTACTTATCCAGGTAGTAGCCCAGATCCTTTCGGATCACCGGGCCATGGAGCGGGCAGATCATACTGATCTCCAGGTTCTGCGCCTTCTTCAGCACTGCCTGCACGTTATTTCCGTATTTTCCGACGATGTTGGTATAGTAACGTCTTGCCTCCGCAAGATCCGCGGTCCAGCTGTCGCATTCATCTGCATAGAGGTTACCGGAAAGGGCACCGAAGGTACCGAATGCATCTGCAGAATACAGGATCTTGTCACAGGTATCGTAGGTCATCATAACTTCCGGCCAGTGTACCATGGGGGCTGCCACAAACTGCAGCATATGCTTTCCCACGGAAAGGGTATCTCCCTCTTTTACCGTCACAAACTTTTCTCCCAGATCGATACCGAAAAACTGCTGCACCATCTTCTTAACCTGCATGGTGCCATATACCTTTGCCTCCGGGAAGTTCTCCACTACCAGTCCCAGGCTGGCGCAGTGGTCCGGCTCCATGTGCTGGATGATGAGATGATCCAGCTTACGGCCCTTTAATACAGAAAACAGGTTCTCCATAAAGGCCTGCATCACCGCACTGTCAGCGGTATCCAAAAGCGCAGTCTCGCCGTCGTCGATGAGATAGGTGTTGTAGGAAACGCCGTTGGTCAGCGGATAGCTGTTCTCAAACAGCGCGATCCGTCTGTCACTGCTTCCCAGATATGTTACATCTTCATTGATCCTAATGGTATTTTGCATCGTTCCTCCCATTCGGGCAGCTGCCTGCCCATCCTCTCTATTTCGTTATCCTGTATCTTAGATCACTCACAGTACCGGACCATGGCATCCATGATGTCCTTGTAGACCACGTTTCCGTTGTCCCGGTTCATAAGACCGAACAATTCTCCGGTACCGGTAAAGGCTCCGTTGTCCCACCAGCAGACGGTCATGCCGTAGGCACGGGCTCTGGCGGTATAGTATGCGGCGTAGCGCACCCGGTCTTCCAGGTTGCCGCTCTTGTCTCTGGCTCCGAACTCGTCGATGACGATGGGCATTCCGCCGCTTACGTACTTGTAATACAGCTTGGTCATGAAATCATCAATGTCCTTGTAGCTGGCCATGAGACGGTTATCAAAATTATTGATGCCGGGATACTCCAGCGCAAAGCTGTATGGCGTATAGGCATGGACCGAAAGGATGAGGCGGTTTTCCACCGTATCCTCCGGGATCTTAAAGCCGGCATTTAATACGCCGTCGGGAGATGCGCAATAACCGGGGCACATCAGGAACCGCTGTCCGTTGTTGCCGCCGGATGAGCGGACCACATCCACAAACTTCTGATTCAACTCATTGATGATCTCCACGGCACGGGTGCAATCTGCATTTCCGGTATCGATCCACCACTCATTGGTATGGCCTACCAGACGGGGCTCGTTCATGGCTTCAAACAACAGGTGCTCATCATAGTCCTTGAAGGTCTCGGCTACCTGGGTCCAGATGGATGTGATATACTTCAGAGACTGCTCTCTGTGGGCTTCATCGGGATAGATCCCATTGGCTTCGGGGTGGTTGTCATGATGGATATTGATGATCACATACATGCCTTCGTCATAGGCATAGTCCACCACTTCCTTTACCCGGGTCATCCATTGGGGATCCACATTGTATGCGGCATCCACATGATTATGCCAGCTGATGGGAATACGGATGGTCTCCACACCGGCTGCGTGCAGTCCCTTTATCAGTTCCTGATTGGCCTTGGGGTTTCCCCAGCAGGTCTCGGTACTCATGGGGTCTGTCAGATTTCCGTCGTTATAGGCATCCAGGGTATTCCCCAGATTCCAGCCCAGCTTCATGGCTCTTGCCATGGCCATGGCCTCATTGTCATCCGGCTTCATGGGCTCCATCACTATGTCGGGAACCAGGCTTTGCTCAGACGGCTCTGCAGTAGTTGCTGCCGTTTCATCCGCTACGGTTTCCTCCGGCGCAGTATTTTCCATATCGGTCTCCTTCGTCTGCTCTGTTCCTGCAGGCGTTTCTTCCTGCGCCGCCTGCGCAGTTTCTTCTGCTGCCCCCGGCACGGGCTGTGTCTGTGCCGGCGCAGAAGTTGCTCCGCATCCTGTGAGTAAAAGGCCACACAGTAATGTGGCGATCAACCTCTTCTTCATTTCTTTAACTTCTCCTTCGCTTCTTCCAGCGTATTGATCACACGGTCACACCAGGCATCAAATTCGGGATCCTCCTTTTGAAGCTCCGGGTGCTGCATGATATGCATAATGGTATCCCGCACACCTTCCTCAAAGGATACGCAGGGGGAAAAGCCCGGTACTGCCCGTTTGATCTTGGTGTTATCAAAGATCACGCTGCAGGCTTTGTCTCCTAAAAGGCCACCGTAAAGATCGTAATCGGAAACCTCTGCCAGGAAGGAGGAGGATACATAATAAGGATGCAGCTCCACGCCCAGGATCTTGGCAATGGTTCCAAAGATCTGGTTCCAGGTCAGGATCTCATCGTTGGTGATCTGGAATGCTTCGCCGATGGCGTGGGGATTTCCGATGAGACCCACATAAGCCTTGGCAAAATCGGAATTATGGGTCATGGCCCACAGGGATGTACCGTCTCCGTGGATGATCACAGGCTTTCCTTCCATCATACGCCTGATCACCTGCCAGCTGCCCTGCTTTCCATGAACGCCCATGGGTACGTTGCGCTCATCATAGGTATGGGAAGGTCGCACGATGGTCACCGGGAAACCATCTTCCCGGAAATGCTTCATCAGCACATCTTCACAGGCGATCTTATTACGGGAATATTCCCAGTAGGGATTGGCAAGGGCCGTTCCTTCGGTGATCCGCGGATCGCTGACCGGCTTTCCGTAAGCGGATGCGGAGCTGATGTAGATGTACTGTCTGGTCTTATTCTTAAATAAACGGTAATCCCGCTCTACCTGCTCCGGTACGAAACCAATGAATTCGCAGACGGCATCGAACATCATGCCTTCCGTCTTCTCTTCCACCGCTTCTTCATCGTTAATGTCCGCACAGATGAGCTTGACATTTGCCGGGATCTCTTCCTTACGATTTCCGCGGTTCAACAGATACAGGTCTTCTCCTTTCTCTGCGAGGAGTCTGGTGATGGCCATACTGATGGTGCCGGTTCCTCCGATCATTAAAATCTTCATGCTTGTCCCCCTTACATGACACTGTGGTTTTCTGCTTACCAGAGTCCGTGTTCCCGTCCTCTGCATGTTCTATTGTACCTCATATCCGCTCTCTTTACTTCTCAAAAAAACAGAACTTCCGGGAAAGATATTTCTCTTTCCCGGCCGGACTTGTAGTACAATGAAATCTGTCAGGGCACGTTCCGATGCCCCTAATAATCTAAAAAGATCACAAAGGAGTGTATTGTTATGTCGGATGCAAGAACCCAGTACTACGAAAACAGTGAAAACATTCGTCCGGATTCCATGGAACGGATCACAACCAAAGCGCAGGCGGATCAATTTATCGCAGAACAGGTAAAGCGCCTGCAGGCACAGATCGGTGACGGAAAAGTACTTCTCGCTTTATCCGGCGGTGTAGACTCCTCCGTTGTGGCTGCCCTGCTGATCAAGGCCATCGGCAAGCAGCTGACCTGTATCCATGTCAATCACGGTCTCATGCGCAAGGGTGAGAGCCAGATGGTCATCGACGTATTCGAAAAACAGCTGGGCGCTAACCTGATCTATGTGGATGCCACCGATCGTTTCCTGGATCTGCTGGCCGGTGTCAGTGATCCCGAGCAGAAGCGCAAGATCATCGGCGGCGAGTTCATCAAGGTGTTTGACGAGGAAGCTGCCAAGATCTCCGGTGTGGGATTTTTGGGACAGGGTACCATCTATCCCGATATTCTGGAAAGCAAAGACGGCATCAAGGCGCACCATAATGTAGGCGGCCTGCCGGAAGATGTAAAGTTAGAGCTGGTAGAGCCCTTAAAGCTCCTGTTTAAGGATGAAGTACGTGTAGTGGGTTCCGCTCTGGGTCTTCCCGATGAGATGGTAAACCGCCAGCCCTTCCCCGGCCCCGGATTAGGTGTTCGCTGTACCGGTGCCATCACCAGAGACCGTCTGGAAGCCCTTCGGGAATCCGATGCGATCCTGCGGGAAGAGTTTGCAAAAGCCGGTCTGGATAAAAAGGTATGGCAGTACTTCACCGTTGTACCGGATCTGAAGGCCACCGGTGTAAAGGACGGCAAGCGTGCTTTTGAATGGGTGTGCATCATCCGTGCCGTCAATACAAAGGATGCCATGAGTGCCACCATCGAGCGCATCGACTGGGAGCTTCTGGAGAAGATCTCCTACCGGATCACCCATGAAGTAGCCGGCATCAACCGTTGTCTCTATGATGTGACAGCGAAGCCCACCGGCACCATCGAATTCGAGTAATACCGGGTGGCTTACAGGTAAAAACTAAAAAGCAGTGATTAAAGGCTTCTGATGGCATAAACATGCGCTTTCAGAAGCTTTTTTGATTTGAAATCAATTTATACGTTGACAACGTACGAAAATAAGCGAATGTTCAGAGGATGGTATCGGAAGGCGGTTTTAATTACATCATCAATTGCTCAAATACATCATTTCTGAAATAATGATGTAGTTAATATTGATTATGAGTATAAAGGGGAATGTAGAAAGAGCATTGTCTGAATTGCTGTCGTCGGAAAGTATTATAAAGATCGGTGGCGGTAGATATACAAAATACGTTTGGAACAGTTGATAAATGGATACAGTTATAATTAGTTTTGTTGAAAAGTCAAAAGAAATCCTGCGGGATAATCTTGTGGGCATATATCTCCATGGTTCAGCAGTCATGGGATGTTATAATCCAGCAAAGAGCGATATAGATTTGATCGTAGTGGTGAAGGATTCCATAGAGGATAGTGTTAAGAGAACCTTTATGGATATGGTGGTGGAATTAAACGAAAAAGGACCGGCTAAAGGAATTGAAATGAGCATTGTAAAACAAAGTGCTTGTAAGCCGTTTGTATATCCAACGCCTTTTGAACTACAT
>JAILDL010000046.1 GCA_024689465.1 Lachnospiraceae bacterium
AGCATTATGAACCGTTGCGTAAGCGATATGGAGCGGAAGCGTCCCGTAAGTATTTGTGCAAGAGCCGAGGCACCCCGGAAAGTAAGAATCCTGCCGGGATGCCCGGATAATGAAATAGATCAGATGCGTCCGATGAGGAAGTCCTGTGCTCCGTTACGAAGATACACAGGGATGCGATCAATGGGGGCATCGGCTTCGATCCACTGGCCACCTTCGTAAACCTTGCCATCGTGGGCATCGGTCCAGCTGGCACCGGCGGGCAGGTACACCTTGCGTCCCATGGCATGCTCGTAGCAGATGGGTGCGATGAGCAGGTCCGGTCCGTACAGGTAGGAATCCTGGATGTCCCAGCAGACGGGATCCTCCGGGAACTCGTAGAAAAGAGTCCGGAGGACGGGAGAGCCTTTTTCATGGGCTTCCTGCATCAGGGAGCGGGTATAATCCTTCATATCCAGACGGATCTTGATGTACTTGGTCATGATGGCTTCGTTTTCTTCTCCGAAGCTCCAGATCTCGTTATCGGCACCGGTAGGCTCCCGCAGCTCCCCAGCTTTGTTTACGATGGGCGTGGAAGGAACGCGGGCACCGTGGATCCGCATGACCGGACAGAAGGTACCGAACTGGAACCAGCGGATCAGCAGCTCCTTGAAATTGGGATCGTTTACATCTCCGCCGTGGAATCCGCCGATATCCGTGGTCCACCAGGGGATTCCGGCCAGACCCATATGCAGGCCGGCACAGATCTGCTTGCGGAAATCATCGTAGCGGGAGAAGATGTCGCCGGACCAGACCAGAGCTCCGTAGCGCTGGGAACCTACCCAAGCACAGCGGATCAGGCTGATCACGTCCTTTTGTCCTTCGCCCTGCAGGCCTTCGTAGAACAGACGGGCATATTCTCTGGGATAAATGTTGCCTACTTCCGCAACAGGACCTGCTGCGAAGTGATAGTTGCTGTAATCGTAGCCGGTAAACTCCGGTTCCGCTTCATCCAGCCAGTAGGTACGGATCCCCAGGTCGTAGTAGTTTTTCTTTACTTTTTCCCATACATACTTGCGGGTGCGGGGATTGGTGGCATCCATGAACACATTGTTTCCGTGGAAGAGCATCTGGATGTCCAGACCGTTGTGGCTTTTTACCAGGAGACCCTGCTGGCGCATTTCTTCATGATTTTCGCTGCGGTAGTCCACCTGAGGCCAGAAGGAGACCATGGTCTCGATGCCCAGCTTCTTCAGTTCGTCCACCATCTCCTTGGGGTTGGGGAAATATTCCGGATCGAATTTCCAGTCACCGCAGCGCAGCCAGTGATAGTAGTCCACAACCAGGACGTCCAGAGGAATGCCTCGTTTTGCATATTCCTTCGCGATGTGTACCACCTGCTCCTGGTTGTAGTAGCGCAGCTTGCACTGCCAGAAGCCCAGACCGTATTCCGGCATCATGGGAGCGGTACCGGTGACGCCTGCGTAGGCTTCTTCGATCTGTGCGGGATTATCTCCTGCGCAGATCCAGTAATCCAGCTGTTTGGTCTGCTCGGCGATCCATTCGGTGGTATTCAGGCCGAAATGTACCTCGCCTACTGCGGCATTGTGCCACAAAAAGCCGTAACCTAAGCTGGAGATATAGAACGGAATGCTGGCCTGGGAATTGCGGTGTGCCAGTTCCAGGTTACAGCCCTTTAAGTTCATGCGCTCCTGCTGGTATTGCCCCATGCCGTAGATCTTTTCGGCGGGATTGGAGATAAAGGTAGCTTTTAAGCGGAAGGCACCGCCGGGCAGGGGCTTAAACTGCCGGGGGGTAAGGGTAAGGCAGCCGCCGTTTGTAATTTCCTGCAAAAGCAGGTCGCCCTTTTCATTGTAGAAGGAAATCTGTAAGGCGTGTCCCCATTCCTGCACCACACACTTCGCGGTGATGTTTCCGTTGGTGATGGTGGCACAAAGGCTGTCCATGGTGATGGAGCCTTCCCTCTCTGCGGGTAGAAGGGCGATGCAGCTCTCATCCATTTCTCCCAGGTAGGAAGAGAGTACCCGCAGGCCGTTTTCTCCCCAGGGGATCAGCTTGAGGGTTTCTCCGTTTTCCTGAAATACCAAAGCGTTTTTTTCCTGTTTGAAAAAATTCATGTGTTTGTTCTCCCTGAAAATGGTTATTTATAAATGATCTTATTGATCAATGGGTTCAGCTTTTGTAGATCCAGACGCTCATTTCACCTTCGCCCCGGTTGTTCCACAGATAGTAGGGAACGAAGGTCAATGTGGTTTCCTCCGCAGGTTCCGGAGCATCTGCATCCTGATACAGGGCTATTTCATCCGGCTTTTTCCGGATGCCTTCGGTTTTCACCAGGATCACAGGATAGCCGAAGGCGCTCGTTTCCTCCTCTGTAAACACAGGAGCAGCCCCTTTCTGCGACAACGGGATCTCCAGCAGATGCAGATCCCTGCCGTTGTCGATCTCTTCCAGGCAGTACACTAAGGGTCCCCGCACCAGGCAAACCTTGTGGGCATCCTCCCGAACCCGGTTGGAAGCCTTTACCAGCCTGCATTCCAGCGTAAAGGAAAGGCAGATGGTAAGATCCCGGATGGGGCCGGTTACGGTAAAGTAGCCGTTTTCATAGGAAAAGACAAGGCGATCTTCGGAAACGGGCCAGCTGTAACTGCTTTCTGCCCCCAGGGTCAGTTCATAGGATTCCGCACCCTGCTGTAGGGTGATCCGGGTACTCCGGCTCCAGGAAGGAATGCGATAGGAGGCGGAAGCCTTTGTGCCGTCCCCTGTCAGGTGCACCTGTACCTCCCCGGACCAGGGAAGAGCGGAGGTCATTTCCTGAACCAGGATATGGGAAGCTGAGGTGTTTTCCCTATCGTTACCGGAATGGGTATTCTGATCGGTACTTCCCAGATGCTTCTGAATCCGGCTGCCTACATACAGATGATTCCACAGGGTATTTTCATTTTCCGTGGTGGCATAGGAAGCCAGGGAGGAGAGAAGTCTGGCGATATTGGGCGGGCAGCAGGCACAGCCGAACCATTTTTGCCGCATGGTACGGACGTGATGCTTGTGCTCATCCCGAAGGGAAGCCAGAGGATTTGCCTCCAGCGGATTCACATAGAAAAAGCGGGTGCCGGTCAGGTCCATGCCGGCCATGACCGTATTATAAAGGGCCTGCTCCATCACGTCGCTGTAGCGACGATCCGGCTTGATCTGCAGCATACGGCGGGCAAAGAATATGAGGCCGATGGCGGCACAGCTTTCGCTGTAAGCGGTATCATTGGGCAGATCGTAGCCGTAGGAGAAGGCTTCTCCGAAATGTGTGGCACCGATGCCGCCGGTAATATAGAGCTTTTCACCGGTGATATTGTTCCAGAGTGCTTCGCAGGCAGCCAGCATCTTATCGTCCCGATTGATACGGGCTGCATCGGCCATGCCGGAATACAGGTAAACGGCCCGTACGGCGTGTCCCACCGCTTCGGTCTGTTCCCGTACCGGCTTGTGAGCCTGGTAGTAGGCATAGGGAGTCGCCTCAAACCAGGTGGGGTGTTCCTTTTCTTCGGTGGGCTGGTAGGTGGTGTGATCCAGCGCGGCCCGAGCATAGTCTTCCTGACGGAAATAAGAGGGCTTTGTACCCCGCTGATCCAGAAAGAAGGAGGCCAGCTTCTTATAGCGTTCTTCTCCGGTCAGCTCATACAGGCGAAACAGGGCCATCTCGGCGATCTCATGACCGGGATAACCTTTCTTCTGGTCCGGATTTTCTCCGAAAACGGTGAAGCAGTAGTCGGCAAACCGCTCTGCAGCCTTAAGGAGCTTGTCCTTGCCGGTTGCCTGATAATAGGAAATGGCGCCTTCCAGCAGGTGCCCCAGGCAATACAGTTCGTGATGATCCCGGAGGTTGGTAAAGGCACGGTCCATGCCGTTGACAATGTAATAGGTATCCAGATAGCCGGTGTCATCCTGGGCTGCGCACACCACGTCGATGGCCCCGTCTGCCAGCTTTTCCAGCTGGGGATCGGGATGGCGGATCAGGCTGTAACCCACTGCTTCGATCCATTTGGAAAAATCGGAATCCTGGAAAACAAAGCCGTAGAACTGTTCGGGATCCGGATGGGCGGGATCTTCCGGCAGGGCTTCAAAACCCCGGTAGGTGTACACCGGCGGGGTATAGGATTGGGTAGCATTTGCCTGGGAGCGGTGCTTCTTTTCCATGATGCGGGCAGCAGCCCGGAAATTGTGCATGCTGTAGCTGGGCAGTGCGTCCGGCAGGTTGTCGTTTAGGGCGTTCCACTGATAAGGAAGGACCTTATCGGTGACCAGATCCTGTTGTCTGGTCCAGAAGCCGTCTTTTACCTGAATGTTGTGCAGATCCAAAGGGGTGCTGAATTGTGCCGGTTCCATTTTGATACCTTTGCCTTTCTGATGTTTTTTACATAAGGATCGGATGCGCGGTGGCAGGAAAAATCGCCCTTTGGCGGAGGCCTGCCCGGTTAATCTCAGAGTAGCACGGGAAATTATGGAAATACAATATGCAGGAGGCAAATCTGCCAAGGTTTTTGGGACGAAAAATATCAAATGGATAGAATGGGTGTACACAAAATACCTCTTGCATCCAAATGCCAAATAGAGTAATCTAACTCTAGTTGAAAGTTCTTCGGGGCGGGGTGAAATTCCCCACCGGCGGTAGAGTCCGCGACCTGCGTCATGCAGCTGATCCGGTGTGATTCCGGAACCGACAGTACAGTCTGGATGGAAGAAGGAACTTTAGGTAGTATACCTATGGTCTATGCCCCATGCGCTTTTGCGTATGGGGTTTCTTTTTGCCATGGTTACCTTATGGCAACGGGCATCCGAACACTTTCCCAAATCATAAGGCGAAAAACGCGCAGAAAGGAAATCCAAATGAATCAACTTTGGGAAAACATTGTAACAAACATAGTATTTGTAGTGGAGTTCATCCTCCTCATGGCGGCCATGTTCGTCATTGCCTATGTCTTTGAGAAGATCTCCAAGAAAAAGAGAGGCGACACCACCCGTATCCTCACCACCCGGAAGGTAGCCATGATCGGTATGCTTTCCGCCATTGCCACCGTCCTCATGCTCATCGAGATCCCGGTTCCCTTTGCCCCCGGCTTTTACAAGCTGGACTTAAGCGAGCTGCCGATCCTCATCGGAACCTTTGCCTTCGGCCCGGTTTCCGGTGTGATGATCGAGATGGTGAAGATCTTTTTAAAGGTTCTGGTAAAGGGTACCTCCACTGCCTTTGTGGGAGAGCTGGCAAACTTCATCGTAGGCTGTTCTCTGATCCTGCCGGCATCCATTCTCTACAGCTTTAAGAAAAACAAGATCCAGGCACTGATCGCCTGCATCGCGGGAACCCTGTGCATGACCATTGTGGGAACCTCCTTTAATGCCATCTATCTGCTGCCCAAGTTTGCGGAGATGTTCGGTATGCCGGTGGATGCTCTGGTTGCCATGGGAACCGCCATCAACCCCGGGATCACCAACATCACCACCTTTGTGGTCTTTGCCGTAGCACCCCTGAATCTCATTAAGGGCGGCATCAATTCCATTGTGACCTTCCTGGTATACAAGCACATCAGTCCGCTTTTAAAGGCAGGACAGCAGTAAGGGCAGAGTCCATATCGGAACAGAAAAACGCAGCGGCTTCGGAAATACACAAAAGCCGCAGAAAAACTGAATAACGGGAAAGCTCCCTGTGCAGATAACCCCTGCGTGGCAGGATCTTGCGACATGTGGTAAAATCGGATTGTGATGGAAATGATCAAAGAATCCTACAAACCGGAAGATACATTTGAAATAGGCAAGGAGCTTGGTAATAAAGCCCTGGCAGGACAGGTTTATACCCTCATCGGCGATCTCGGTGTGGGGAAGACCGTGTTTACCCAGGGCTTTGCTGCGGGTTTGGAGATTGACGATTATGTGAATTCTCCCACCTTTACCATTATCCAGGAGTACGAGGACGGGCGCCTGCCCCTGTACCACTTTGACGTATACCGCATCGGGGATGTGTCGGAGATGGACGAGCTGGGCTATGAAGATTACTTTTACGGCGACGGTGTATGCCTGGTGGAGTGGGCGGATCTGGTCCGGGAGGTCATTCCTCCGGAAGCGATCCGCATTGAGATCGAGAAAGATTTGGACAAGGGGTTTGACTATCGCAGGATCCGCATCCTGCAGCCCTGATGTGGAGGCAATTTGAAGATACTGGCACTGGATGCTTCGGGAACGAGCGCTTCCGCTGCACTGGCAGAGGATGACATTCTGATCGCGGAGTACACCATTAATACGAAAAAAACGCATTCCCAGATCCTGCTCCCTCTGGTAGCGGGGATCCGGGAAATGACCGGCATGGATCTGTCGGATATTGATGCCATCGCGGTAGCGGAGGGACCGGGCTCCTTTACAGGGCTTCGGATCGGTTCTGCTACGGCCAAGGGACTGGGACTGGTCTGGGAAAAGCCCATTGTTCCCGTACCTACGGTAAACGGTCTGGCCATGAATCTGTGGGGCTGCGCAACGCACATCTGCCCCATGATGGATGCCAGACGAAGCCAGGTATATACCGGCCTGTTTCATTTTGCGCAGGAAGAACTGGTGACAGATATAGAGCAGTGTGCCCTTTCTGTAGAAGAGATCCTTGCGCGGATCAATGATAAGGGCGATCCGGTCACCTTCCTGGGAGACGGCGTGCCCGTTTATATGAAACAGATCCGGGAAGGCTGCAAGGTACCCTTCCGTTTTGCCCCTGCCCATATGAACCGGCAGAAGGCAGGAAGCGTGGCAGTACTTGGCATGCAGCTCTTTGCCCGGGGCATCCGGCAGACGCCGGAGGAGCACAGCCCTGTCTATCTGCGGGCATCTCAGGCAGAGCAGGAAGGCACAAAGGAATACAATCGACTGGAAACTAAGAACTGACCCTCATACACAGGAAAGGGAAAGGTACGTTCATGGAGAATCTCATCATCCGCCCCATGCAGGATTCAGATATTCCGGAAGTGAGCAGACTGGAAGAGGCTGCTTTTTCCATGCCGTGGAGCGCAGATGCCTTTCGGGAAATGCTGGTAAGGGAAGATGCGCTGTATCTGGTAGCTTTCCGGGAAGGCAAGGTACTGGGCGTATGCGGACTGCATCAGTCCTTTGAAAGCGGTGAGATCACCAATGTCAGCGTGGCACAGGATCTGCGCTGCAGCGGGATCGGGACCAGACTGATGGCAGAGATCCTGCACGCAGCGGTAAAACGGGGGATCTCCCAGGTCTTGCTGGAAGTAAGGGTGAGCAATGATGCCGCGGTGCATCTCTATGAGAAATGCGGTTTCCGGGTGATCGGCAGACGCCGGGATTTTTATGAGAATCCCTGGGAGGATGCTTATGTTATGGAATGTATCCTGCCGCCAGAGAAAAGCTGACGGACAGGAAATGAAAGGTAATACTAGATGATCGATGTTTGTTTACTGGGAAGCGGCGGAATGATGCCCCTTCCTTACCGATGGCTGACTGCACTGATGATGCGGTACAACGGCCACAGCTTTTTGATCGATTGCGGAGAAGGTACCCAGATCGCCCTCCGGGAAAAGGGTTGGAGTCCCAAACCCATTGATCTGATCTGTCTGACCCATTTTCATGCAGATCATATCAGCGGATTGCCGGGACTTCTTTTGACCATGGGAAATGCAGAACGTACGGAGCCTCTTACCATTGTGGGCCCCAAGGGCCTGCCCCGTGTTTTAAACGCCATCCGCGTGATCGCGCCGGAACTGCCCTTTGAGATCCGATGCAGGGAACTGACCGAGGCGCAGGAAGGATTCGATTTTGAAGGCCTTCATTTTGAAGCCTTCCGGGTAAACCATAACATCACCTGCTACGGTTACAGTGTTTCCCTTGGCAGGCAGGGAAGGTTTCAGGTGGAGAAAGCCATGGAACTGGGCCTGGAGCGGAAATATTGGAATTTACTTCAAAAGGGTCAGAATGTTACAATAGAGGGTAAAGAATATACTCCCGACATGGTTATGGGACAGGCGAGAAAAGGCCTGAAACTGACCTATACCACAGATACCCGTCCTACTGAGAGTATCGTGGAAAACGCCAAGGGCTCCGATCTTTTCATCTGCGAAGGCATGTACGGCGAAGCGGATAAGATCGGCAAAGCCAAAGAGCATAAGCACATGACCTTTCTGGAAGCTGCAGAGCTGGCCAGAAAAGCCGATGTGGGAGAGATGTGGCTGACCCATTACAGTCCCGCTCTCATCAAAGCGGAGGAATTCATGGACGACGTCCGCAAGGTCTTCCCCAGAGCCTATGCCGGCAAAGACGGCAAAAGCGTAGAGCTGGCTTTTGAGGAAGAAGAATAATCCACGGAAGGAGGCTGGGGGATGGCGACAACGAAGAGAATGACCAGAACCGGGCTGTTGCTTTTGGCAATGGCTGTGGCTGCTGTCGCCTATTTTTACCATCTCACCAACAAGACGTCTGTAAAAACCGTGGAAGCTGTGGCAACACCGGTACAGGAACTGCTGCTGAAGGATTACGAGACCAATTATCCCCAGACGCCCAAGGAAGTGATGAAGGCCTACAACAACATCATGCAGGTCTGCTACAACCAGGAATACACCGATGAGGAACTGGGCCAGTTATCGGATCTGGTGCTGCTTTTTTTTGACGAGGAACTGGCGCAGGCCAATCCCGATTATCTGCAGACCCTTAAAAATGATGTAGCTTCCTTTCGGGAAAAGGATTGCAGGATATCCAGTTATTCCCTGTCGGCGGCTACCGATGTAGACTATTACACTAAGGCGGGCTTTGATTTTGCAAAGCTCAGCTGTATTTACAATATTCGTGTATCCACACAGATCACTTCCAACAAGCAGATCTACCTGCTGCGGAAGGATGATGCGGGACACTGGAAGATCTATGGTTGGAAAAAAGACCTGACCTTCATGCAGTAGGAGGAAATATGTTAAACCATTCTGAATCCGGAGAAATCCGGATTCTTGCAATTGAGAGCTCCTGCGACGAGACGGCCGCAGCGGTTGTGGTAAACGGCAGAGACGTACGGAGCAATATCATTTCATCCCAGATCGATATTCATACCCTGTACGGCGGTGTGGTTCCCGAGATCGCATCCCGCAAGCATATCGAGAAGATCAATCCCGTGATCACGGAGGCTTTAAAGCAGGCGGATATGACCTTGCAGGATATGGATGCCATTGCGGTCACCTACGGACCGGGCCTGGTAGGCTCGCTTCTGGTAGGCGTATCTGCGGCGAAAGCGGTGGCTTTTGCGGCGAACAAACCTCTTCTGGGGATCCATCATATCGAAGGCCATATCAGCGCCAATTATATTGAAAACAAGGACCTGGAGCCGCCGTTTGTATGCCTGGTGGTTTCCGGCGGACATTCCCATCTGGTGATCGTAAAGGATTACGGGGATTATGAGATCATCGGCAGGACCAGAGATGATGCGGCGGGAGAAGCCTTTGACAAGGTAGCCCGTGCCATCGGCCTGGGATATCCCGGCGGACCGAAGATCGACAAGGCAGCCCGGGAAGGCGATCCGGAGTCCATTCATTTTCCCAGAGCCAAAGTGGCCGGTTCCGACTACGACTTCAGCTTCTCGGGTCTTAAATCTGCGGTGCTCAATTACCTGAATTCCTGCAATATGCAGAACATTCCGGTAAATCCCAATGACGTGGCGGCATCCTTCCAGAAAGCCGTGGTGGATGTGCTGACGGAGCATGCCATGATCGCCATAGAACAGACCGGCATGAAGAAGTTTGCCATTGCAGGCGGTGTTGCATCCAACAGCGCCCTGCGGGAGTCCCTGGAAAAAGCCTGCGCAGAAAGAGGCGTGGCGTTCTATCGCCCGTCCCCCATCTTATGTACCGACAATGCGGCCATGATCGGTGCTGCGGCGTACTATGAGTATCTGGCAGGAAACTTCAGCGGCTATGATCTGAACGCTGTGCCCAACTTAAAGCTGGGCGACCGGTAATTATAGAGCTATATGACAGGCAGGGAGTGATCCCGGCCTGTTTTTATTTTGCAGGGAAATTTTTAAGATTTTCGGATGATTTTA
>JAILDL010000192.1 GCA_024689465.1 Lachnospiraceae bacterium
TCATGGGAGACATCGAAGTATGGAACAAGGCAGAAGCTGCCTTAAAGGAGATCCTGGACCAGAAGTACGGCGAGGGCGGCTACGAGATCAATGAAGGCGACGGCGCTTTCTACGGTCCCGAGATCCACCAGCAGATCAAGGACGCGCTCGGAAGAGCATGGCAGTGCGGTACCGTACAGCTTGACTTCCAGCTTCCGCACAACTTTGAACTGACCTATCAGGATAAGGACGGCAATATGAAGCAGCCGGTGGTCATCCATCGTGCCATCTTCGGTTCCTTCGAGCGTTTCATCGGTATCATCACCGAGCACTTCAAGGGAGCCTATCCCTTCTGGATGTCCCCTTATCAGGTTGCTCTGGTTCCCATCCGGGAAGAGCACAACGCCTATGCACAGAAGGTTGCTGAAAAGCTGCAGGCAGCCGGCATCCGTGTGGAAGCCGATTGCACCGACTCCAACATGAAGGAGAAGATCAAGAAGTTCAAGACCTACAAGGATCCCTTCATTGTTGTCATGGGTGACAAGGAAGCAGCCGAGAACACGGTTTCCATTAATGTGCGCGGCTCCAACAAGCAGATTCAGAACGTACCGCTGGATAAGTTCGTGGAAGTCTGCGAGAAGATGAATCGGGAACGTACTTTGGAACTGCCTGATGCCATCGACTAAATAAGTACAATCAACCGGCCTGGGTGGGGTACCTTTAGGGTAAGCCTGCTTCAGGCCGGATATTTTTAGGGAGTATAATGATCGTATGTGGTATGAAGAAGCGGTATTTTATCAGATCTATCCCCTGGGGCTGTGTGATGCCCTGCATGCCGGGGATGAGGAGAATCACAGATTGTTAAGGATCCTGGACTGGATCCCGCATTTACAAAAGCTGGGAGTTACGGCAGTATACTTTTCACCCATTTTTGACAGCGATTTTCACGGATACGACACCCGGGACTACCGGAAGGTGGACCGGCGTCTGGGGACAAAGGAAGACTTAAAGACGCTGACCGCATCCTTACATGAAGCGGGGATCCGTGTGGTGCTGGACGGTGTGTTCAATCATGTGGGACGAAACTTCTGGGCCTTTGCGGATGTGCGGGAAAAGAGGGAGGCTTCTCCTTACAAAGACTGGTTCCACATCGACTTTGGGGGAAACACCGGATACAACGACGGGTTCTGGTATGAAGCCTGGGAAGGCCATTATGAGCTGGTGAAGTTAAACCTGGAAAACCCGGCGGTGCAGGACTATCTCTTTGAGACCATCCGGGAATGGATCCGGGAGTATGATATCGACGGCCTGCGTCTGGATGTGGCCTATCTTTTACCGGAATGGTTCCTGGAACTGCTGCGGCGAAAGACCGATGAGATGAAGCCGGAGTTCTTCCTTCTGGGAGAGATCATAAATGGGGAATATACCCGCCTGATCCGGGAGGGCAGGTGCCACAGTGCCACCAACTATGAGTGCTACAAGGGCATCTACTCCAGCCTGAATTCCATGAATCTTTTTGAGATCGCCTACAGCTTAAACCGCCAGTTCGGAGCGGAACCCTGGACGCTGTATAAAGGGCAGCATCTTCTCAGCTTTGTGGACAATCACGATGTGAACCGCATCGCATCCACACTGACCCTTCCGGAGCACCTAAAACTGGCCTATGGTCTGATCTTTTCCATGCCCGGCATTCCCTGCATCTATTACGGCAGTGAGTGGGGCATCGAAGGAAAAAAGGAAAACGGCAGCGATGAGGGGCTTCGTCCGGCCCTTGAAAAGCCGCAGTGGAACGCCCTGACCGATGCGGTGGCATCTTTTGCAAAGGCAAGGCAGCAGTCGAAAGCCTTATCCTACGGCAGTTACCGGCAGGTACTCATTACCAATCGCCAGTTTATTTTTGAACGGGCGCTGGATGGAGAGCGGCTTCTGGTAGCGATCAATGCGGACGGAAACGCTTTTCACGCAGACTTTGACGCCGGATGCGGAAAGGCACAGGATCTTATTACCGGCGCAGAACATGATTTTGGAGGAGGAAGTGACCTCCCTCCCTACAGTATCGCCTTCTGGAGGTGCATAAGTTGAGCGACATCAGCAAAGAGGCGTTGGAAACAACCCTGTGCTATATTGAAAAGGACGGAGCCTATCTGATGCTCCACCGGATCAAAAAGGAAAATGACTTAAACGAAGGCAAATGGATCGGCATCGGCGGGAAGTTTGAAAAAGATGAATCCCCGGAAGAGTGCATGCGAAGAGAAGTCCTGGAGGAAAC
This sequence comes from Lachnospiraceae bacterium, assembly GCA_024689465.1. Taxonomy (GTDB): domain Bacteria; phylum Bacillota; class Clostridia; order Lachnospirales; family Lachnospiraceae; genus JAILDL01. The sequence goes on from JAILDL010000192.1 coordinate 2,249, forward strand.
CGGCCTTACGGTGAAAACCTATCGCTACCGGGGGATCGTGACCTTTGTGTCCGACCGGTATGAAACGGAGTATATGCACCTGTTCCATATCACGGAAACCCAGGGGGAACTTAAGGACTGCGACGAAGGCGTCCTGGAATGGGTGCCGGTGGATACCCTTTCTACCCTGCCCCACTGGTTGGGAGACCGGGCGTTTCTTTCTCTTTTGCGGACGCAGATCCCTTTCTTTTCCATGAAACTGACCTATGTGGACGGGGACAGATTAAAAGAATGTCTTTTAAATGAACAACCTGTACTTTTTACCGAGCGTTTTGTGCTCAGACCATTTATAATAGAAGATGCAGAGGCGGTTTTTGATGCTGCCAAAGATCCGGAAGTCGGTCCCTGGTGTGGCTGGCAGCCGCATCCGGATCCGGAGCACAGCAAAGACATCGTGAAAAACATCCTGATGACACCGGGCACCTTCGCTCTGGTACCGGTGGATCAGGGAGATCCCATCGGTTGTATCAGTCTGGCGCCTTTAAGCAGCCAGTCGATGGTCCGGGAGGGAGAAAAGGCTGCAGAGATCGGTTTTTGGCTATCGCAGAAACATTGGGGAAAAGGCTATATGCCGGAAGCGGTACGGGAACTGCAGCGTTACGCCTTTGAAGAAAAACACCTGGATGCACTGTGGTGCTGCTACTATGAAGGAAACAGCAAATCTTCCAGAGTTCAGGAAAAATGCGGCTTTACTGAAGAATTCCGGGAGAAAGTGGAGCGAAAGCTTCTGGGCGATGAGGCGATCAGCGTCCGCCAGAAGCTGACAAAAGACAGATGGAGGGAAACGTAATGCTACCGAAAGATCCGAATATGCTTCTGAGTATGATCAACATGAAACTAAGGGACAGCGGTAAGAACCTGGAGGAACTGTGCGATGAACTGGGAGTGGACGTCACAGAGGTGACCGACCCTCTTGAGGAAGCGGGGTATTCCTACAACGCACAGAACAATTGCTTTCACTAGGCAATTGCGGAGGAATTAATCATTGCCACTTTCTGCCGGGAAAGTGTATGATGGTGGTGATGTAATCGGCTCCTTCCCGATCGGGATCGGGAAAAAGCCGGCGCAGGACAAAAAAAGGACAGGAGGGTAAGGAAATGAAGAGTTTTCTGAAGGAATTCAAAGAGTTTATTTCAAAAGGGGATGTCATGAGCATGGCAGTCGGTATCATCATCGGCGGCGCGTTCACGGCGATCATTACATCCATTGTCAACGATCTGATCGGACCCATTATCGGTATGATCTGCGGAGGAATTGATTTCAGCGGCCTGGCAATTCAGGTAGGCGATGCCAGCCTGATGGTCGGAAACTTCATTCAGGCAGTCATCAATTTCCTGATCACCGCACTGGTACTGTTCTGCATCCTGAAGACCTTTAACAAGGCCAAGGAAAAGATGGATGCTCTGAAGAAGAAGGAAGAGGAGAAGGCGGTAGAGGAAGCACCTGCGGCAGACATCGTTCTTCTCACCGAGATCCGCGACCTGTTAAAGAACCAGAAGTAATTGTTATACGAAACGTGATTCGTTACGGTGGCCGGCACAGGGTTGTGTCGGCCATTCCGTCTGTTATCCCGCAGATACAGATCGCCGCCGGATGATTTGGAAAAACGGGCGGCATAGGACAGGATACAGAGGAAAGGAAATAAAGGACCAGATACATTGGAAGTTACAGTTGATGGATTAAAGATCCAATATAAGATCACAGGGCCGGAAGATCCGAAAACCCCCTGCATCGTCATCCTCCAGGGCTGGGGAACCACCATGCAGGTTTATGACAGCGTGGCGGCTTTCTTAAGCGACCGCTTCCGGGTGGTGCAGTTTGACTTCCCCGGGTTTGGGGGCAGCACGGAGCCGGAGCGTTCCTGGGATGTAAAGGAATATACCGCATTTTTTATCCGCTTTATGCAGACCCTGCAGATCCAAAAGGCCGGCCTCATCGCTCACTCCTTTGGCGGGCGTGTGACCATTGAACTCCTGAGCGGGGACTATCCCATCGAAGTGGAAAAAGTGGTCCTCATGGACAGTGCCGGTATTATGCCCACCCGTTCGGCAGCCTATCAGCGTAAGGTGGCATGGTACAAGTTCTGTAAAAAGGTGATCACATCCAAACCCATCGCAGCCCTTTGCCCCGATATGGTGGAGGACTGGAAGAAGCGTCAGGGTTCTGCGGATTACCGCAATGCAACCCCTATCATGCGGGAAACGCTGGTAAAGGCCGTAAATTATGACCAGAGTAAACTGCTTCCGAAGATCAAGCAGGATACCCTGCTTTTCTGGGGTGAAAATGATACGGCCACGCCTCTTGCGGACGGGCAGAAAATGGAACAGCTGATCCCCAGAGCCGGACTGGTAACCGTAAAAGGAGCCGGACATTATTCCTTCCTGGAACAGCCTGCCCTGTGCAGAAATGTTCTGCGTTCCTATTTTGATATCGCTTAGGAGTTTTATGAAGATAGTAAGTATGATCCTGACAACATGCGTATACCTTGTGATGGCGTTGGATTTTTGCCTGATCCTGCGTTACAACCTGCACATGTTTCAGTTAAACGGATACAAAAACAAGGAGCATTTTCCCTGGCTTAAGAAAAACGCCGGAAAGCAGCGGCTTCTGTGGGTACTGCTCATCGCCTGTATCCTGTATACCGTTCTGCGCTTTTTCGCGGATCGGGAGATTCCGGGAAAAGGCCTTTTGCTGGCGGTTTTGGCTGTTATCTGCTGGTACTACAACTATCTGCGCAGACAGAAGGCCAAGAAGAAATTGAACTACACCGCCAGAGTAAAGCGCCTGATCGTGACCAACTGCCTGCTTGTCATCGTGGCAGGTCTGATCGCTTTCTTTAGCGCAGGAGAAGCTCTGTTGTGCCTGATCCTTTCCCTGTGCCTGGTACTGGAGCCGCTTCTCATCATGCTGGCAAACCTTGTGAATAAACCGGTGGAAAAGGCGGTAAACCGCTACTATATCCGGGATGCCCAGAAGATGCTTCGGGCAAATCCCGACCTTCAGATCATCGGCATCACCGGCAGCTACGGAAAGACCAGTATGAAGTTCTTTCTGGGAGCGCTCCTGCAGGAGAAATACAATACCCTGATCACACCGGAAAGCTACAATACGCCCATGGGCATTGTAAAGACCATCCGGGGACAGCTTAAGCCTTCCCATGAGATCTTTGTCTGCGAAATGGGTGCCCGCCATGTGGGGGATATCAAGGAGATCTGCGATATCGTTCATCCCCGGCACGGGATCATCACATCCGTCGGCCCTCAGCACCTGGAAACCTTCTTTTCCATTGAGAATATCGTAAAGACCAAGTTCGAACTGGCAGATGTGCTGCCAAAGGACGGCCTTTTGTTTTTAAACGGCGACAATGAACTGGTGCGGGAGAAAGGCCGGGAATACAAGGCGGTTTACTTCGGCACAGGCAATGATGAGAGCGGCTATCGGGCAACAGACATTTCCTACTCCGAGCTGGGTACCACCTTTACCGTGCATACCCCCGATGGGGAAACAGAGACGTTCCAGACCAGACTCATCGGTTCCCACAATCTCATCGATCTGCTGGGAGCCATCGCGGCAGCCCATACCCTGGGCGTTCCCTTAAGCGATATGAAGGTGGCGGTTCGCCGGATCCAGCCGGTTCCTCACAGACTGCAGCTTATAGAGCGGGGCGGCGTGACCATCATTGACGATGCCTTTAATTCCAACCCCGTAGGCTCCAAAGCGGCGGTGGAAACCCTGGCCATGTTTCGGGGAGAGCGCATCCTGGTAACGCCGGGCATGGTAGAACTGGGGAAAGAGGAAGAGCGCTACAATTTTGAATTCGGAACATATGCAGCAGATTGCTGTGATGCTATTATATTGGTAGGCAAAAAACGGACAAAGCCCATTGCGGACGGCGTACGCTCCAAAGGATTTCCCAAGGAGAAGCTGATCCTGACAGATACGCTGGAGGAAGCGATGCAGGCAGCTTACGCGATCCCTACGGAGGAGCACCGGTACATTCTGTTGGAGAATGATCTGCCGGACAATTACTAGACCGTTTTTTCAATCAATCAGTTAGAAGTAAAGAAGGGTATCCCAATGAAAACAAGAGTTGCAGTTTTTTTCGGTGGCAGAAGCGTAGAACATGAAGTATCCGTTATCTCGGCGATCCAGGCGATCTATGCCATGGATACGGAGAAATACGAGATCTACCCCGTTTATATCGCCAAGGACGGTGCCATGTATTATGGAGAAAACACCGGCAAGATCGAAGCCTACAAGGACATTCCCGCCCTGCTTAAGGAAAGCAGCCGGGTGATCCTGGTGAGTGAACAGGACCAGTTTTATCTGATCTCCTATCCCCAGAAGCTGTTTGGAGCAAAGAAGATCCAGGTGGATCTGGCATTTCCCATTGTTCACGGTACCAACGAAGAGGACGGTACCCTGATGGGGTATCTCAAGACCGTGGGCATTCCCTTTGTCGGTTCCAACCTGACCGCTGCTGCGGTGGGCATGGATAAATACATCACCAAGGCGATCTTAAAGGACAATGATATACCGGTTCTGGATTGCCTGCGTTTCCGCCTAAAGGATTATAAAAACATGGATGCGCTGCTGGATAAGACCGAAAAAGTGCTGGGCTATCCGGTGATCGTAAAGCCGGTTAACTCCGGGTCCAGCGTAGGCATTGCGGTAGCAAGAGATCGGGGCGAACTGGTCCATGCCGTAGACGATGCCTTCAGCTATGCAGGAACCATCCTTATCGAGCATGCCATTATGCACCTGCGGGAGATCAACTGCTCCGTATTGGGAGATGAAAACGAAGCGATCCCTTCTGTTTGCGAAGAGCCCTTCCATTCCGATGAGATCTTAAGCTTTAAGGATAAATACGAAAGCGGCGGCAAAAGCGGCGGTTCCAAGGGAATGGCCTCCGTTTCCAGAAAGATCCCCGCGGACCTGTCTCCCGAGATGACAAAGAGGGTACAGGACATGGCTGTGGAGTCCTTCCAGGCTCTGGGCTGCAGCGGCGTTGCCCGGATCGATTTCATGATCGACGAAGACAATGGGGCCCTGTATTTTAATGAGATCAATACCATTCCCGGTTCCCTTTCCTTCTATCTGTGGGAGCCCATGGGTGTTCCCTACAGGGAGCTGCTGGATCGGATGATCAAAATCGCCGAGAAGCAGAATCGTCAGGAAAAGAGCCTGACCTTTACCTTCCAGACCAATATCTTAAACAGCAATGCCCTGGGTGGTGCCAAGGGCAGCAAGATGGGTAAGTAAGGAAATGTGACAAGCCTTCCGCATGATGCAGGAGGCTTTTTTTATGGGGAAAAGCTGATGGAGAGAGCCGATATCCACTATAAGAAAATCCGATAGTGGGACATAGGAATCATCTTCTTGACAATTGTCAAGGTTGACTCTATAATGTAGACCATTGTTAAGGTATGAGAGGATCGGATACATCCCATGTCGATGATTGAATTGATCAATATCTGCAAAACCTTTGGAGACGGAGAAGTCTTAAGGGGCGTAGATCTGCAAGTGAATAAAGGCGACATCGTGGTGATCCTGGGACCCAGCGGTTCCGGCAAGACCACCTTGCTGCGCTGTATGGACTTTCTGGAGAGAGCCGATCAGGGTGTGATGATCTTTGATGAGGAGCGGACCGAACTGGCTACCGCATCCAAGCATACCATAGCAGCCCTTCGCAAGAAGATCGGATTTGTCTTTCAGAACTATAACCTCTTTGCCAACAAGACGGCACTGGGGAATGTGATGGAAGGCCTCACCGTAGCTCGCAGGATGCATAAAAAGGAAGCGGAACAGATCGCCAAAGCAGCTTTGGACCGCGTGGGCTTAAGCGATCGTTACGATTATTACCCTTCTCAGTTATCCGGCGGACAGCAGCAGCGTGTAGGCATCGCCCGGGCCATTGCCATGAACCCGGAAGTGATCCTGTTTGATGAACCCACATCCGCACTGGATCCCGAGCTGGTCAGCGAAGTTCTGGATGTCATGAAGAAGCTGGCACAGGACGGCGTTACCATGGTCGTGGTCACCCATGAGATGGGCTTTGCCAGACAGGTAGCCAATAAGGCCATCTTCATGGACCAGGGTGTCGTGGTGGAGCAAGGGACACCGGCACAGTTATTCGATGCCCCCAGAGAAGAGCGGACCAGGCAGTTTATTCGCAAGATCCTGAAGGAAGAAGCAGAAGATAACAAAGCCATCGATACCGCAGCAGAAGACAGGACAACGGAGGGATAGGAAATGGCGATCGTATCGAAAATTGATCCGGAGACAGCGCCCGCGGAAGTGCGGGAAGCCATCCGACAGCATCTGGAAAAGGGATATAAGCTCACCAATGAGAAGTTGACGCTCCTGCATAATGTAGCAGCCTTTGAAGCCATTGAAGAAGGCTCTTATGCCGTAGACCGGGAGCTGCAGAGGATCGTGGGAGAGCGTGCCGCTAATTTCTTTGAATATGCCATCTCGGTACAAAATGAATGTCTGGTATGCACCACCTATTTTAAAAAGCTGTTGGATTCTCAGGGAATCGATATCCATACCTTCGAATTCACGGAAGAAGAAAAGCTTCTGATGGAATACGGACAGGCTCTGGCCAAAGATCCCAGACATATCCCCGGCGAACTTATGGATCGCTTGAGAGCAAAGTACGATGAAGAAGCGTTGGTAGTTTTGACCTCCATGGGGATCATGATGCTGGCAAATAATTATTTCAATGACATCATGGAAGTGGAAGTCTGAATTATAAATGGTTTGGCGCCTTTGGCGCAGAAATGAGGAGAAACATGAAAAAAAGATTATATGCATTTTTATTGGCAGTAACCACCATTTTGCTGCTGACCGCTTGCGGTTCCAAGGAAGCAGCACAGCCCGCAGCAGAAGAAGCTGCAAATGAAGCAGTTGCAGAGACAGCGGCAGCCGCAGAGGATGCAGTTGCTGCAGAGACTGTAGCAGAAACAGCAGCAGATGAGACCGATGACCTGGCTCGTATTCAGGAAGCCGGCGTGATCTTAGTTGGTGTAGAGGGAACCTATCCTCCTTACAACTATCACGATGAAAACGATGTGCTTACCGGTTATGAAGTAGAAGTGGCACAGGCCGTTGCAGCAAAGCTGGGCGTAACCGCTGAGTTCGTTGAGACCGATTGGGATGCTCTGATCGCAGGTCTGGAAGTTGGCAGATTCGATGTGATCTTCAACGATGTAACACCTACCGATGAGAGAAAGGAAAAGTACGACTTTACCGATCCCTACAGCTATGTGCACGATGTAGTTGTCGTAGCAGGCAGCAACGAGGATATCAAGAGCCTGGAAGATTTAAACGGCAAGAAGACCTCCAATACCATTTCCTCTACATTTGCTCAGTTAGCAGAGCAGTATGGTTCCGAGATCATCGCCGTAGACAGCTTTGAAGAGTCTGTAGAGCTGGTTCTGACCGGCAGAAGTGATGCAACCATCAACTCTCAGGTAGTTTATGCAGAGTACATGACCGCACATCCCGATGCAGACCTGAAGATTGCTGCACAGACCGAGGAAGCACAGGTTTCTGCAGTTCCCGTAAGAAAGGGACAGACCAATCTGTTAAATGCCATCAACGGTGCATTAAAGGAGCTGAGAGAGGACGGAACCTTATCCGAGATCTCCCTTCGCTATTTCGGAACCGATATTACCCAGGCTGACTGATACGCCTGTTATTAAGGAAGTTTTATGGACGGAAAGATCGTATCGCTGTTAATTGATTCATTTTGGAAGATTTTGCTGCCGGGCCTTAAGATCACCATACCCCTTACGGTGATCACCTTCGCCATCGGTATGGTGCTGGCTCTGTTCTGCGCCATGGTGCAGATCACCAATGTAAAGGTACTGAGCCAGATCTCCAAATTCTATATCTGGATCTTTCGCGGTACGCCTCTTCTGATCCAGTTGTTCATCATCTTTTACGGATTACCCAAGCTGGGGATCCTGCTGGATGCCTTTCCCGCAGCCGTGATCACTTTCTCTTTGAACATCGGGGCTTATAACGCAGAAGTCATGCGTGCCGCCATCCTGGCGGTCCCGGTGGGGCAGATGGAAGCCGGTTACTCCGTGGGCATGAACTATTTTCAGATCATGGCCCGGATCGTGCTGCCCCAGGCATTCCGCATCGCGTTCCCTTCCTTATCCAATAACCTGATCAGTTTAAATAAGGATACTTCTCTGGCAGCCAGCATCACCTTGGGGGAGATGTTCCTGGCGGCCCAGCGCATCGCAGCCCGTACCTTTGAGCCTCTGGCGCTGTACTGCGAAGTCGCTTTTATCTACCTGATCATGAGTACGGTCCTTGCAAAACTGCAGACCTGGGGAGAGAAAAAGCTTTCCGTTCATGAGCGGAGAGACAATGAAACAGGCCGGCCCCTTTGATCGGGAATTTCTATGGATTTCCTGTTGACAAAGAGAAAGCGCCTGACCTATAATCAATAAATGTGGCGACATTTGCGAGTATCTAGCCAAGCCCCGGAAAGATACAGGAAATCCGCCGCAATGAATCAAATGGAAATGTTAGAGCCACACCTTCCCGGTGGCAGATTGAGAGGACGAAATGAAGACATATACAGCTACTCCTTCTACGATCGAACGCAAGTGGTACGTAGTGGATGCTACAGATAAGACTCTTGGCCGTCTTGCATCTGAAGTTGCAAAGGTTTTAAGAGGAAAGAATAAGCCGATCTATACACCCTTCCTTGACTGTGGTGATTATGTGATCGTTGTAAATGCTGAGAAGATCAGCGTAACCGGTAAGAAGCTGGATCAGAAGGTTTACTTCCGTCACTCCGCATACGTTGGCGGTGTTACCGAGACAACCTTAAGAGAGATGCTTAACAAGAAGCCCGAAGCAGTTATCGAGCATGCAGTTAAGGGTATGCTTCCCAAGGGACCTTTAGGAAGACAGATGTTCAAGAAGCTTTATGTGTATGCAGGCCCTGATCATAAGCAGGCAGCACAGCAGCCGGAAGAACTCAATTTCTAAGAGACTGAAAGGAGAAGAAGATAATGGCTAAAGCATCAAAAGCAACCCAGTATTATTACGGAACCGGAAGAAGAAAGAAGTCCATTGCCAGAGTATATGTTAAGCCCGGCAAAGGTGAGATCATTGTAAATAAGAAGCCCGTTAACGAGTACTTCGGAAGTGAAGTTCTGCAGACCATCGTTAGTCAGCCTCTGGTAGCTACCGAGACTGCTGACAAGTTTGACATCATCGTAAATGTTAAGGGCGGCGGAATCAGCGGACAGGCTGGTGCTACCAGACATGGTATCTCCAGAGCCCTGGTTAAGGCTGATGAAGATTACAAGCCTGTATTAAAGAAGGCTGGTTTCTTAACAAGAGATCCTCGTATGAAGGAAAGAAAGAAGTACGGCTTAAAGGCAGCAAGACGCGCACCTCAGTTCAGCAAGAGATAATGCGCGTTTCTACAAGCGATGCAAATACGAAAAGGGAATGTACCCGCAAGTTTACTTGCAAGGGTACATTCCCTTTTTTGTATGTATAGCGCGCCAGCGCGACATGAAATAGCCCGAAGGGCTATGAATGGCATCGCTTGTATACAAACAAGCGAAGCGGTTCCGAGTCTGTCGGCATGGCGGATGTTTCTGGGGTTTGTCTTTTATCTATAATTGTATTCATACCAGGCTTGCATCCTATTGTGAAAAAGAGTGTTGAAGGAAAAAGAATGTGCTATTGTAAATACAGAAGCAAAGGAGCTTACAGAAATGTTGGCAGACTTTGCTTTTTCTTTTGTATGGCTGTAAATGCAATAGGAGGTTGTAGGTATGGCAGCATTTGAACGTGTATTGTCCGGGATACCGGAAATGGATAAAGCGCTTGATAA
>JAILDL010000209.1 GCA_024689465.1 Lachnospiraceae bacterium
CGAGCCTCTTCGGATGAACAGCCCCATTAACTGGGAAAACGGCAGTCCCACACTTTGAATGGTCCGCTCCGAAGTATGCTCCATGATAAAGTCACCCCGTCTTACAAAATCCAGGAAGGGCACAATAAACCAGGCATTTAATAAAAGAGTGATGCCTGCTGCCCCGCCGATGACGGCAAGGGTCTTCTTCCGGAAGGTCCGAAGGGCCAGAAGGGCACATAAAAGTACCGAGAAGATCACCGTGATCATTCCCGATAAGGAATGGGTCTGAATGAGACCGGAAAAGCCCACCGTCAGGAATACACCGTTTTTCCAATAGTCCGGATCTTCCGGATCTTCCGCAAACAGCAGGTAAAAGCCCAAAGCTATAAAGGGCAGGAACATCATGGCTCCCGCTCTGCCCACTGCCGCATACACATACTGAGAAAACAACCGGTCCGGTGACAAGGTATACAGAAGAGCCGCAACCAGCCCCGTCCATTTATCTTTGGCAATCTTTGTAAAACAGTCATAAGAAATAACGGCTGTGCCCAGATTGATAGCAAGCAGCAGCACCTTATAGGCTGTCTGCACCGTAAATCCTGCCAAACGGAGAAGTGCCGGAAAATACAGCAATATCTCTCCGTAAAACACAGAAGATGCATAACCGTACCCGCACAACCATTTGGGAGCGATCCGCACCGGGAACTGACCGGATAAAAGACCGTCTTTTACTCCCTCTATGCGCATCAGATGGAAAATCAGGTCTCCTCCGGAAATGGTATAGTCCTTACACAAGGGAATGGAAGCCAGTGCCGCGATCACCAGTACGCCAACCGCTTGCACGGAAAAACGTCCCTGCATGATACGGCCCAGAAGAAAATTCAGGGCAAGCATCAGCAAAAATGCCGTAAGCAGGATCCCGCGATATAACCCGGAGGTTTCCACCAGGTCCAGGTCTCCCACCCGGAGACTTCCGTTTCCGGAATAAAGCACCTGAAAGGTGATCGTATCCGTCGGCTCCAAAACCCACATCTGAAAGGAGGTAGACGAACGCCCACGATACAAAGTAGCTCCGTTGGTGAAAACACCAGTGGTGACGCCACCTTCTGCCACATTGATCAGACTGTCACCTGCCGTATCTTCTCCATAAGATAGAGCCACGCGGTATACGCCCCGATCCAGATGCACAGGTCCAATGGTAACGAAAGGAGCATCGGTTTGTTCCGAAGCGATACACCAACGAGAGGCGGCATCATAAGTGCCGCCCGAAATGGAATACTGTTCTGCTGCGATCCGGATCACATCATTCTTATGAAATGCCGTGATCCCCAGTAATAACAGCAATACAACGGCTTCTGCCAGAAGCAGAAGCCGTCCCTGTTTTGTTTTCCAAAAACCTTTTAACATTTATAACTTCCTAAGCTCCGGCTGGTGCCGGTTTTTAATACATCAGTTCGGCCAGCGTATCAAAGAGAAGATCCGGCTGGATCGGTTTATTCAGGCTTCGGTTCATTCCCGCTTCCTGGCAGGCTTTGATATCCTCCTCGAACATATCGGCACTCATGGCGATAATGGGAATAAAGGAAGAATCCGCTCTTCCCGCGCCGCGGATCTCCCGGGTGGCTTCAAATCCATCCTTGACCGGCATCCTCAGATCCATCAGGATCGCATCAAAGTAGCCGGGTTCATTGTCTTTGTAATAGCGAATGGTTTCTTCTCCGTTGGCAGCCAGAATGACACTGACACCCTTATTTTCCAGAATCATACGGGTTACTTCCGCATTCATCTCATTATCTTCCGCAATGAGTACTCTTCGTTCCGCAAAGATCACTTCCGAAGGATCCTTCTTCTTATCAACCGAAGGAGATGCTACCTGACCATTTGCTACTCCTTCCGCGATTTCCAGAGGAAGGGTTACGGTAAAAGTAGACCCTTTCCCCAGGAGAGAATCTGCACTGAGGTCTGCCTGCATAACATCCGCCAGCTGCTTTGCTACCGGAAGTTCCAATCCCGTTCCGTTATAACCGTCACGGTATCCCGTATGTTCCTTGGAGAAAAGATCAAAGATATGAGGCATCAGATCTTTGGAGATGCCCACTCCGTTATCCTTGATACTGATGGTATATATGATCTTATTATCTCCGTAAGGAGCTTCGTTTGCCGTCATCTGCACCTGTTTTCCCACAGGTGTATAACGTATTGCATTATAAAACAGTCCCGACATCATATTCCGGACCTTGCTGACATCGATCTTCATCATCCGGTCCGTCAGATTGCCGAAATCCGCCTTGTAATGAACCCCCTTAAGAGAAGCCTCTTTGGCAGCCTTATTGGATAACTCTGTCAGCAGCGCTGTGAAACTATAGTCCGAAATGTGCAGACGGCTTTCCTTGTCCAGGGTATCCAGTGTCTGCACATCATTTATGGAATTCAAAAGTTCCGTAGAGGAAGCATCCAGCTGGCGGAAATACTGATCAAACTTCGCCCGTTCTTCCTTGGTCATGACCACCTTGACGGCAGCTTCCTTCATCAGCGAAAGAAGACCGGTAATGGATGCCAAAGGTGTACGCACATCATGGGTTACCTTACTTAGCACCGCCGATTTGATCTGCACCGCATCGTTGGCATTCTTAAGAGCATGTTCCAAAGCCGTATGATTGGTATTCTCCCCTTCGATGATATCCGATACATCCGTCGCCGTAATAATAAACCGTTTGGTGGCAGGATCCGTATAGGACGCCCGGAACCGGAGGTAATGCACTTCCTTATTATCATATATGCAGCCAAATACGGCGGCCGCCTGCCGTCCCTGATCCAGCACCTCCAATATATGTGCATAGTCCATGACCGCACGGAATCGCTCCTGCTCTTCCGGAAGGACATATTTTTCCAGCCTCAGCATATCCTCAACGAACGCATCTCCTTCTGTTTTGGGGCGCGGTCCGTTGTATCCCTGTTTCTCGAATGTCTTATATTTGCCGGTGATCCCATCCACTACTCCGACAAACTCATAATCCTGATCGACCACATGGTTAAAGATATCCGCCATGGAGTGCTCACGATTCACATCATAGGAGTAAATGAACGCCATGATATGGCCATTCTCCGGATTTGTATGTAAACGCACCAGTACCTTTACCCATTTGGGCAAGCCTTCGGAAACCGATGCCTTCCCCTCAAAGGAAAGTTCTTTTTTACCGTCTGCATAGCTGGAAAGAAGATACTCTTTGGAAAATACCGTTGCCAGATGCTTCTTCATGGCATCATCTTCTGCGAATTTCTGCATGATACGGGACAGCTCTTCCAGGGTAGGTACTTCATCGGAGGTCTCGTGACGTTCCTCATAGGACATGGTCTCAATGAGACCTGTCGTAACATCTACGCGGGCCTTGGAGATCATCTGCTCATTCAGATCCGCTTTCTGGATCTCCAGTTCTTCCTGATAATGCCGCTCTTTGATACGAATTGCCGTATAGTCCAGACTGCATCCGATGGCATAAGAAGGTTCTCCCCGGTCATCGCACACCGTGTAATAAGTGCACTCCTGCCAGTTATCACCTCCGTCTTTATTACGAAGATGCATCTCGGCCCGGATCTGGGTAACGCCTTCTTTCAACCGGCGATACATATCCAGATAGGTTTCCTCGGAATCTTTCAGGATCAGCCCGTTATCTACCAGAACTTCCGGCATCCCTTCTCCCTTTGCAGGAATCCCGAAACGACCGGCTGTTTCTTCCGAGATGATATACGTATCATTATTTAGATCAAATTCCCAGATACTCAGAGAGGAATCAGCGATGGCCAGTTCATATTTCTGTTTCTGGATCCGGTTCTGAATCTCCTCCGTAATGTTCCGGGTAATTCCCACCGTACGGATGATCTCACCGAATTCATCCCGCAGATTCCGGATGTAGAATTTGGTACAGATAAATTCATCGGGATTCACGGCACTGCGGATCCAAATTTCATCCTGTACCATCTCTTCTCCGGCACAGATCTTACCAAAAAGAGCACGCAGTTTCTCTTCGGAATCCTTCCGTACATCTCCCATCAGGATCTTGGTCTCCGGATAATCCGGCTGCACGGAGATCAGCTCCTCCAGCTCTTCCGCCGTGGTCTGATCCTGGAAATAGGTCTGCGTCAGAATATCGTAATGCCATAAGCAGATCCGGTCATTCTCAATAGCGACCCGATAAGCCATCTGGCTTTCTTCCAGTTTTACT
>JAILDL010000052.1 GCA_024689465.1 Lachnospiraceae bacterium
GTTTATCCTCATTTCTTTCTCAAATCCATTTCCTGTATCCCTGTAGTATTACCGGGCTTTCATTGCCTTACACTCTATCATCCGTGGAAATAGCCGTCCAATACCTTATTTTTACCGATTTCTATAACTTTTACTGATCTCACTAGTTGGCGCATGGCCCCGTAGAGCTTCGGAAAAAGACAGGAAAAGCAGAACAAAAACCCAAAAAGAAAAGATCCTCTCTCAAAGAGAAAGGACCTTCCTGATCTCATCGATATAATGCAAACCTATGGGATCCAGCGGTTCGCCCCTTCGGGTAATATAGCCGATCCGCATGGTCTGGTTTTTGTTCTGTTTATCCTCCCGATACGGAATACTGACGTATCCGTCTCCGTTTAACTCATCACAGATGATGCCGGAACAGAGGGTGTAGCCCTGCACCTCCGGCAGGAGGTTTAGCATGGTCGCCCGATCCCGCACCAGGATGCTGCGCTGGTATTTCCGGTCGCTTAAGATCTCCTCCGCCAGGTAGGAGGATTCCGTTTTTTCCTGTTCAAACCGCATGCATGGGTACTTTTGCAGATCCTGAAAGGTAATGCTCTCCTGCCCGGCCAGGGGATGGGAGCTGTGCAGAAATACATAGGCACTGGCGGTTACAATCTCGTGAAATTCCAGGTTGTTCTCCTTGAGAAGACGCCGGATCACCTTCTGGTTATAGCTGCTTTCATAGAGGATCCCAATCTCGCTTTCGCCCTGACAGACGTCGCCGATCACACGGCTGGTGCCGGTTTCCCGGATGGCAAAATCATACTCACTGGTGCCGTACTCCTGGATCAGCCGGATAAAGGCCTTGGTGGCAAAGGTATAATGCTGGGTGGATACGCCGAAATGCTGACGGTTCATCCGGCCCGGTTTATACTGATCGGCCAGAAGATTGTACTGTTCGTACAGACTGCGGGCTTCCATCAGGAATTCTTTTCCCTCCGGTGTCAGGGTCACACCTTTTCCCGTGCGGTTAAAGATGGTGATCCCTGTTTCCGTTTCCAGTTCCTTGATGGAGTTGGTCAGGGCCGGTTGGGAAAGATACAGCTTTTCCGCTGTGCGGCTGATGTTTCCTTCTTCTGCGATTTCCAATGCATAATAGATCTGCTGTAGTGTCATAAATATCTCCGCTTATTTCCTACTAATCCGATATGTATTATCTGTTATGAGTATGTATTTTGTATTATAGATAGCTCTGTCTTTTTATGTCAATGCCAATTTTCCCCGTATTTAACAAAAGCCTCCGGGTGTCAGTGCAATGACCGACGCCCGGAGGCCTCTTTTTTACGCTTTGTAATTTGTGCCTCCTGCAAATCTCTCTGCAGGGAAGCATTCATGGACGATAAGCAGTCTATGCGTTAAAAAGCTGCTCCGTCATTGTTGTTATCGTTATCGTTCTTGTCACCCTTCCCGATCATATCGTTTAAGGTAACAATGGTCCCGTCGTTCTTTAAGATCTCGAACTTGCAATCAAATCCGTATGCTGCAACGGCTGCAACCAGCATGGTCACAGGTGCTGCTGCCAGACCGACGATACCGCCGACGATGCCAACATTTACGGGAATGGTCAGCAGCGTCTCTTCGTTTCTCTTTAAAACGATCTTGTTGACATTGCCCTCTGCGATCATGGCCTTGATCTTATCAATGATCTCCTGGCCCTTTGCATCGATCTTTTCGCCACAACCGTTTTCTGCTTCGGTTTTTGCACGGGTATTCTGCTCCTGGATCATGATGATGGCTTCCAGCGCATCTCCGTTTGTCTTCTCCAGATATTCCTTTGCTTCCTTGTAGGAAACGCCGGTTCTCTCAATTACCTGGTCTACTGCTTCTAATGTGATCATTTTGCTACCTCCGTATTCTATAATCTTAGTTTGCGGGATACCGGAATGCGCCGTCCTTTTCCAGGATGGTAATGGTATCACCGGGCTCCACCAACAGCATGTCGATCACGTCCACATACTGTGCGTAGTAAATGTTGTCCTGCTCATCAACGATGTACAGGTAGGTATTTCCATTGCGATCGATGGTCTCCATACGGGTAATGGTGATTGTTTTCTTCTCGTATGCGGACAGATCCACATCGGAAGAAGTTTCCACTACCACACTTTCATCATTGGCCTGTTCGGCTGTGATCTTACCGGCCAGCAGTGCCCGGTATTTTGCGATACAATCTGCCTGACTGGTGCTGGTCACCACCAGGTTGTACTGCTGTACGTTTACACAGGCATACATCTTAACCAGTCCGGATTTGTCCTTTAATACCATGATGTAGGTCGGTGTATCGTCTACCGTGATCAGGGAAGGGAAGGAAGCTCTGTAGCCTTTTTCCTGTACTTCTCCTTCGGCAGCGCTCATAGCGGAAAACTCGTCGGCACCGGAGCATGCGATGAACTTGGTTTCGCCGGTCCGCTCATTGGCAATGATAAAGCCAATGTTGGAGGAGTCACCGTTTACGCTGGTCACACCGGTATAAATATAAATGTCATCGTTCATGGCGATGTAGCCGTAATCGGAAGCGCCTTCCTCTTCGGAAGACTCTGTTACCTTACGGCAACCGTTCTGCCCGATCACGGAGTTCCAATAGCCGCTTTGCAGCTGTGCATAGTTGTTATACTGTGTGCAGATCAGATCTCCGGGGATCACCACATCTACCCAGGCAGGAACATCTGCCAGAGCATAGCGGGTCATGTTACCGGAAATGGGATCGATGAGGATCGCGCCCGTAATCTTTTCTCCGCCGAACACACCGATGGAATACTGCACAACGGGTGCCACAAACCAGGGATTTCCTTCTTCATCCACTTCAAAGTGGGGATCCTCAAAGATCACCGTGGGATAGCCGAACCGGATGTGACGATACAGGTTGTCTCCGAAATAGCCGCTGGGCACATAGGTCATACCCTGATCCAGCTTCGTGTAGGAAGCGTCCATAGAAACGGGGTCTACCATGACGTAACCCGGAACACCGTTTCCCCGGTTGTTGATCCATTTAAAGAAGCCTGCATAGGACAGGGGAGCAACCTTTACGGGACGATTACCAATGTTCAGCTGTGTATAATCATAACCCAGTTCATACTGGGAAACCACTTCGTTTAAGGAACCGATCTCGCGGTCACCTAACTTGATGGCGGATGCAGTATCCATCAGTGCAATGGCATCTGCACCTTCCACCGAAGGCATATCCTCTGTGGATCCTTCTGTTACCGTGAGGATCTGGCTGTAGGCCTTCGCATGGAAGAATCTTCCGGAAAGACCGGCCAACACCAGCTGCAGTATGATCAGGATCCCGAATACTGCCCAGAGCCTGTGCCCGAATTTGGTCATCTTCATTTCGAAGGAGTTCTTTTTGATCTTAAATACGGTAAAGCCACCCATGGTCAAACTCAACAGCAGACAAAATGCAAACAGCAGCGTGCCAAGATATGCCCAGCAACCTACCGAGTGGATATTCATGGCCGGACAGCTGTAGTAGTACAGCCCTGCGGCAAATAACAGAAATACCACCAGATCAACGATCAGTATGACGTTTTTGTTCAAACCTTTTTTGTTATTCATCTTCCAGTCCTTTGTTTTAAGAATTTTCCCTCATTATATCACAGCTCCTGTGCCCGTGCCCTCATGCTTTGGTAAACATCTTACTGACGGCCCAGACGATCACGGCTATGATCAGTACCGGAACCGCTGCGTAAATAGCAACCCCGGCGAACACCATCAGCAAAAACAGGACGGGGAATACGATGACGGAAAGAATGCGAAGGATCAGTTTGAAGATCCCCCAGGTCAGATGCCCCAAAAATCCAATGATGCTGAAAATAAAAATACATACAAGAAACAGAGTTAACATTTACTTCACCGCCTTTCCTGCTTGGAATTCATTTTGAATTCGTGTTTAGTTTCTTGATGGTTTTATCTTACTCCTCCGGATACAGGGGATATACCCTAAGTTCTGCCGATAAAGAGAATGTAATCCGCGGTTTTCGCGGAATAAAATCTGCGTTATAATAAAAAGCGGTAGAGAATCTCCCTGCCGAAAACCAACCACAGATCCCGTTCGGATCGCATTCAATCAAAGGAGACCTCATGGGAAAAAGATCCGTTAAAGCCAACAAGACCATTTATCAGCTCAGCCGGGAAGAAGCCGGCCTTACCAGAGAAGAAGCTTCCGAGATCATGGAATACATTTCCGATGACCGGATCGAGCGCATCGAAAATGAGCGCAGCGAGATCCGCCCCGATGAAGTGGTGACCATGTCGGAGTGTTATAAAAATCCCAGCTTATGCAATTACTACTGTACCCATGAATGCCCTATCGGCCGGGAAAACGTCGATGTGGTGGAAAAGAAAAATCTGACCCAGATCACATTGGAGATCCTCTCCGACTTAAATACGCTGGAGAGGGAAAAGAACCGGTTCATCGAGATCTCCGCGGATTCTACGATCTCAACGGATGAACAGCGGGATTTTGAAGAAATAAAAGAGCGCCTGGAAAGCATCGCCCGAAGCGTTGATTCCCTGCGCCTTTGGATAAAAGATATGGAACTGTCGGGGATCAAATGAACTCTACTACTACTTTGCTTTTAGCCAACTTATCTCTCGTAGCCTAGCCTTATATGTGATTTCTGTCCGTCGGACCAGAGATTTGCAACCGTTAGAGCGCGCCCATGGCGCGCAAACGAAAAAGCCGCAAATTCAGAAAACCTGAACTTGCGACTCATCTTAATACTGCCGGCGGCCGGGGTCGAACCGGCACGGGTATCGCTACCCACAGGATTTTAAGTCCTGGGCGTCTGCCAATTCCGCCACGCCGGCGAAAAACCAGCATAACTGATTTTTGAATGGGACCTACAGGGCTCGAACCTGTGACCCTCTGCTTGTAAGGCAGATGCTCTCCCAGCTGAGCTAAAATCCCATGTAAATAAAAAACGACCCAGATCGGACTCGAACCGACGACCTCCGCCGTGACAGGGCGGCGCTCTAACCAACTGAGCCACTAGGCCAAACAATATAAAGAAATGGACCTTCAGGGACTCGAACCCAGGACCGACCGGTTATGAGCCGGTTGCTCTAACCGACTGAGCTAAAGGTCCTCATACCCTAAAGGGTAATCATACAGTCGACTTACGCTAACTATATAATAGTGACTCCGACGAGAATTGAACTCGTGTTACCGCCGTGAAAGGGCGATGTCTTAACCTCTTGACCACGGAGCCATAAGCTCCCCGAGTAGGGC
>JAILDL010000064.1 GCA_024689465.1 Lachnospiraceae bacterium
CCATCGGAGCCTACCTGAAAGGTGATGTCATTCAGGATCCGCCAGGAGCAGCCGACCTTATAGCCCCAGTTCTGAGGCTGTGTCTTTCCCCATTCACAAAGAGACAGGAGGACTTTATTTTCCGGATCAGCTTCCTGCAAGCCTTCTAAAAGGGCAGCATAGGAACACAAGGTGTTTTCCTGCCTGCGATGATTCATCAGGCGAAGGGTTTTGGCCCCTGCACGAAGATTGAGAGTGATCGGCATGGACCAGGTAAAGGATTCGGCGCTATTCGTTTCGGGCAGGAGATCGTCGTAGGCATAAGTTTTGTTTTGACCTGCTGAAACGGCGACCTGCAGCCACTGCCCGCAGCCTTCCTCCTTGCCGGTTGCGTATTCCACTTCCAATATGCAGGCACCGGAAAGATCTTTATCCAGAGGGATCTGTAATTCGCTGCTGAGAATGCCCACAGGCGAATGGTCGGGGCCTGTACCGTCAAAGGTTCCGATCCCTGTCACGTAAGAATCGTTGACCACTTTTCCTACGGGGCCTGTCAGATATGGGGGAGCCGTAACGGAGAGGCAGATGTTTCCTGCTGCATCGTACAGCTTTATGCCCCGGATATTGGGAGCATAGGTATAACGGGCATTTTCCTTATCGGAAAACGTGGCATTATCCCACAGATAGTAGCAATTATCGACCTTTATAAAATCCACGCCCCACCCTAAATAGGTGCGTGCATCGTCCTTTTCATATCCGCAGGTACCGACCTCAGCGCCGGCACAAGGTTCGTTCCGATGTCATTGTACATGCCGAATTTTAAGCCTTTTGCGTGGATATAGTCGGAGAGCGCCTTAAAGCCGGAAGGGAACTTTACCGGTTCATTGGCCAGAAGGCCGTTTTCCCGCTCTTCCTTATAGCAGCCGTCGTCCAGGATCACATACTCATAGCCCAGCTTGTCCAAGCCCAGAGAAACGATGGCATCTGCCATTTCTTTGGTCAGTTTCTCTGTATTGCCGCTTCCAAAGGCATTCCAGCTATTCCAGCCCATGGCGGGTAACCGTCCTTTTTGCTTTCCGGGAAATACGCTCCGGTCCCTGAAAGAATCAAAACGGTAGCGGGAATCGGTGATCTTCTGTGGTGCCTTGGGTGTCTTCGCGTTCATGATGTGCTCCTTTATGGTGGTCTGATCGTTCATTGTTCGTGTGTTTCAGGGTAAATATTCTTCGTTTCTGACGAGAGTTCTGCGATCCGTTCAGCGGCTTGCAAAGCCTCTTCTTCGGTTAGCAATCTTCGATGATCGAAAATGAGGAAGTCTTCCGCCACTTCCTGATAGGGGATCCCGTCCATGATGCCCCGCAGGTACACCTGCGCGATATGGTTGACACAGACTCTGCAGTCATAGAGATCTCTTAGCGCTTCCGCGCCGGAAATATCCGGAAGATCCTTAAGATGCAGCTGATCCCGCAGATATTCATGCAGCAGAGCAGCGGCTTTCCCGCGGGAAACAGGCGCACGGCCCGGATCCTCCGAGATTCCGAAGCCTAAGATCTGCAGTATTTTGTTGACCTGATCCATATATTTTCTCACAAGAAAAATTATATAAGGCTAAGACCATTGGTTCAATGTACAGTTATTGCGGAATAAGGGACCAGAAGGATCGTTGCTAACAGAAACAGTATGAGGGCCCCTTTTTATACACATTGCCCAATCAGATAAAATAGTACGACAAAAACACTTGTACGCATTGACTTATCTGTACAAAATGGTAGAATAATAGAACAATTATGCAAACGCAATGGAGTATTGCACACAATTTTATAAGGAGGCTTCTATGAGGGCGGAGTTAAGTAATAAGGGGAATGCAGCACCGAAGGCGATCAGTACCAAGCTTTCGGCTTTGTTTGTGGCCATGCTGCTGGCCAGTATTCTGATCGCGGAAGGAATCACCTTTTCTCTTGGTTATTCCATGATCAAGGATCTGATCTACAAATCCATGGAAAATGAAGTAACGGTGGATGCCAGCAAGGTAAACAGAGAGCTGAACGCTACATTCTATTACCTGAACGGTGTTGCGGATGCCATTGAGCAGACAGAGTTTAAGGACAACGATGCACTGATGTCCTATCTGTCCGGATGTCTGGGGCGGTATGATCTGATCCCTACCGGTTGTTATCTGATCCTGAACGATGAGACATTCATTTATCCGGCTGCACCGGATTATGCATTGGAAAAACCCACCGAGAACGTTATGTACGTTGCAAGCATGCAGTATGACAACAGCTGGTTCTACTACTATGATGTTCCCTATTTCGATACGGTTACCGGAGACCTGTGTGCTTCCGTTATCCGTCATGTACATTTAAAGGACGGGCGTCACGGATGTTTCGCAGCCGATCTGTTCCTGTCCAATGTGCAGGCACAGTTAAACGATGTAAAGATCTATGAGACCGGTGGTGCCATGATGGTTACCAGCCAGGGCCTGATCCTGACCTACAGAGATAACCCGGATGTATGCGGAACCAGTATTGCGGACATTACCGATGATCCGTTCCTGACCGCCATCGGAGAATATGTCACAGCAGAATCTGCAAAGGATACCCATGAAGTACTGGCGACTAAGATCAACGGCCAGAATTATTTCCTGACGACATCCCTTGTAGACGGTACCGACTGGTACGTTATCGCATATGCTAAGCAGGGTGAAGTTCTGGCAGCTCTTCAGAGACTGGTCATGATCCTGATCCTGGTAGTGGTTGTTTCGGTTATTGCGGTTATCGTGATCATGAGTACGGTTCTGAAGCGGATGATCAAGAATCCGGTTACCAGCCTGACGGAAAATATTGAAAAGATTTCCGGCGGTGACTTTACCGTATCCATTTCCTCCAACGGAAATGATGAGATCGCCTTTATGAATAATGCCATGGGCGATTTCGTGGATGGCATGAAGGGATCCTTAAGTGAGATCAAGGAGGTTTCCGGAAGACTCCTTGGAGATGCACAGACCTCCAAGTCTACCGCGCAGGATCTGGAGAGTGCGGCCAACGAACAGTCGGCCAGCATGAGTCAGGTTCGTGCGAACATTGACAATATGGCACAGGCCGTAAACGAAGTTGCGGAAAATGCAACGATCCTGGCCCAGACGGTTGCCAGCGTGACCGAGCAGGAGCAGGAGATCGAAGATACCATGAAGGCTCTGGTTTCCAAGGCAGATGCCGGGCAGCATGATATGGCCAATGTGGCAGGCGGCATGAATGATATCGTAGATTCCATGAAGAACATGGCAGATGCGGTAGCAAGCGTCGATGAAGCGGCTGATCAGATCAATCAGATCGTCGACCTCATCAATTCCATTTCGTCTCAGACCAACCTCCTTTCTCTGAATGCATCCATCGAGGCTGCAAGAGCAGGAGAAGCAGGACGAGGCTTTGCTGTTGTAGCACAGGAGATTGGACAGCTTGCTCAGAACTCCGCAGATGCTACCCAGCAGATCGCAGATATCATCAAGGAAATGTCGGCCAGAGTGGCACTTCTGTCCGAGAAGTCCGAGACCAATACACAACTGATCAATTCCAGCGCAGAGTCCGTACATACTGCAGCTACCACCTTCAAGGAGATCACGCAGCAGCTGTCGGAAGCAAATGAGACGCTGGTTACCATGGCCGGACAGATGGATAAAGTAAACGATGTTGCGACCAACATGGCATCTGTATCCGAAGAGCAGTCCGCTTCCACCCAGGAGATCGCAGAGAACGTGGAGCGCGTTACGGAAGCTGCCAAGGGCGTTGCGGATTCCGCAGAACTGGTTGCATCTGCAGCAACCTCGGTATCCGATGCGGTGGATACCATCAACGGAAACCTGAATCGGTTTACCATCTGATAAATCGGGTCAGAATATCGGAAAATAGCAGGGAGTCAGCGGGAGAGTTCTCGCTGACTCCTTTTTTGATCCTTCCCCTGATCTGCAAGAAATAGTGGAAATATTGTTGCATATATGCAAAAATTGTATTAGCGCATCTAGACGCACGATGGCACAGGCAAAAGCCCAAGGATGCCATCTGTTTATGCAACTGAGAGGAAAACAGAATGAATCAGAAAAAAGTCAATTATGTATCATCGATCTTCTTTAAGATCATTATGATCGCCGTTATGTCTGTCTGTAATGCAGCATTGGTGACCAGTATCCTGGTGGCGGGAAAACTTTCCGGACCGGGTGAGGTGGCCCTGACCTTTTTAAAAGGAGCACTCCTTGCGGGAGCCATCAATTCCATCTTTGTTTCCTATTTTGGGCGTAAGATGGTAAAGCCCCTGAAGGATCTGACAGAGAATATCAATGTGATGTCCACCCTGGATCTGCGTAAGGCAGAAAATCAGGATGCCCTCAGTGCCAGACAGGATGAAGTAGGCCTGATCAGTGCCGGTGTGGAAGAGCTGCGGGTCAACCTGGTGGAGATCATCCGGAGACTGGACAGTGTTTCCGGCAATATGAAAAACAGTGCCACACAGATCAACTCAAAGACCGATCAGGTGGCAACCGCTACCAATGAGAACTCCGCAACCGCTGAGCAGCTGGCTTCCAGCATGGAAGAAACATCTGCCACCATCGAGGATGTACTGGGCAAGATCACGACCATGAATTCCGAGATGGAAGAGATCTATAACAAGGCGGTAGACGGCAAGAACCTGGCTACGGAGATCAGCTCCAAGTCCAATGAGATCGCCGGAGAAACCAAGGAAAACGCAGATGAGACCAATCGCATCTATAACCGTGTAAAAGAGGCAGCCGATCTGGCTATGGAAAAATCCAAGTCTGTGGATGAGATCAACAACCTGACCCAGGCCATCACAGCCATTGCATCCCAGACCAACCTGCTGTCCTTAAATGCTTCCATTGAAGCAGCCAGAGCCGGTGAAGTGGGAAGAGGTTTTGCGGTTGTTGCGGGAGAGATCGGACAGCTGGCCAGCCAGTCCCAGGATTCGGTTTCCAAGATCACCGAGGCAGTACAGCTGGTAAAAGACTCTGTAGGCGATCTGCAGAAGTGCTTAACGGAAGTGCTGACTTTTGTGGATGAAAAAGTAGTAAGTGATTACCAGAAGTTTCTGGAAGCCTGCGAAACCTATGAGGATCAGGCAAACCGCATGAACGTTACCATGGATACGGTGGCCCATTCCATCAATGACTTTAAGGCCGCTTCCAATGACATGAACATTGCCATGGATTCCATTAACGGTGTAGCACATCAGTCTGCAGAAGATGTGGTAGCCATTGCAGATAAGAGCACGGATACCGTGTCTGCACTGGATGAAGCGCGAAAGCAGATCCGCCAGAATATAACAGATGCGGATTCCCTGGAAGAAATCGTAAAGAAGTTTACCATCTGACCGACATTTTTAACGAGCTTCCCACCGACCAGATTATACCGTAAAAAAAAAGAAAGGGCGTCAAGAAGACGTCCTTTCCGTTTTTATCGCAGGATTTCCGAGCCGTCTATGCAGCCTCCGTTTCGAAGGATGAGAGAAAGGCCTGCGCCCAGGATGGCTCCGCCAAAAGCGGCCGTTAGTATTTTATGTTTTCTATTTTATCTTATGTCAGGCGGTGGCCCATTCCAAGAACAAATTAATGAGCGAACGCTATCAGGACGGTGCATAGAATTATGATCACATTTTCCATGTTTCATTCCTCCATTAATTTTCGCCGGGATATTCCTGTTTTCCGGACAACGCAAATAAGCCCGGATAAATACCCGAGAAAATTGTAAACAAAATTTAATTACACAGTGAAATAGATGCTGGAGAAATGCTTATTTTTCCCCATCCTGCAGGTGTATAAACCGAATGATCTCTTTTCTGCTGGATACAACAGCGGACCAGGGGAACGTAAGGGGTAAGACTAAGGCGCGCATGACCTTCAGACTGACGAAAAGCAGCAGGAAAAGACAAAGGACTACGATCTTGCATCTGTCCGATCACTTCCTGTGTTTGGGCTGCACGAAAGAAAAGATCGCTGCAAAACAGGGTCAGAGCTTTTGCATCAGCTCTGCAGCAACCTTACTGCCGTGTTTGGCCGCATAGGAAGCCCACTTCTTTGCCTTGGTCAGGTTCCGTTCGCCAAAGCGTCCGTCATGATACCCTACGGCGATCTCTTCCGCTGCCCGGATATCGCCCTTTGCGGCTGCATCCACCAGCTTCAGGAGCGTAACCTTGGCCAGCTTTTTCATCAGCTCTTCCTTCAGATATTCATAGCGCTGCTTTTTCTCGAATTTGGAGAAATGATCCTCCCGCAGCTGCAGGGGATTGTCCTCATAGGAGAGTACTTCGTCCCCAAACTGTTCACTGGTCAGGTCAAAGGTATGACCGTCTACCACATTGTAGCAATGGAAGGTATCTCCTTCCCGGGGGATCCCGTAAACGTCCCCGCCAAAGATGTCCTGCACCAGAAAAGCGGTAATGGAGCACTGGCCCAGGGTTTTATTATCCTTTGTCCAGTCATCCCGCATCCTGGGGGCACAGGTCTGTCTGCACCAGATCTCCGAAAGGATGTCATAGAGCATCTTCGGATCATCGATCATGTGATAGGCTGCATCCGTCGGCTTTACCGTAGCCTCCTGCCAGCCGTAAAAATGATATTCTTTTTTGGATTCAAAGATCGGAAGATTCCGACCGTCGGTTACAAAATTAGCCAAGTTACTTTCCTGCCTCTCGTATACTTTCTCTTATTTTATCACGGAATGAAAATGATCGTATGGAGCCCGGGAATGATCCTGTCAGGAGCGGATTCCCAGATCTTCGCAGTAGCGCTCCCATGCAGGACGGAAGGCTTCGGGGGTGATCTCTTCATAAGGGGTTCTGAGCCCTTCCAGGCGGTACGTTACTTCCTCCATGAAGGACGTAAATACATCCTCAGCCTCTGTGGCGGAGGTGCCTGGATCGATCTGTGTCTTGCAATACATGGTCATGAGGTAGTCAAACAGGTATTGCAGGTCTTCTTTCGTTACGTCCGTGTTCTTTTCGTAATGCAGATCCATCTCCCCATCCAGCAGATGCAGGGTTTTCAGAGCATTTCCCGCATACGGAGTGTCTTCCATAAAGGTATCCATCTGCAGGGCCAGGTAATTGACGGAATGGTTCATGTAATCGGATCCGGAATAATGGTCTCCGATGGCTTCCATGATGATCCGGAAGTAATTGCTGGAAAGCAGGTAAAACTGAGACCGCTCTCCGTAGCCCTGAACCTGATACATAAAATAGGTGTCCAGAGCTTCATCCGCATAGTATCCCAGCTCAGAACCGGCATAGAAGCCCACGCTGATGCTCAGCTTATCGCTTTGGTGGCGGCCCAGTCTGGCAGCATGCCATAATTCATGCCCCAGAATGATGTAATCGTCCTTTGCCCGGTCACTTAAGTCGATGGCTTCGTTGATGTAGATGGTGTTATCCTTTTGCCGGTAACAGGCAAGGGCATCAGCGGAAAGGGCCACAAATTTCATGTCGGAGGTGGAGACTTCCCTTACCTGCAGTCCTTTCAGGTTATACAGGAAATTGGAAAAATCCGACTCAGGATATAAAGCCAGCCAGTCCTTCAGATAAGCCTTTATGTAGGGAATGTATTTTGGGTCGATCTGCTTGTTTTTATCGATCGCTTTGCACAGGTCCTTGTAAGTGGGCTTTACCTGATCATAGATATAAACATAGCCCTTTGCATCGTGGACCGCGCAGAGGCCGGCAAACTCGTTTAATTCAAAATCATTGGCCCAGAGGTAGTCGTATTCATCATCGGCAGGATCCTGATAGCGGTCAAAATAATCGCTGCCTGTTTCATCATAATCATGAATGACGATGGAGGAGGATTCTTCGGTATCGGCAGAAGAACGGTTTTCGTCATCCGCATCGGAGAGCGCATCTTCATAGGGAGTATGCTCATGAACGGTGATCGTGGATAAGGCAATATCCGACTCACCCGTACTTTCGGAAACCCGGATGGGCTCCGGAGGATTTTCCAGCAGCGCCATATATTCCTCGTGTTTCTTTCGCGCGGCTTCTTCTTCCGCCTTTTGCTTCTGAACGCGAAGCGCCGAAAGGACTACGATCATGATCCCTGCCAGGAGAAGGAGGGATATTACGCCAACCAGGATGGGTTTATATTTATGCTTCTGCACTTGTTTGTCTGTCATGAGATGCTCCTTGTTTTCCGCTGTCTGCAGAGATAGGATCGCAGCGTGCTTTCGCAAGTTCTGCGAAGCGCTCCATGGTCTATGATACACGTTTTCTGAACCGGAGGGAATGGGGGCGTTTGCAGTCTGCAGGGGCGGATGATATGATGGGTTTGTGCTATTTTGCCTAAGAAAAGAAGGATGCGCATATGCAACTGATTCAGGAAGAAATCTTATCCGCGGACTATCTGGAAGAGGTGCGGGATCTGCTTTATCAGGCAGATCATGAGTTTATACCGCCTCTGTCTTCCCGAAACGATACCACCCAGGCAGCCCTTCTGCCCGGGAAGGAGTCGGATCAGCCGCCTTATACTTATTTTGAGACCATGCGACAGCAGGCCTTCATTCTGGCTGTGGAAGAGGGACATGTGGCCGGCTTTTTGTCCTATATCCCCGCTCATCCGGTCCGCTTGGAAAACCGGGAAGCAATCTGCAGCTATGTGTCCACCATTGTGGTAAAGAAAACCGCACGGGGAAAGAAACTGACGGAAAAGATGTACCGGGCTCTGTTTGAGCACACCGATGACCGATGGGTGATCACCCGTACCTGGTCTTTGAACATGGCGCATTTAACGATCCTGAAACGGCTGGGATTTACCCTTGCCATGACCCTCCCCAACGATCGGGGAGAAGGGATCGATACGGTTTACTATGAAAAGGAGATCACTCATGCATAAGGATCACGGGATCTGGTTTCGGATCAAAGCCTATCATTTACATACACAGGTGTACGTTACCTGCCTGATGGTGTTTATCTTTGTGGTGTCCATCGTGGTGTATTGCATTCCGGCGGTGCGCCAGAGCGAAGTACTCTCCAATCTGATGCTGGCGCTGTTTACATCCCTGTTGGTCACCGTCTTTACCACCATCGCGGATCTGTACATCAGCTATAAGAACCACCGCAGTGAAGAGTATCTGGAAGATATGCATCAGTACGGCATTGCCAGTCTGCACCGGGATAAGAAGAGAGCCCTGCAGAACATGCTCTCTGATTGCGATAAGAGCATCTGGATCAGCGGCTATCGTCTGATCCTGACCCGGGATCTGATCCCGGATATCGAAGCAGCCATTGGTCGCGGCGCCAGGGTAAAAGCGGTGATCTGCCCGCCCTGGAACGAAGCCTATGGTATGGTCTATGGGGACAGCGGCAAGGTCATGGATAACTACTTTACGGTATTTCACGCAATTTACCGCGCCTGCATGGAACATGGCTTTTCGCCGGCAGAGTTTCAGGTGTACTTTATCAACAAGCCTATCTTTTCCGATACCTACCGGGTGGACCAGAACCTGATCACCGGTCCCTACATGCATAACCGGGATCGGGAATTCAAGCGCCTGATGGCGAAGGACTTTTTCTCCTACGACATTGTCCGCCAGAGCAGCCTTTATGCTGCGGTCAATGACGAATTTGCAACGCTTTGCGATGAAGCGGAGGAAATACTGGACTGGTCTCTTATGGAAGAACTGTACCAGCGCTTTGAAAAGGAAGACTGGACGGAAGCACAGAAACGGGATGAATTCCACAAGATGTGCAAGAAGATAAAATAAACGGACGGGGTGCCGGTTTTCGTAAAGTAAGCAGGCAACAACCGGTCTTAGCGGCGGTCAAAATGAGCCGAAAGACGCGGCTTTCCCCACAAAAAGAGGCGCAGAACACCTGCCTTTACCGCTTCCAGGATCACGGAATACACCAGGCTGGCCATCAGGCACAGCAGGAGAGATATGAGCCAGTAGTGGAAGCGATAGATATACTCCCGCCACAGGGACATATAAAAGAAGGTGTGCACCAGGAAAATATTCATGGAATGCTTTCCGATGAAGGAAAGGGCCTGCTTCATTCCGGGCACGGTTCCAAAGAGGGCGCATGCCACATAGATCACCAGCAGGGCCATGGGTGCATCTGCCAGATAGATATAGGTTTCGTAGACCACGTAATTTTGCCGGATCAGGACGCACAGGATCAAAAGCGCGAGGGCGCAGATCCATTTGAGGATGGCCGGGATCTTTATAGAAAGCAGCTTATCGGGAAGATGTCCGTAGGCTGCGCAGACGCCCAATACAGCCACGAAAAAGTACCGGTGGATATCTTCGCCCATGGGAAAGACAAAGGGCGCAAAAAAGGCCAGAGGCAGCAGATAGTAGCCGGTCTTTCGGACCAGAAGAGCAAGGACCGGTACCAGAAAGATCAGGATATAGGCGATCTCCATATACCACCAGGTCATGTTTAAGGTGGGGGTATGGAAAAACATGGAAAGGCCCAGGCCGTCCGTCAGGGCATATAAGAGGCCCTGCTTTCCGGAGCCGTATAAAGAAACATAGTCAAAGTGTCTGTGCCAGAGGAGATTGACGGACAGATACAGAATGAAAAACTGCAGCATCAGTTTATAAAAGCGCTTCCAGGCTTGGCGCAGCTGTTCCATAAAAGGTGCATTCTGCCGAAGCAGGCCGATGGAGATCCCATAGGCTGTCAAAAAGACAAATACCGCCACACAGATATTTCCAAATCCGGTAAAGAGCAAAAAGCGATCCGTTGTAAAGGGGGCATGGTTTACCTGTAATTCTTCCAGCATCTGACGGTTTTCGAACAGATGATAGGAAAGAAGCAGCAGGATCGCCAGACCCTTTGCTTCCAGAGTTTTTTGTTTGGTAAAGACAGTTTCCGGCATAGCTTTGGCTCCCTTTCGGATCTTTTCCATGTGGTGCTGTAAGTATTGTACACTGCCGGATATTCTACGAAAAGAGATACCGGCTCTTTTTCCAAAAGAGTCTTACAGAAGAGCAGATCATGAATCAGACAAACAACCGATTATTAAAAGAAACCGTCAGCATGGCATGGCCCGCAGTGGTGGAATCCTTTTTCACCGCCTTTGTGGGACTGGTGGATTCCTATATGGTCAGCGGCCTGGGAAGCAATGCGGTGGCTGCCATCGGCCTGACGACACAGCCAAAGTTTATGGGGCTTTCCCTGTTCTTTGCAGTAAACGTTTCCCTTTCCGCCCTGATCGCAAGACGAAAAGGAGAGGGCAAAAAGGAGGATGCCAACCGGATCCTGTTTTCCGGCGCTGCCTTTATCATCCTGATGGCGGTGCTCATTTCCGCGGCACTGGTCTATACCACGGACCCGATCCTGCGCTTTTGCGGTTCCAACGAAGATACCCATGCATTGGCATCTGCCTATTTTAAGATCGTCATGGGCGGCATGATCTTTAACTGCATCCAGATGGGCATCAATTCCGCCCAGAGAGGTGCGGGCAATACCCGGATCACCATGCGGACCAATCTGGCCTCCAACACCGTAAACGTCATTTTCAACTACCTTCTCATCGGGGGAAAACTGGGATTTCCGGCTTTGGGCGTAAGAGGAGCGGCCCTTGCGACGGTACTGGGAACGGTGGTGGCCAGCATTATGAGCGTGCAGTCCCTGTTTAAAAAGGACTGCTTTGTCAGCATCCCCTTTATCGTGAAAAATAAGATCCTGCCGGGACTGGGAGCCATCCATTCCCTGATCAAGGTAGGGTATTCGGTTTTCTTCGAGCAGATGCTCATGCGTGTGGGATTTATGGCGACATCTATCATGGCTGCCAAAATGGGAACCTATGAAATGGCGGCCCATCAGGTGGGAATGAATATCATGGGCCTTTCCTTTTCCTTTGGAGACGGCCTGCAAGCGACGGCAGTTGCCCTCATCGGGCGAAGTCTTGGGGAAGGAAACGAAGAACTGGCAAAGGATTATGGCAAAACCTGCAGAAGATTGGGCCTGTTTATTTCCTTTATCCTGGCTTGTGTGTACTTTTTCGGAGGGCACGGGATCATGTCCGCCTTCTTTGAAGAGCCGGAGATCGTTCAGATCGGTGTAAACATCACCCGGATCATCATCGTGGTGGTGATCTTCCAGGTTTCTCAGGTCATCTATATGGGGTGCCTGCGTGGCGCAGGAGACACCGGGTACACCGCCATGGCGTCCATCATCAGCGTTACGCTGATCCGTACCGCTTTTTCCTATTTGTGCGGTTATACCCTGGGGCTAGGCATCAACGGTGTCTGGATGGGAATCCTGGCAGATCAGGTTTCCCGGTTTATTTTCGGTTCTGTGCGGTTTAAGCAGGGAAAATGGACGAAGATCAAGATATAGAGATGGAAAAAGAATACTTATATCACGGGAGCCCCCGGAAACTGAATATACTTATTCCCCATCAGGCTGTTGATACAGGCTTTGAGGAAGGCTGCCGGTATGCGGTTTATGCAACCAGCAATAAAAACATGGCCATCTGCTTTGCACTGGGGTGTATCGAAGAAAGTGAGGAGGCAGAGAGGATCATGCTCCCGGAATATGGGGACAAAATGGTGTTTCGCAATTGTCACCCGGATTACGGAGCAAAAGGCTATCTGTATCTTCTGGATAAGGAAAAATTTACCCATGCCATGGGAACCCAATGGGTGTGCTATGAAGAGATCGTCCCGGAGCAGGTGATCGAGATCGAGGTAGATGACTATCTGGATCTGTGCATCCTCCAATGATCGTGTCAATACGCCTGTCTGTATTCAAAAAGGTACTATATAAAGCCGGACGGATACATGCTAAAGTGAGGACAGATACAGGAAAATAGATCCGAAAGGAGCATACCATGAAAAATATACGATTTGTTTTACTGGGAGAACTGTTACTGTTTATCGGTGTATTCGTGTTTTGTGTTTTATCCGGAGGACAGGGAATATCTTCCCTTCTGGTCTTTTTTGATCTGCCGTCTCTTTTGCTGATCCTGCTGTTTCTGATCCCCGGTCTGATCATCATGGGGGCATGGAAGGATTTTGGAAAGGCATTCTCCGTGGGGATCCGACCCTACAGCCTGCTGGAACTGAAAAACATCACAGAAGCGGTAGGGACCGCACAGAAACTTACCATCTGCGGAGCCCTCTTTGCCATTATCGTTTCCGGTGTTCTTCTTATGGCAAGTCTGGATGACCCTGCATCCATGGGACCGCGTCTGGCCGTTTGCTTTCTCTCCGGATTCTATGCGGTGATCATAGAGTTCCTGCTCCTGCCGCTGAAATTGCACGCAGACCGTAAGATGAATGAAGAAATGGATCTGGGAGAATGACACCGGCAGGGATCACAAAGGAACAATATCTGACAATTGCCCGGAAATTCGGCCTCACGAAACGTGAACTGGAACTGGGCTTTCTCAAGGTGTCCGGTTTTTCCAACCGAAGGATTGCGTATATGCTTGGCATATCCGAACAAACCGTAAAGAACCATTTTTCCCACATCTACGAAAAAGCATGGGTCCCTGGGCGGAAGGAATTCCGGGATCTGTTTGTACCAAAAGAATAGGCTTATCTTACAGCTTCACCTTATATTCGCTGACATGCAGCACCGTTTCTCCGTCGATCTGCGCAGCCGAAGGCATGGAGAAGGATACGGAGATCTCATTTCCCGTAAAGACACTGACGATGTCCGTTTTCTGAATGTGTTCTCCCTTGAAGATGGAGGGGAAGGCCATCAGGGCTTTTAATTTGGAACGGCAATGATAAACCACCACCGTCAGATGGTCCGAAAACCGGTCCTGCTCCGGGGCCATATTCATGCCACCGCCGTAGTAGCGTCCCTTCATGGTAGGCGCGATCCAAACATGATCAAACTCGTGCGTTACCCCGTCGACTGTAACGATGGCATGGCGGGGCTTAAAATGAAACAGCAGTCCCTTAATGGCGATGCCGGAATAATTGATCGCACAACCCGGTGTCTTTTCCTTGATCTGATCGGCCACTTCACAGCAGTAGCCGTCAATCCCGAATCCCATATTGTTGATGAACAGTCTCTCCATGCCGTTTACCCAAACGGTGGGGAGATTTTTCAGGTAGGGATTTAACAGGATCTCTTCGCCGGCCTTTTTGCCGATATCCGTCAGAAAATCATTTCCGGTTCCGTTTCCCAGCAGGTAGATGTTGTTTACCGGTTCATATCCTTTGATGGCATTGACAAAGTAATTGACGGTGCCGTCTCCGCCGATCAGCACGACCTCATCTTCCGGCGCAAGATTCTTCAGATACGCTACATAGTCCAGTCCCACCGCATCGACCAATTCGATACCCGGAGCCATCTGGGGCTTTATCCCATTGTTTGCCAGTGAATTGTACAGATAGTACTTCATAGTACACCTCCTTAGATGGAAACATCTTTATGATCGTGACCGATTTTTACAAAAGACCGATGATGATGAGCAGTTCTCCGATGGAATAGGTCAGCATGACCCAGAAATGGGTCTTTAACAGGCCATCTTTCTTAAACCGCACAAAGAACAGTGTGGAATCGGAAATAAAGAACAGGATCGCACCAATACAGGTGATGATCGTAGGAGTGCTGGGGTTACTGATCATGCGGAAAATGGCGAAACAGTTCATGGTCCCGTTGATCAGCAGATAGAAAAACATGGGATAAAACAGGATCTTAGGCAGATGGGGTTTTAATTTGGAGAAAATATAGCAGACCAGCCCTATGAAAACAGCAGCCAGAGGCAGGATGATCAGAGGATGGATCCGTGAAAAGTCAATTTCCGTGCAGTAGCCTGCAATGAAGAAGGCGTGACTTACCATAAAGGCGATGCCGCCGGCGGTAAACCATTTGACTCCGGAAGGCATAAGGAGCACATCGCCCAGCCAGCTGAAAAACAGGGCCAGCAAAATGGCGGGCAAAACAACCTTTGCGGAAACATAGTAAAACCCAAACAGAGACGCTAAGAGAATGGGTTTGGTAAGGTTGCGCAGTTTTTTGTCCTGCCGGATGGAGCCATACAGATGGATCGCGGTAGAAATCAGGAATATTGCCAAAAATACGTAGGTCATTCTCGTTATCCCCTTTCATTCACTATGCTATTGTCTGACATTTCTCCTTACTTTCATTATATATCCTTTTCTTTTGGGAGTCACTTCCACTTATTCTTCGGCATGTGGTATGATTCTTTGTTGGTGAGTGTGATCTCTGCTTTTTCAAAGTTCACCTCCTGCGCCCTGTGATGCGCAATACCGATCTGTAAAAATAGATTTAGAGAGATATCCCGTTTATGACCCAAGGTTCCATTACAAAAAACTTAGTATTATTTGCCATTCCCCTGTTCTTCGGCCAGCTCCTGCAGCAGCTCTACAATGTGGTCGATTCGGTTGTTGTGGGAAATGTACTGGGAAAAGAAGCCCTGGCTGCGGTAAGTACCACCGGCAGCCTGATCTTTTTGATGGTCGGATTTATCAACGGCCTGTTCATGGGAAACAGCGTCATCATCGGGAAGCGGTACGGAGCCGGCGACCAGAAGGGTGTCTTAGTGGCATCCCACACCGGCATTGCCTTTGCCATCCTGATGGGCATCGTAATGACCGTCTGGGGGTACTTTTTTACTCCAACACTGCTGCGCTGGATGGGGACTCCGGCGGATGTCATGCCCAGCTCCGTCCTGTATTTTAAGATCTATTTCCTGGGCGGACTTGGAAACATTCTTTACAGTGCCTGTTGCGGCGTATTTCAGGCCATGGGGGATTCCAAGCGCCCCCTGTATTATCTGATCGTCAGTACCGTGATCAATACGGTACTGGATATCGCCTTTGTGCAGTTCTTTGGTTTTGGGATCGGCGGAGCCGCCCTTGCTACGGTCATCGCACAGTTTGTCAGTGCGATCCTGGCGTTTGTAAAGCTTACGCAGGTGGATGGCCCCCATCGGATCTATATCCGCAAGCTTATTATGGATCCGGATACCTTAAAGAAAGAGCTGATGATCGGCTTTCCCACCGGTATCCAGAACAGCGTGATCGCCATCGGAAACGTGGTGGTCCAGTCCAATATCAATGCTTTCGGGTCCGTGGCCATGGCCGGCTGCGGCAGCTACTTTAAGCTGGAAGGGTTTGTCTTTTTGCCCATCACCTGCATGTGCATGGCCCTCACCACCTTTGTAAGTCAAAATCTGGGTGCCAATGAGGTAAAACGGGTAAAAAAAGGCGCTGTCATCGGCAGCGTCATTGGTGTATCCTGTGCAGAGTTTATCGGTGTGATCGTGTTTGCCTTTGCCCCCATCCTGCTTCGCATGTTTTCCTCGGAAGCAGATGTCCTTATGATCGGAACGACGCAGGCAAGGACCGAAAGCCTTTTCTATTGCCTGCTGGCCCTTAGCCACTGCCTGGCCAGCATCTACAGAGGAGCCGGCAAGACGACCATTCCCATGATCGTCATGCTTTCCAGCTGGTGCCTGCTCCGTATTACCTATATCACGATCATTGTGCACTTCATCCCGGTGGTGAATGTGATATTCTGGGCATATCCGCTGACCTGGTCCGTCAGCTCCATCGTATTTGTCATCTATTATTTCAAGGGAAAATGGATCCGGATCGGCGCCAATTAAGGCAAAATCCTCAGATAAATAAGATGGATAAAGCGATGAGGATCTGGCCCAGATAATAGAAAGCCAGGTTCGTAATGCGCATGCCGAATTTGGTTTCCTTTCCAAAGGTGTTGAAGATCAAGACAACGTCGGAGATCAGAAAAGCCAATGCTCCCACCGCGTATAAGATACGATTGATATTTCCTGCTAACGCCAGGAAGTTGCCGATCGCCATAACCGTCATGACAGAAATGGCGCCAATATAGAAGATGCCGAATATCTTGAAAGCAATCTTTACTTCAAATGTCTTAAAGATGATGGTAAGAAGCACCGCAGCGAGCACAAGTCCTATGATCGCATATAAAAGGGGATTGGTTGCGAGGGGGATCAGCGCCACCAGATAAAGAATGTGACCTACCAGGAATGCTGCGATCCCGGCCAGGAAGATCGGCTGCGCTTTTTCCTTTACTACAAATCGCAGGTTGAGAAGAATGTCTCCCAGCGCACCAAAGATCAGACCCAGGAGAACCATTCTACCGAATTTCACGTTTTCGCAGATTCCAAAGGAGAGAAGCCCCAGGATCACGAAACATACGGATGCCAGACCCTTCAGGATCACGGCCGGTACGTACTTTTCTCTGTGTTCCACCAGTATGAAAGACAACTGGAGCAAAGCTCCCACTAATATGATCCCGCAAAAAACAGGAAAAATAAGAAAAGAACTCATGGTGTTACACCTCCTAAATTCTGTTGCTTTGTCAATTGCCTGGGAGAGGAAAGAGGAGCGTTGCTGAGGGGAACATTAATTCCCCTCGTTCTCGAGAATCGCTATTATTTCGGGAATTTTATCTTCAGGTATTCTGCAATCTTTTAAATATTTATGCGCACTGAATTTTTCCTTCGCAATAGTCACTTTATAATCGTTACCTTTTGTGATGATAGCTATTATTTTAGACTCATCTTCAATGATGTCATCAAAGGTAATAAAGTTATCGATAATCGTAAAAATTCTGCAATCCGGGTCTGTTAAATTGATATAGCACACTTCATCTGTAAAATTCTCGTTATAAAAGGGCAATACGTCTCTTAACGGAATCTCTTTGATCCGGATAATCCCACAGGCAGTCCATTCACGAACAAATACCATTGTCTCTTCATTTATTTTCTGATCTACTTTCATAGCAGGTATCCTTTCAAATGGTTAACTTGGCATTCCGGAAATCGCGCCAATTCCACAAATGCAGGAAGCAGCACCGATAAGCTATTTTCGCAATACAAAAAGGATTACACTGATCAAGAGCAGTATGATCGGAGGAACCCACATCAACATTTTTACTGTTATACCGAGTATGACCATTACAGCAAAGTTGACTTTTGAGTAAATATCTGTTTTAGCAAGAATATAAGCTAATAATGTTGCAAGCAAAAAACTGATTATGGAAGCAAGTAGGAATTTGAATGCTAATGACATTTTAACGTCCTCGATCTTGCAGATTTTCTAAATGTGACACTTCCCTATGATACCATGTACTTCCACGATTTAAAGCAGAAAAAAAGCGGCACTCATTAGAAAAATGACCAAAAGCGACAGCGCTATTGATATCACCATTCCAAGTTGCATATTAGTTTTGTCAGCTTCTTTTTGTTCATGTTCTGCGTATTCCTGGTCAGAACCATGGAATTCTGTTTTTGATTTTCTAAAGCATAAAGAAAACAAGGGAAGAGGAAGTAATATCAATGCTCCCCATTTCGAACCATACTCACCATTGCCTACATGGAATATAGATGAGTTTTTGAAAGTATCGGGAATAAAAAGCCAAATAATAAAGGCGGTAACTATGCCGGCAATCATAATAAAATTCCTGAGATTCTTATATTGTTTAGCAGACATTTTATCTCCTTGTACGCTCATGATGAAGCTCCACTTTGTGCTTTGTCTTTCCGGATTTCTATTATTATTTGTGGTCACATAACTGTTTGCTGAGGACGAATCCGATGATGTTCTGGATGGTTGATCCGGGATACTTCGCAAGAAGTGCATCTTTATGGTTCATTAAAAGCTCATATGCTGTATCCTCCACAGGAGTCGGAAATGCACGGTTGTACTCATCATAGTCCTGCCGGGACATTTGAGCTACATAAGTGTCATCCTTATAGATGTCAATGATGCCGGAGGACATCATCTGTGACAATTGCTGCAGTGAGAAGGATCCGATACCGGATGCAGATTTACCCTCAACAGTCATAGCCTTTGGATTTACTGTGATAGGCTTTACCATAGCGTTTCTTCTTTCAGTTGAACGAGGGTCACTTTAGTTACCTTTGTATTTGTATCATATCTAATGTATTTCATAAGTTTATAGACTATATATGGTCATAAATATGAATACTATTCTACTAGATATAATTATAACATTGTATGACGGTTTCTCCCGACGATTTGTTCTTGGGAATCATCTTCTGCAACCAGAAAATAAAAACTATCTTAGTCACTTCCCGCTGGAATTGGCGCGGGGAAGGGTGACTAAGAGCAGGAAAAAAAGCAAGCTTAGTCACAACCTGCTGACATTGGTGCAGGGGATGGATGACTAAGAGAGAGGAAATAAACAAGCTTAGTCACTTCCCGCTGGAATTGGCGCGGGGGCGGGTGACTAAGAGAGAGGAAATAAGCAAGCTTAGTCACTTCCCGTTGGCATTGG